>JBKPNQ010000013.1:0-43075 GCA_046732715.1 Acidobacteriota bacterium | reverse complement strand
ACTGGCCAGGGCGTTGGGCAACGCGCAACGACCGCTGGTGGTGATTGGCCTGGGCATCGACTCGGCCAACGCCGCGCGGATGCGACGCTGGGTCAACACCTGGAATCTGCCGGTCGCGGTCACGCCAAAGGTCAAGGGCATCGTCGACGAGACCGACGGAAATTTCGTCGGCGTCGTCGGCGGGATGGCGGCCGACGGCATCATGTGCGACGCGATTGCCGCCGCCGATTTCGTCGTCGGCTTCGGTCTGGATCCGGTGGAGGTCGACAAGACGTGGCATGACGAGCGACCGATTCATTGGCTACTCGAATCGCCAAATGCCGGCGGCATCGTGCCGTCTGGAGCGACACTCGTCGATCACGCGTCGGTGCTCGACGCGCTGCTCGAGCAGGCTCCACCCGGTTTGTGGCCGGCGGCATTCAAGGAGTACCAAGACCGGCGAGCGCGTCTGCTGGGCGACGGAACCGCGTCGGCTGGGACGATGTGGCCCGGTGACATTGTCGGGGCACTGGCATCGGTGATGCCGCCCGAAACCATCGTGACGACCGACGTCGGCTCACACAAGTACCTGTTCGGACAGTACTGGCCGAGCCGCGAACCGGAAACGTTCTGGATGTCGAACGGCTTGTCCGGAATGGCCTATGGCCTCAGCGCGGCGATCGGTGCCAAGCTGGCGCGGCCCGATGCGCCAGTGTTGGCCGCAGTCGGCGACGGCGGCTTTTCGATGAACGCGCAGGAGCTCGAAACCGCCGAACGCGTGGGTGCGCCATTCATCACGATCGTGCTCGAGGACGGGAGCTACTCGCTCATCAAGATCTCTCAGGCGGGGAAGAAACTCCCGTTGTATCGCACCGAGTTCGGTCGCATCGACACGGTGAAGATGGCGGACGCGTGCGGGGTGAATGGCCTGCGAACGACCAATCCCGACGAGCTGGCGTCCGCGGCGAGGCGCGCGTGCACCGAGCGCCGCAGCCTGGTCATCGCGGTGCCGGTCAACGACGCTGACTACACACGGATATTCTGAAAGTGAAAAGTCAAAAGTTGAAAGTCGAACCACTTTTAACTTTTGACTTCTAACTTTTCACTTGTAAACGGCTGGGTTCGCGACTCAACCTGCAACGGAATGCACCGTGCATCCTCGCGCGCGATGCCGTCCTTCGGCCGCGGACGAGACTATCCACTACGACTTCGAGAGTGCCGCCAGTGCCAGCGCTGGGGACGTTCATGCTCTTGGGTTCCGCGCTGGCAAGTGGGCTGGGCTGGCGGAGGCAACGCCGGCGGTAAGTAACTCGCCAATCGCTAATCCGCTCCCGACTGCGCGATACGACTGAGTTGACACAAATAACTTTGCAATGTAAAGTTACCGGAGCTGCCAGCCGTTGCGCACGCGTCTCCCAATCAATCGAGCTCAGGAACATTGTCCAACCGTCGACTTCACACGGCGCTCGCGCTGTTCGTCATCGCCGCCGGCGGACTGATCGCAGCGATTCTCGGCCTTTTCGCCTACGTCAGCGTCACAGCGACACCCATCCACCCGGACGCGACCGGCGTGCGATCGGTGACCCATTCCGCCCCCTTGCCGGAGTGGACGCGGGCCGTGGAGCAGGGGCGGCAGGTTGTCCGCGTCGGTCTCACCGAGCAAAACCTGCCGGGAGTCTCGGTGGCGGTCGGTGTCGGCAGCGACATCGTCTGGGCGGAAGGCTTTGGCTGGGCGGATCTCGAGAACCGCGTCGCGGTCACGCCAGAAATGCGCTTCAGGATCGCAGACGTGTCCATTCCTCTGACCTCGGCGGCCGTCGGACTGTTGCTGGAGAGACACGCGCTGAATCTTGACGACGAGATTCAGACCTACGTGCCTGACTTTCCCAAGAAACAGTGGCCGGTGACGGTGCGTCAGCTCATGGGGCAGGTGGCTGGCGTCAGGAACGACGCCGGTGACGAGGAGCCAATCTCGGAGCACTGCGAGCGTACGAGCGATGCGCTGCCACGGTTTGCGCAGGACAAGCTGAGGTTCGAGCCGGGCACCGCGTTCCGTCGTTCGAGCTATGGGTGGATCCTGGTGAGCGCGGCGGTTGAAGCCATCGCGAAGAAGCCATTTCTTTCGTTCATGCGCGCGCAGATCTTCGAACCGCTCGGCATGGAAGACACAACACCTGATTCCTCGAAGGAAGCGATTTCGGATCGCGTCACGTTCTACCACCCGAGGTTCGCAGGAGACAACCGCTACGGGCCGGAGCTGGTGCGCGAGGGCGACTATTCGTGCTTCGCTGGCGCGGGTGCCTTCCTCTCGACCCCGACCGATCTCGTGCGCTTCGGTCTCGCGATCGGCGGCAGCACACTGTTGCAGCCCGCCACCGTCGAGATGCTCCAGGCGCCGCAGCGACTCACGTCGGGTCAGCAAACCGACTACGGCCTGGGCTGGGCGCTCGAGGCTGTTCCCCTCGCTGGCAAGCCTACCCGGCTGGCTGGCCATGACACCAAACGGGATTTCCTTGGCGGCACGACATCGTTCATGACGTTTCCGGAGCGGAAGCTCGTCGTCGCCGTGACGTCGAACATCGGGTTCGCGGACACCAAGTCCATCGCGCTGAAGATTGCGGAGGCCTTCGCGCGGCAGGAAAAGCCCGCAGCCCAAAAATGACGCGGCGGGGTTCTCATCCATCGCTCGATCATGAAATCCACCGGTCGACGAGCGATCTGGCTGTCCAGACTCCCTGATCTTTCTCAAGAACAACGGTTGCGCCTTCACCCCCAACGACGACGCGCACCGCGGCTCTGGTGCGATCGGCGTTGAGGAATTCCAATTCAGTGATGATCGGATACGTTTCCAGCGACACGCGCGGATAGGTGTCGGTGACGACGCCGCCCCACATGCGCTCGGTCGGAAAGAACTTGCTCCACCGGCTCAAAAGATCGTGTTCGGTGGCGCGATCGGGTGAGGAAGGGCCGCCCACCTTCAGGACAATGTCCTTGAGGATGCCTTGCTGCTCCCCGGTCATGAACAGCACTCTGTGATCCCGGAATGACTGGAACACCGAGCGCTGATTGCGCTCGGCACCCGGCGCCCGGATGGACACATTCGGGTTCAAGATGACGAACGGAGTCGGCGACGGCCGCTGCGAGAACGTGTTTTGCGCCCAGCCGGAGAGCACTCCGCCGCCGTCGGGCCGAAACACCAGCGTGCGGATCTCGGCAATGTCTTGCTCGACGTTGCTGCGTGGTTTCTCGCGCTCGGCTCTCTGATGCCCGTCCCACTCGTTCAGTGCGGACATCATCAGTGAATCCGCCAAGGCGGTCGCGCTTCTCCTCCACAGGATCGACGCCTCGGCGATCCTGGCTGCGCACACACCAAAGTCGTACGGATCCTTCGTGAGGCGTTCCAGCTCGGCGAGCGCGGCGGCGTCATCGCGCGCTGGATCGCTCGCCATTTCCAAAGCGAGTCCGAGCCGTGCGCGATGCGCAAGGTAGCGGACTTCTGCAATCATTGCTGACGAACGATCGCGTGAAAGCAGTTGGTCGAGCGGCACGAGAGCTTCGCGGAATCTTCCGTGGTCCACTGACCAGCGGCCCGTTTCAAGGAGCGCGCCGCCTGGAGTGCTCAGGGAAGCGTTGAGTTGTGCGACCCTCTGTGACAGGGCGGACAGTGAGACATCGGGCCGATTTCGCTCGAGGCGGTTCTCGTTCGCCCGGGAATCCTGGATGATGTGCAGCGAGAACACCTGACCGTAGTCCTGGTCCCAACCGGCCAGCGCCGCTTGGTATTCGCGGAGCGCTGTCGTGAACTGGGCGAGCGCTTCGTAGCCGCGTGCCGCGTACGCGTGACCCAACACGCGCGCGAGTGGGACGGACGAGTAACGTGAGGCTCCTGCCAGGTATGCATCGACGCCGGCTTGTTCCTCGCCAAGCGATTCGCTTGTCTGGCCAACACGCAACGCCGCCACCCACGCCCAGGCCGTGTCAGGATAGGTCTTCACATACGCCCTGAAATACGTCCGGGCGATTGCGTACTCACGTTCCGAGAAGTACAAGGACGCGAGCGTCGCCAGGGCCTTTCTGTGATACAAGCCGTGACCTTGCCCCTGAAGGCGCAGCAGGCCTTCGGATGCCTTCCGGAACAACGCTGCGCGTTCACCGCCGCGCTCCGAGTTCATGCTCCGGACATAGAACACCGCCCTCAAATACTGAACCGCCGTACCGTCGGGAGTGTCGCGCTCGAACTCTGCGAACACTCGATCTAAAGATGAGATCCCTTCACCCTTGCGTTTGAGCAGATCGAACATCTTCGTAGTGATGATGTAGCCCGTTCCGGTGATGAGCGGGTATTGATCGGCGACCGCGAAGTGCGTCTTCGCGAATGCTCGGTAGGCGTCAAGCTGCCGGTCGATGTTGGCGGGCGCGTAGGTCGGTTCATAGGCGTAAAACGTACTCACCAGGGAAGGGGCTCGCTCCACCCACTCACACGGCGGGTAACGGCCGCTCTCGAGTTCCTTGACGATGTCCAGTAGCCGGAAGAACCTGGCCGTCGGGTCGGCACCGCGAGCTTCGATGTCCGGGTAGACGTTGCCGCTGCTCAACTGAAAGGCCTTTTCGTGCAGCGCCTTCGCGGCAGCGATCGTTCCGGGGTGGTCCCGCACGAATTTGTCCAACGCCTCCAGCTTCGCGCGCAACGGCAGCCCGACCGCGATCACGTCGACCTCGGTGAGTCGCGCGGTCTGGGTGCCCGCGTACTGCTGGACAAACGCTCGGAGCTGATCCGCGAACGGGGGCCGCTTGGCGAGCGAAGGCTGCCTGTCAACCAGGAGGAGCTGGCGCTCAGCCCGCGCCGCCTCCTCGCGAGGCAAACGTGGCAGCTTTGTGCGGGCGGCGTCAACGAGCTGCTGGAGTGAGTCCGGGTAGCCACGCGCGTGATCGATGAATTGAGAAGAATGCTCCGCGACTATTTCAAAAGCGCGCGACATGTTCTCAGGGTGCTTGTCAACGATCGAGCGCAGCACACGGAGGGCATCGTCGACGCGGTTGAGTTCCAGAAGATCGCCGATTTCCGGGCTGGCTGGTTGTTCGGTCAGCCGCTTGGAGCTGGACTTGTTCGCGAGTCCGTTTCGTTCATCTCTCCAGACGGCAGCATCGTAGTCAGGGAACTCGGCAGGCGATAGCAGTACGGCCGGTTGCCGCGTCGGCGGCACCGGTTTGGCCGCCGTGCCGGCGAAGGGCCACGCGAGCAGGACGGCAAGCGACAGCAGTACCTGAACGGGCTTGAATCGATTCATATAGAGCTGCGCTATTAGACACCGCCGGCCGCTGACGGCGTCGACGCGATGACAATTTACAGCCGAGGTACGGCGCTGTAAGCATTCGTCATTTCGATCCTATCCCCGTGACGATTCCATCTTGGGCCACCAACTCGGAGTCGATCGCCAGACTGTTTGCGTATTACTTGGTGATGAAGGAAGGCGGGACCACATGCCGAACCAGGAAAGACCTCCGATACCTGTTGCCGAGAGCTACATACCACCAGCAGGAATCCGCCATCCGGTAACCACCGGGGACACCTGGATATCTCTTGCCAGGCGTATCGGCATCGACCCCTGGGATCTCATTGAGTTCAATTTTCCAGGCGTCAAGCTGGTCAAGCAGCGCAATTTTCAACTCGCTACGCGACAGGTGAATTGGTACCTGACCGAGTACGTCGGTTGCCGCGCACTGTCGCCCGACGGCCAGAACTTTGCCTTTTCTTCCGGAGCGACGGGCGGAAAAGGCGGGTGGCGAGGGGGATTCATCTATTTGCCGCCAGGTACGCCGCCACCTCCGCCCGTGGCGCCGACTCCGACCCTGACGCCGCCGGAATGTGAAGCGAACCGGCCCGACTTCGCACGCGTGCTGGACCAGGACGAGCAGGCGCTCGCCCGCAAGGTCTTTGGCCAAACGCTGCCGGCGTGGGACTCAATCGCGATTACCAACGGCCTGGGAGTCGGCGGGGCACCGTGGACGAACGATGGACCGTTTTTCACGGGAAGCAATTCGATGGTGCCAAACATGCGGTATGCGATCAACGTTGGCAGCGTCGCGTTCAATGACCTGACCTCGCCACGCCCAACCCTCGGCCTGTTGTGCGCCAACTTCGGTCGTATCTGCGACCTGTTCGTGCACGAGATGACTCACGTGTGGCAGATGTTCAACGATTCAAACTGGATCATGGCCCGCTCGTTTTGGGCGCAGAAATTCGGCGCGGGGTACGAGTATAGCCCCGGCGATTCCTGGGATTCCTACAACGTCGAGCAGCAGGCGCACATCGTCGAGGACTGGCACAAGTACAAAGATAGTGTTCCCATGCTCGCCGAGGATCGCTATCCGTACGTGCGGCTGGTGATACGCGCCGGACACATCCGGTTTCCGCGCGGGTTGGATCTGACGGCGCTGAAAAAGGACCTTCAATCGCTGCGGGACCGGCACCTGGACTAGCCCCGGCCGGACGTCGAGGCGAGCGCTTCTTCCTATCGCTGAACCGCCGAATGCGTGCGCCCGTCGATCACCGTGACCTTGTCGCTGAGGCGATTGGCGACATAAATCATGTTGGTCACCGGATTGACCGCGACCGCCCAGGGCCCTTTGTCGGCAGGCACCGTTGCCGCCACGGTGTTGGTCCGGCCATCAATCACCGAGACGCTGTTCGCGTGGGTATTGACTACGTAGATCATGTTGGTTTTTGTGTTGATCGCGATCTGCTGCGGCCACCACCCGACCTTGACCGTCGCAATCGGCCGATTCGACGCACCGTCGATCACCGTGACGTCGCTGCTGCCGTAGTTCACGACATAAATGCGGTTGGTGATCTCGTTCACCGCCGCCGCCATGGGCGCGTTGCCCGTGCCGACGGTGGACACGAGGTTGGTTCTCGTATCGACAACCGTTACCGCATCGTCATTCGGCGTCGGCAGGTAGAGATGCCCGTTCGTTTCATTGAATGCCGAATCCCACTGATGGAAGCCTGGCAGCGTGATCCGCGTCGGCTGGTTCGTGGCGCCATCGACGACGGTCAGGAAGTTGTCCTCGTAGCCGACGAAGTAAATCTTGTTTGCCTTGACGTTCACCGAGAGCGCGTTGCCCTCGGTGCCGGCGTGAATGACCGTGCTCTCCCTCGTCGCCAGATCGATGACGGACGGGTCGGTCCCGGTGCTCGCTGACACGTACAGCTTGTTCGTGGCAGGATTCAGCGCCGTCAGGCTGCCCCGATCCGCCTTCAACGTGTCGACGATTGCGTCGCTGCCCGGGTCGATCACGGAGATCGTCCCCGGACCGCGGTTCATCGCATACACGCGGCCGGTACGAGGATCGATCGTCAGGTCCTTGACGTTCGCGCCAGTCTTGACCGTGACCAAAGGTCCGGCGGCGCCAGTGACGATTTTGACGATGCCGAGATCGGGAAACGCCGCGTATGCTTTGCCGGTACGAGTGTTGACGACCACACCCTTCGGGCCATCCGTGACGCCAACTGCGGCATCGAGGCCGACAGCGATACCAGCAATGATCGCCGCGGCGATCGCAGACGGGAACATCTGGAGCGCTGATCTCAAGTTTCGCAATTCGCAATTCGCAGTTCGCAATTCGCAGTTCGCAGTTCGCAGTTCGCAGTTCGCGGTTCGCAATTCGCGGTTCGCGGTTCGCGGTTCGCAATTCGCAGTTCGCGATTCGCAGATTGCGGCGCTAATGTACTATGCCCGTCGACTGACTGGAAGTAGCAGGAAAGACGGCTCGCCGACATTCGTGCCCGGCGGGCCGCCTCCGATCTCGCGCAGAGCGCGCTGTCATCCAAACGTGGTGAAGCCGCTGCCCGACGCATAGCGTCGAAGACCGCGATCGAACAGCCACGCCGCAACACACACGTACACAATCGCAGCGCTCACCAGGATTGCCACGTTCGTCAGCGACGGCGCGTGCAGGATCCGGACCGGCATGTAGCCGACAAATCCGGCCGGCAGCACGGTAAAGAGCACGAGCCGCAGCGCCCCGCCGAACAGCGGTTCCGGATACAGAGAAAAAGTAATCAGCAGCTCCCACAGCTGCGTGGCCAGCGATTCAACCCGCCCCAACCAGAACGCGAGGCTGAAGAACACCACCCCGCACGCCACAAAAATAAGCGCACTGGCGACGATTACCACGATCACAATCGGCGCTGTTCGCCAGGAGACTTGTCCCGACCAGGCGATGAAGACGAGACCGGAGATCAGATCGCCGAAACCGGACGGCTGCGCGCGCATGCCGAGCGCGTGGACGAGGACTGACTTGGGCCGCGTCAGCAGCGTATCGAGGTCGCCGTCCTCGATGAAGCGAGCGAGATGACGGACGCCGCCGGCGACGGTAATCGTCAGTCCAAACGAGGCGGCAACCAGGCCGAACAGCAGCTGGATATCGCCCAGCGCCCAGCCGCGGATCGTCGTCACGCGTCCCATGAGCACCCACCAGAACACGAAGAACGTGAGGTTGTTCAGCGCCATGAACACCACCTGAATGACGAACGCGCTGCGCAAAGCGAGCGCCGCCTTCAGGTTGGTCGTGACGAGGGCTCGTGTGAACGACAGACTGTTATCCGCCATTGATCGTCACCGTCGATACGGCGCGCCGGAACATCCACGACACCGTGAGTGCCGTTGCGGCGCTCCAGAGAACGAGCGACCCGGCCAGTGCGCTGGCCGATACGAGAGGAGTTCCCAACATGAACGACGCCGGCGCGGCGAGCAACCACGGAAACGGTGTGAACGCCGCCGCTCGCTGGATCAACGTCGGATAGAGCTCGAGCGGCAGCAGCAGACCGCCGAGTACAAACATCAACTTCTGCCACACCCAGTAGACCGGCGCGACATCCTGAAGCCAGAAGGCGAGGAGGCCGATCCCGAGATACAACGCAGTCACCAGCGCGCTCGCCGCAAGTCCGAACGGCACGACGAAGAGCAGTGCGCTCAGCGGCGGAGTCCAGCCGGTGAATGCGAATGCGCAGAGAAACGCCGTCAGTCCCAGGAACGGCGATCGCACCGCCAGCAGACCGAGTCCGCTCGCGAACTCTGCAACCACGTACGAAACCGGATGGCCGAGCCGGTAGACGACGTCGCCGCGGCGGATCGCCGCTTGTATCTCCAGATGGATCGGCGGCACGCTGAGCAGAATCCATTCCGTCGTCGCCAGATACCAGACGAGCGATTTCGGATTGGCGGTCATCGACAGGCCGGCTTCGGAGGCCGCGCGCCACAGGCTCGAGAACACGCCGAGAATCACGGCAAAAAACACCATCCGGCCGAATAACTCGCCGCGCTCGCGACCGGCCGCGCTCGCTGAGATGCGCGAGAACGCTGCGTACTTGGCCAACGACGCGGCGGTCATGGCGACACGCTCTCTGGCTTGGCGGTCGCGTACAGCGCACGAATCACCTCGTCGAGCGGCGTGTCCTCAATCGCCATGTCGCGAATGGCGGCCTGACGTTGCGCGGCATCGACCACCTGTCCGAGTGGTGTGATCTCGGGCGCAATCTCGAGCTCCGTCCGGTACGATGCGGACGACAGCACGCGGACGCCGGGCAGCGTCAGCTCGAGGCGTTCCGATTCGCTCCACAGGGTGACGCGCTTCGACTTGAGATAGCCGCGGCGCAGACCGGAGATGGCTCCGTCCCACAGCAGGCGGCCGTGATTGATGACGATGGCGCGCGTGCACACGCGTTCCATGTCGCCGGTGTCGTGCGATGTCAGGAGCAACGTGACGTGCTCACGCTCCGACTCCGTCCACAGCAGCTCGCGGATCATCGCTTTCGCCGACACGTCGAGACCGATTGTCGGCTCGTCGAGAAACAGCAGGCGCGGCGAGTGCAGCAGACTCGCGACGATTTCGCAGCGCATCCGCTCGCCGAGCGAGAGGTGACGGACGGGCGTCTTGACCAGCGCGCCAAGCGCAAACGCCGACGTCAGCGTCTCAATCCGCCGGCGGTGCTCGCGCGGGGCGATCTCATAGATCCGGCCGAGGAGCTCGAACGTGTCGCGCGGCGGCAACTGATACCACAGCTGGGAACGTTGCCCGAAGACCGTGCCGATCTGAAGCGCCAGCTGACGCCGCTGTCGCGATGGCACCAAGCCAAGGACGCGCACATCGCCGCCATCCGGCTGCAGGATGCCCGCGAGCATCTTCAGCGTCGTCGATTTGCCGGCGCCGTTCGGACCGATGAACGCGACGCGTTCACCCGGCGCGATCGAAAACGACAGCCGGTCGACCGCCGCAACCGTCTCCGTTTCGCGGCTGAAGAGATCGCGCAGCCGGGAGCCGACACCGATCCCTCGCGGACGCCGTACACGAAACGACTTCGACAGCTGATGCAGGTCGACGGCGGCGGGTGGCATGGCGACACTCCCTGTCGCCCTGCGGAAGCTTTCCGAAAATGAAAAAGCCCTTCCGGGAAAGCTTCCGGAAGGGCGTTGATGACTGGAGAAAATCTAAAACGCTTCCGGTTTTACAGGCCGATACCCATGTGCAGCACGCCCGAAAGGGCGACGATGCGCAGGGTTTCGACGGTGCTGTAAAACGGTCGCGTCATGTGAACAGGGCAATTATACCGCCGGATCGCCCGGAAGCTTCACCGATCGACCTGACTGTCAGCCTTCCGCACAGCTCGGGCACTGTGCGGCAGAGGCACAACGCCTTCGTGATGTACGGTTTGCCGGGTTCGCCCGTTTAACAGCTAGGACGCCCGGGGGAACGTGAGACCGCTGGCGGCCCCGAGGTGTGAGATCTATGATTACGAACCTTCATATGTCCGATAGTTCCGGCGGTACCCCGCCTCCCAAAGACCCTCCAGCACCGAGCGACGAACTGATCGGCACGCTCGACCTGCTGGAACGGTTCAAGCTCGGTGACGAACAGGCGGTGGCCGTACTCCTCGAACGTTCGATCCCACCCCTCCGACGTTGGGCTCGGGGGAGGCTGCCGGGGTGGGCGCGGGGTCTGGCCGAGACGCAGGATCTCGTCCAGACAGCGCTGCTCAAGGCGCTCCCGCGCTTGAAAGACTTCGAAGCGACGCATGCTGGCGCCCTGCAGGCGTACCTGCGGCAGGCGGTCGCCAACCATATCCGCGACGAGATCCGAAAGGTCATGAGCCGGCCGACGTCTGAGATTGCGGACAGCCAATATCCGGATTCCGGGCCCTCCCCTCTCGAGCAGGCCATCGGGCACGAAGCGTTCGAACGTTACGAGGCGGCGCTCGCCACGCTGAAGCCGAGCGATCGGGAAGCCATTGTCGCCCGCGTCGAGTTGCAACAAAGCTACGAAGAAGTCGCCATCGCACTACAGAGGCCCAATGCCAACGCGGCCCGCGTGGCGGTCGCGCGCGCGGTCAAGAACCTGGTCAAAGCGATGGCCGAGGACGCCGCGAAAAAGAAAGCGACTCAGGTATGATGGCGCTCGAGCTAGGGCGGAGGGCCTGGGGACGTCATGCCCTGGTCTGTTCCGCCAGAGTGAAAGCGCGCCGCCGCGCACCAGCCTATGAGCGAGAGCGACCCGCTCAGCCAGTTGAGCGCCTCGATCGCCGACGGCGATGCGATCGATTGGGAAGTCGTACGTGCGCTCGCGGGCGACGAAGAAATTCGTCAGCTGATCGATCACCTGCGGGTGGTGGCCGGGGTCGCCGAAGTCCACCGATCCCAAATCGCTGAAACGATCGCCGCCGAGATCGCGCCGGTTGCCGGCCCGATTATCGGCGCTCGCCTGCACGATGGCCCGGCGCGCTGGGGTCATCTGGTCCTGATCCGAAAGATCGGCGAGGGTTCGTTCGGTGAGGTATACGAAGCCCTCGACACCTGGCTCGATCATCCCCGGGCGCTGAAGCTCCTCAAACCGGAGATCGCCAATCGCGCCTCTGCCCCGCAGATCCTGCACGAGGCCCGCAAGCTCGTACGCGTCAGACACCCGAACGTCGTGATGGTGCACGGTGCCGACAGCCATGATGGGCGCGTCGGCTTCTGGATGGACCTGATCGAAGGACAAACGCTGGAGCAGCGTGTCCGTGAGAGCCGCCTCAGCGCCGGCGAAGCGACGTACGTCGGCCAGGAGTTGTGTCGAGCGCTCGCCGCGGTGCATCACGCGAATCTGGTCCATCGTGACATCAAAGCCCAGAACGTGATGCGCGCCACCGACGGCGGCCGAATCATCCTGATGGACTTCGGCGCCGGTGAGTTCCGGGACGTGCCGACCAGGGGACGACCACACGGCACGCCGCTCTATCTCGCTCCGGAGGTGATCACTGGCGGAGCCGCGACGGTGCAAACCGACGTCTATGCGCTGGGAGTGCTGCTCTACTACCTGGTCACTGGACGGTTTCCTGTCGAGGGCAATTCGCTCACCGACCTGGTCCTGGCGCATGCGCAAGGCGCCCGCCGCCATTTACGTGATGCGCGACCGGACCTGCCCGACAGCTACATCAGCGTCGTCGAACGGGCGACGGCGCGCGATCCAAACCAACGCTTCCAGTCCGCGGGTGATTTTTATGCGGCGCTTGAGGATCGCGGGACAGTAACTGGGCCCGCGGTTGTCGTCACGCCGGCACCAGCGCCGACTCCCGCGCCCACGCCGTACCCGCAGCTTCCTCTGGGTCAGGTGCTGGTGGCGGCTCTGACGACGGTCGTCGCGATCGCCGTCTGTGGTCTGGTGGCGTGCCGATCCTTCGAAGCGGTCCTGAACATCGGTAAGGAGTACTCGGGCGGACCGGCTGATTACTTCACCATCGGCGTGCAGGCGCTTATCCCTTTCGCCTTTAACTGGCTCGCGGCGATCGCCATTGTGACGCTTCTGGCCGGCGTGCGTCTGGCGCTTGGATCCAGAGGGGGACGCCTCTTCGGTCGGTGGCGGTCGCTCGTCAATGGCGTGCGGCCGACAGTGCTGGCTACCCTCATTCCCGTAGCCGGGGCTGCCGTGTGGCTCGGGTTTTCATTCCACTATTGGCCCATCGTCGACACGCTTGCCGCAGTGCAACTTGGAACGTCACCGGCGTCACACGTGCCGCTGCTCGACATGGCGTTCTATGGGCGGGTCCAAATGTACAGCGAGATGGCCGCGGTGCTCAGTTTTTGTCTTATCTTCCCGATTTGGCGCTGGTGGCCGGAGCTCGAGCGAAGGTCCGACGATGTTTCAGCTGTCCGGCGCGCGAAGTGGGCGTGCATCGCGCTGGCGGCGGTCGTCATCGTCGCCGCGGCCGCGCCGCGGCGGTTCGCGATGGAGCGTTTCGAAGCCGTGATGTACAAAAACGAGCCCGCGTTCGTTATAGGCACTAGTGGCGACGAGTTGCTGCTCTATTTGCCCAAATCCGCGGACAACGTTCGTCCCACGGTTCGGCGAAGTGACCCGGATCTGGTTCCCACTCACAAACAGCTCTGGTTGGTAAGCGCGGACGAGATCGATACCTCGAAACACGGACCGCAATGATAGGAGGACGATGATGGGAAGGCGGATCGCGGTCGTCGGCACGCTGTTGGTCGCGCTTCTGGGCGCACCGCGCCCGAGCGAAGCGGGGCTTCTCGACATCATCTGGGAGATGAGTGGGCCCCAGATGCTCGGCTTTGCTTATGGGTGCTTGTATTCGCTCAACAACTTTAAGTCCGAGCAATGCCGCTTGGGCAAGGTCCCAACTTTTCTGTACCTGAAAACGCGAGCCGACACGGACAAGCCCAAAAATCCATTCCTCGGCTTCTCCGCTGGAATCTATGGATCGACCGGTCTTAACTCGAGCACACAGCAGTACAGATGGTTTGAGATTGGTATGTTAGAGCTCTCCACCGGGCTCTCGTTCAAAAGCTACGAAACCGGCGGACCCAACAACGACGACGTTCGGGTCTACCACGGGTTCGGCGTCGCCTACGAGAGATTCTTTGGACGAGGCATTGAAGGCTTTAATAACGGCGCGATTGACGGGTTCAACAAATGGGCTATCACCGTCACACCTGTAGACGTCACGCTGAACCGGGTCGCGTTCGGGATCAAAATGCGCTTGTATCCGGAGGGTTTCAGCGACGACGAGTTCAAGAAGGGGCTACCGCCGCCTGACTCCCGCCCGTTCGAAGCCACGGTCGGCTTCACATTCAGCTATATCATCAAGAAAAACTGATTGGGCGTCGCCGCGTGAGGGCGACGCAGACAGTGCCTTGGGCCTCAAGATCGGCGCCGTAAGGTAGTATGCACGCGTCGGACATGACGCGAATCTGGTCGATCGGCTGCCTCGCGGTATGGATCCTCACCGCGACGCCCATGCCTGCGCAGCAACCGGCCGCGACGCTGCCCAAAGTGCTCGCCTTCTTTACGGTGGGAGGCGAGCTCGACCACTTTCTCTTCGCACAGCAAGCGATGCGCGCCCTGGGATCCGGCGCCGCCGCGGGTGGCTACGCATTCGCGGCGACCAGCGACTGGGCCACGCTGAGCGACGCAGGTCTGCGCGACGTGCGCGTCGTGATCTGGCTGAACGACACGCCGCATACGCCGGCGCAGCGCCAGGCGTTCGAGCGATACATCGGCAGCGGCGGCGCCTGGCTCGGATTCCACGTCTCCGGATTCGGGAGCGACACCTGGCCCTGGTTCACGGAGTTCATGGGCGGCGGCCGATTCACCGCGAGCAACTGGCCGTCATTGCCGGCGCGCGTCAACGTCGACGATGTCGAGCATCAGATCGTGAAAGGTGTGCCCGGCACGTTCGTCGCACCGATCAACGAGTGGTACTCGTGGACGCCGAGCCCGCGCGCCAACCCGGACGTCAAAGTGCTGCTGACGCTGGACCGCTCGAATTTCCCGCTTGGTGTAAAGAACACGCTCAACGGCGGCGACATTCCGGTGGCGTGGATCAACACGAAGTACAGAATGGTGTATTTGAACTACGGTCACGGCGACCGGATCTACTCGACCCCGACTCTGCCAACGATGATCGACAACAGCCTGCGCTTCTTGCTCAATTCACCGAAGTAGGTCGAGCTCGCGAATCACACAGCCACATGTGAGGGCCTCAATGTTTCAACGACGCATGCTCCCAGTCTCCACCGCGCTGGTCGCGGTTGTGTTGTCCATCACCTCGGGCGCGCAAACACCGGCGCCGGCTCGCCCCGCGACGTTCGCGCCGGACTGGACCTTCAAGGGATCCGCGCTAACCGGCACGGAGCAGATAGGCCAGGCGAAGTGGCGAGCCGAGAACGGTGAAATCGTCGGCACCCCGACGAGCGCCGACGGCGGCTGGCTCCTCATCAATCCTGGTTACCAGGATGTGCAGGTCAGCGGCTCGTACAACTGTGCTGCTGGCTGCACGGCAGGCGTGATGTTGCGGAGCGAGAAGGGCCCGTCGGGGATCAAAGGCATTTACACGACGCTCGGTGGAGACTCACCGGCACCGGCGGCGGTGACCGTCGATGCACAGGGACGCATTGGCGCACGCGAACCGTTGACGCGTCCGGGCGGGTCCATGATCCGAATCCAGCCGCCGCCTCCGCCGCAGGCTGCCGGTCGTGCTGGCGGCGGCGGGCAGGGTGGCGGGCGCGGGCGCGGTGCGGATCAGGGCTCGACATTCGTCTCGATGTTTCCGCCGCGACCGTCCACGGCGTTCAAGCCGAACGACTGGAATACCTTTGAACTGCTGGTCGACGCCAACGTGTTCCGCGCCAGCCTGAATGCGCCGGTCACCGGCGGAGTCACGATCGACCCCGAGACCGGCAGCTTCGGACCGATCGCGCTCTACGTGGGCGGCACCGGTGAGGTCCGCTTCAAGAATCTTGCGCTCAAGGACCTGCAGCGCCGTATCACGCCGGCCGAGAAGACCTCGCCGCACTTTCGGGCGCAGCACTTCGAGGATTTCTACTACGGGTGGTCGGCCGCAGCCGGCGACTTCAATCATGATGGCGTGCTCGATGTCACGATGGGCAACCGCTACTACCTCGGCCCGACGTTCACCGACTCGCGCGAGTTCTATCTCGGACAGGCGTTCAACCCGGCGAAGGAATACGGACCGGCGATGGTCAACTATGCCGGCGACTTCACCGGCGACGGATGGGACGACATCCTCGTCGCGGAATCGCGCGCGCCCGCGCTCTACGTGAACCCCCATGGTGAATCACGGCGGTGGACTCGCTACACGATCTCTCCCGAAGTCATCTCCGAATCGATCACCTTTGCCGACGTGAACAACGATGGCAAGGCAGACGCGGTCTTCTCCGGTGGCAACAAGGTGCAGTGGATCACGTCCGATCCGGCAAATCCGACCGGCCCATGGAAGGTGTACGCGGTGTCTGAAGCCGGCCCCTGGGGCGGGAGCATTCACGGCATCGGTGCTGGCGACATCAACGGCGACGGGAAGGTCGATTTGATCGCACCGCATGGATGGTGGGAACAGCCCGCCGGCGGCGCCACGGTCACGCCCTGGAAGTTTCATCAGGGTGCCTTCGGCCGCAACGGCAATGCCGGGGGCAACTTCGAAATCTACGACGTCAACGGCGACAAACTCCCCGACGTCGTCACCGCGCTCGCCGCGCATGGCTTCGGCCTCGCCTGGTACGAGCAGAAGCGCGATGCGGCTGGCACAATTTCATTTGTCGAGCACCAGATCATGGGGGACTTCGCGGCGAACAATCCTGGCGATGTGACCTTCTCCGAGCTGCACGCCTTGACGATGGCGGATGTGGACGGTGATGGGGTGAAGGACATCATCACCGGCAAACGTGCGTGGTCGCATCTCGACAGCTATAGCGATCCGGACGCCCAGGGGGCTGCGGTGCTCTACTGGTTCAAGACGATCCGTGATGCGAAGGCACCCGGCGGGGCACGGTTCGTCCCCGAGTTGATTCACAACCGCTCCGGCGTGGGGTCGATGATTCAGGTCGCCGATCTCAACAAGGATGGGGCCATCGACATCATGGCGGGAACCAATCGCGGCGGCTTCATCTTCTGGGGCATTCCGACGCGTGGCGCGCGAGGCAGTGGAACATCGCCGGCGTCAGCGCCACGTAAGTGAGGTCGTCGATGCGGGCGGTTCGACGGGCGCTGGTCATTCTCGTCTCTGGCGTGCTGTTTCTACCGGCGCTCGTCGTCGCCCACCCGCTGGATCCGTTGACATGGCTAGCGTCCACGCCCGGTAAGTGACCAGGCGTGGACACCACGTTCTACTTGCTACTTGCGAGTTCTGGTCGAACTGCCGGCCATCGCGGCCTCTCGTCCACCTTCCGGGTGTGCGGCTTTCGCCGCCTGCTGATTGATGCCCCCCTCGGCCAGTGCTGACAGTTTCTTGTCGGCGGCCTTCTCCTCATCGAGGTTCTGCTGCAGAAGAGCTGCGGCGTCGGTGTGGCCCATCGCTTCAGCCCATGCGATCAGCGTCCCGTACGCGCCGATTTCATAATGTTCGGCGCGCTGACCTGCGGCGATGAGGCAGGCATCCATGGTGAGGTCATCGAAGTCCTCCTCCATGATTGATTTCCCTTCCTCGATAATCCCCGCGATGCCATCGCAGTGTTTGCCCCGCGCCTTCTCCTCGAGGTTCTCGAATACCTCTTCCAGGCGTTCGACGTGACCCTTCGTTTCCTCGAGGTGGGATTCGAATGCGTCGCGCAGTTTCGGTGCGGTAGCGGTCTTCGCTAACTTGGGTAGCGCCTTCGTCAATTGCTTTTCCGCGTCATAAAGATCGCGGAGCTCATCCAGAAATGCATCGTGAAGTGTTGCGTTCGCTGGCATTGGTCTCTTCTCCTTTTCCGGTGACCGTCGTAGACTCGCGAGCACTGCAAAAAGATCGCCGTCGGTCGCCGGACGGTCGCGTGGAGTACCGCTTGTAATAATGTGGCGTCCCTATCGGTCCCGGCGCACCTGCAAGACGATCCGTCCCAGGACGTGTTCCCGATCCAGTCGCCGATGCGCCTGGGCGGCTTTCCCCAGCGGATAGCTCGCCGGGATTGGCACCCGAATCTTTCCATTGCCGAGGTGACGATTCAGCTTCTCGAATTCACGCGGATTCGCGACCGCATCAAAAGCGTGCACGCGGAACGCGTGACGCTTCACCGGAGCCGGTTCGACACCGTTCGGATGCGCGACCCGTCCTCTTGGGTGCACGAAGTCGAGACAACGCTCGAGCTCATCGCCGCCGGCGAGCGCAAGCACGGCATCAAGTCCGTCTGGAGCGAACGTCCTGAGTTGATCGATGGATCGGGTTCGCCGCGCATCGATGACACGATGAGCGCCAAGCTTTCGGACCAGCCGTGTTGCCGCGGCGCCGGATGCGGTCGCGATGACGTGAGCCCCGCGTTGAACGGCGAGTTGAACCGCCATCGTCCCGACGGCACCGGAGGCCCCGAAAATCAACACCGTCTGCCGCGGGCGCAGATCGACCGCGTCGATGCCCTGAAGTGCGGTCAGCCCGGTGGTGGCGACCGCTCCGGCATCGCGCAGCTTCATCCCCTTCGGGACGTGCGCCACGTGCTCAGCACTTGCCGCGGCGAACTCGGCGTAGAAACCACCTTGGCGATTGCCAAACTCGTAGGCGTAAACGCGGTCGCCCACGTGCACGCGGCGGACGCGCGCGCCTTTCGCGACGACTGTCCCGGCTCCGTCGACTCCCGGCACCAACGGGAAACGCGATCGTCCCGGCGTTCGCCATGAACCATCGCGAATTGACGCATCCCAGCTGCCGACGCCTGCGGTGTCGATCGCGATCAGCACCTCGTGCGGGCCTGGTTTCGGCACGGGAAGATCGTGCAGCGTCAGCGCCGACGGTGGGCCGAATCGATCGACGGCCGCGGCCTTCATGGTGTCGGGGACAGCAGGCGATACCGTGGTTGAGGTCGTACGTCGACGATGAGGCATGTGACGCGAACGATGCACGATCACCGCCAGAGTGGCGCGGCTGAGCGTCACGACATGGCAGCACCTTCGCGTTTACAGGCAAGCTGGGCGGCATCCGAACGAAATCGATTACAGTACAGGCGTTTTTAGCGAGCATCTGGCGGTGCTGGCACAGCTCGGCGGATTCTGCTCTCGAGGGTTCACCAATGAAGACGGTCACTCGGCGCCTCGGCGCTTTCGGAATGGCATGCCTGGTGGGCGGCGCCATCGTTGACACCCGCGGGAAACCGCCCGCGCAGGCGCAGGCCGGCCAGCCGGGGAATCCGCTTCAGGCGCAAATCGATCTGGGCGCCGATTTCGGCGAAAAGCCACCGGTCAAGCGACTCGATCCCGGCGACGAGCAGAAGCGCTTCCAGCTGCCGGCGGGATTTCGAATCGAGCCGGTGCTCACCGATCCGTTGATCGAGGATCCTGTCGGCATCACGTTCGACGGCAACGGGCGCATGTATGTGCTCGAGATGCGGTCGTATATGCGCGATGTCGAGGGCTCCAACTCCCGCGAGCCAGTGAGCCGGATCTCCCGCCACGAGGATACCGATGGGGACGGAGTCTACGACAAGCACACGGTGTTCGCCGATAAGCTGGTGCTGCCGCGCATTGCGTTTCCACTTGGCGACGGTGAAATCCTCGCGCTCGAGACCGACAATCGTGATCTTTACAAGCTGACCGATACGAACGGCGACGGCGTCGCCGACAAGCGCGAGGTGTTCTATCCGGGCTACGGCCGCGTCACCAACATGGAATGGCAGCCCGGCGGCATGACGTGGGCGCTCGACAATTGGCTGTACACGACCTACAACCCATTCCGTCTCCGCATCGCTGCCGGCGGCAAGATCCTGCGCGAGGAGACCGAACCGAACGGCGGCCAGTGGTGGTCGGCGCAGGACAACTACGGCAAGATGTGGTGGGTCGACGGTGGCGGTGAGATCGGCCCTGTCAACTTCCAGACGCCGATCATTTACGGCGCGTTCAACGTTCCCGACAACTTCGAGCCGGATTTCCAGGTGCCGAACCCGGCGCCGGGAGGCCTCTCGGACATGCAGGGAGGCATGCGCCGAGTCCGCCTGCCGGATGGCACGCTCAACCACTTTACCGCCGCAGCGGGCGTCGAGATCTACCGCGGCGACCGGATGCCGGCGGACATGGTCGGCGATCTGTTCTTCACCGAGCCGGTCGGCCGGATCGTCCGGCGCGCCAAGGTCGTCGTCTCCGAGGGCATCACCCAGCTGAAGAACGCGTACGCGGGGTCCGAGTTCGTTCGCTCGACTGATCCGCTGTTCCGGCCGGTGTCGATAACCACCGGACCCGACGGTGCGCTGTACCTGATGGACATGTACACCGGCATTATTCAGGACGCGCAGTTCGTTGGTCCGAACTCATATCTGGGCAAGAAAGTCGAACAGTATCAGCTGGACAAGCAGCACAACTGGGGACGGATCTGGCGGATCACTTACGAAGGGACGCCGCCAGATCGTACGCGGCCGCGGATGTACAGCGAAACGCCGGCCCGGCTCGTCCAGCACTTGACGCACGGCAGCGGCTGGTGGCGCGACACGGCGCAGAAGCTGCTCGTCCTCCGTCATGACAAGTCCGTCGTCCCGGAGCTTCGGACGATGGCGAGGTCGTCGACCAACCAGCTCGCCCGGATCCATGCCCTGTGGACCATCGAGGGGCTCGACGCGCTGGACGCAGCGCTGGTCCGAGAGCTGATGAAGAGCCCGGATCCGAAGATCCGCATTCAAGCGATCCGCGCCAGCGAATCGCTCTACAAGGCGGGAGACAAGTCGTTCGCAGCTGACTATCGCAGCTTTCTCGAAGACGCCGACACCGATGTCGTTATTCAGGCAATGCTCACCCTCAACTTGCATAAGGTGGCCGACAGCGCTGCCCTGATCAAGTCGACCGCTGAGGGAAGGCCGGCGCGCGGGATCAGGGAAATCGGCGGTCAGATTTTGAAGGGTGCATCCACATCGCAGGGGCAGCGGCCGTCGCTCAGCGACACGGGCGC
Organism: Acidobacteriota bacterium; assembly: GCA_046732715.1. Taxonomy (GTDB): domain Bacteria; phylum Acidobacteriota; class Vicinamibacteria; order Vicinamibacterales; family 2-12-FULL-66-21; genus JALZOC01. The sequence continues at coordinate 22,188 of JBKPNQ010000013.1, read as the reverse complement.
GGGGGCGGTGAACCTCTCCGTTGATGCCCGGCGTTCGGTGCAGCGTGGCGAGGCCACGTACCGGGAGATCTGTGCCTCCTGTCACGGCGTCGACGGAAAAGGGACGCCGATGGCGGGGGCCCCTGCCGGCACCACTTTGGCGCCATCGCTCGCCGGATCGCCGCGCGTTCAGGGGCATCGCGACTACGTCATCAAGGTGTTGATGAACGGGCTCATGGGTCCCGTCAACGGCACCGACTACGGCGCGGTCATGGTGCCCATGGGAGCGAACAGTGACGAGTGGATCGCCGACGTCGCGAGTTTCGTGCGGCTCGGATTCGGCAACAGCGGCAGCCTCGTCAAGCCGTCCGACGTCGGACTGGTCCGCAAACTCGGCGAACGGAAGACGCCGTGGACGCTCTCGGATCTCGAACCGACCGTACCCGCTCGCATCGAGGACGCATCGGGCTGGAAACTCACTGCGAGTCACAACGCCGAGAACGCCGCGACCCCCGTCAGCGGCGGCGGTCGCTGGGACACCGGCGCTCCGCAGCAGCCGGGCATGTGGTACCAGATCGAGCTACCGGCGCCCACGACGATCAGCGAAGTGCAAATCGACTCGGCAGTGCCGTTCTCGTTTGGCGGCGGCCGTGGACGGGCCGCTGGAGCCGGACGCGGCGGGTTCCCGGCAGGCGGCGCACGCGGCTTCACCCCACCCGCGCCAGCCGGCGGACCCGTCGCCTACAAACTGCAAGTGTCGATAGATGGCACGGCGTGGTCGGATGCGGCCGAAGGCGAAGGCCAGTCACCCACAACCGTGATGGCATTCGTACCGACGCGCGCGCGATTCATCCGAATCACCGCGACCGCGCCGGCCAGGAACAACGAACAGTGGGCGATCGCAGCGCTCCGCATCTATCGCGTCGGCGACGGCCAGTGAGGGCATCCGAGGTGACGGGGGAAACGGAGTGCACAACGAAGGAACGAAGTGACGAAGACCGAACGAAGAAAGAAGCAAGCCGTTTGAATCAGGAACGAAGGAAAACCGTTCCAGCGGCCAAAGGATCCCGACTCGGGCCACGAATATCCCTTCGTCATCTCGCTTCCTGACAAATGATCTTCGTTCGTCTCCGTTGACTTCGTTCCTTCGTTGTGAACTTCGTTTCCTCCGTGACCTCCGATGTCTCTGCCCGAACTCTTAATTCTTTAATTGACACCCCAGACATACCCTGCTAGAGTGTCGTTCGTAACTTTTAATTCTTTAAGACTACGCCATGGCCAGAAAGCAATCTCCCGCTCTCACGGATGCCGAAGCCGAGGTGATGGCGGTCCTCTGGCGGTTGCGCAGCGCGTCAGTAAGCGACGTCGTCAGCGCGATGAACGATACACGGGTGGTCAGTTACAGCACCGTCCAGACTATCCTCCGGATCCTCGAGACGAAGGGGTACGTCACGCACGACAAGGTGGCCCGTGCGTTCGTCTACACGCCCGTGGTCGACGAGCGTCAAGCGCGCCGGCGCGCGCTGCGCCATCTCGTCGGCCGCCTTTTCGAGGGCTCGCCAAGCCTGCTCGTGCTGAACGTGCTCGAGGACGAGGACATCGCACCTGCGGAACGTGAACAGCTCAGGAAACTGATCGAACGGGCCTAGGGATTGGTGGTTCGAGTTTCGGTTTTTGGTTTTTGGGTTTTTGGTTTCCGGTTCTCGGTTTGAGTTTTTGGTTTGAGTTGTCGGTTTGAGTTGTCTGTTTGAGTTCTCGGTTGTATTGGGATGACGCGAACGACAAACCGAAACCCGAGAACCTAGAACCTAGAACCAAAACCCAAAACCAAAAACCCAAAACCGGTTTTGGAGGACCCCCGAATGGACGCTGTGCTGAACTGGCTATGGCAAGGTTGCGTCGTCGCGGCGGCCACGTTCGTGATGCTGCGCGTGCTCGATCGCGCGCACGCCAATGTGCGGTACGTCGTGTGCTGGGCCGCGCTGTTGCTCATCGTCGCGCTGCCGGCGCTTCCGTCGTTCCAGTCGGCGGTTCCCGTGGACGCCTCCGAGTCGGCGCAAGGCACTGCGATCGTTTCGTTGCCCGACTCGTGGTGGGCGTCGGCGATGATGATGCTGTCTGCCTGGATGATTTGGGCAAGCGTCTGCACGGTCAGGTTCGGAGCCGCCATGCTGGCGCTTCGTCGCGCGCGGGTTCGCGGTTGTACTTTTCCCTCACAGGTGGAATCGACTCTGGCTCACTGGAGCCGCGTCCGAGGCGAAGGTCGTCGCGCGACGTTGGTCCTCTCGGACTCCGTGACCACGGCCGCGGTGCTTCCGTGGGGAGCGCCGATGATTGCCGTGGCGCCGTCGCTGGTGACGACGCTTGGGTCTGCCGAACTGGATCGCGTCCTGATTCACGAGTGGGCGCACGTGCAGCGGCGTGACGATGTCGTCAATACTGTGCAGATTATTATCCGCATTATCGCGGGATGGCATCCAGCGGTGTGGTGGATCGACCGTCGCCTTCAGCGCGAACGCGAGATTGCCTGCGACGAGATGACGGTGGCGATCACTGGTTCGCCGAAATCGTATGCAGCGTGCCTGCTGAAGCTCGCCAGCGTCAAAAGTGCCGCGCGAGCCGTGCAAGGTGCGCCAGCGCTCTTCACGATGTCCGGTCTGCGTACGCGGGTCACAAAAATCGTCAGCCCTCATCGTGTCATTGCGCCGGTCTGGTCTCGTGGTATCGCCGCGGCTATCGTATCGGTCCTCTGCCTCACGTCGGTGGGCGTGGCGGGAATGGAACTGGTCGCAGCGGCCGGATTCGCGTTGCCAGTGGTGCCGACTCGGATGCTCACCATGAACCTGGACCGGCTCGCACCGCCACCGTTGCCAACTCCGTCGTTGCCGGAAGAAATCAAGCGGTCGCCACGACGTGCTACGGTCTCGGCGCCATCTCCTCACGGCACGACGGCACAAGAGCCTGCCCGACCGCCCGCGCCGCCGCCAACAGCCGCGTCAGACGCGCCGATCGCACCCGCCGCTGTGAACGGCGTCGATTCGACGCCCGCCGCCGCGGAACCTCACGGCGACGGCACCGTGGCGCCCGATACACCGGCTATCGTTCGCGACCCGGGGCCGGCGCTGCCTGCCGTCACCGCAGAGCAGCCTCGATCTCCGTGGGGCGCGGCCGCCGACGAAGGCGTCGCGCTGGGCCGGAAGTCCAAAGACGCTGGCGTCGCGACCGCGGGTTTCTTTACCCGATTTGCCCGGCGTGTCGCCGGTTCGTTTTAGAGACCGCACATGCGCATTCACCTCGTCAATCCGAGCGACGTGTCTTTCGGAACGGCCGTCGTCACGCCGCGGTGGCAGTACGTCCTGGCGGCGGCAACGCCGGCGCGTCACGGCACACCGCTGCTCATCGATGAAACGCTCGAGCCGATGGACGACGACTCGGTCCAACCAGGCGACGTGGTCGGCATCGGCATCCACACCGGCAATGCCTTGCGCGGATATCGCATCGGACAGACCGCACGGGCTCGCGGCGCCTTCGTGGTCTTCGGCGGCGTACACGCGACACTCTTCCCGGACGAAGCGCGGGAGCACGGTGGCGCTCATGCCGTGGTGACCGGCGACGGCGACCTCGTATGGTCAGCGGTTCTCGACGACTGCGATAACGGAAACCCTCAGCCGCTCTACTCCGGAGGGCGCGTTGACGGCGAGGCGTTCTATCCAGCGAGATGGGATCTGCTGCCAAAAAATCGGTACATGTGGGCATCCGTGCAGACCGTGCGCGGCTGCCCGAAGCACTGCTCGTTCTGTTCGGTGTGGCGCACCGACGGCCAGAAGCCTCGCCAACGTGATGTGAACCTCGTCGTCCGAGAGATCGTTCAGTTGCGCCGCCAGGGGTTCCGTTTCATCGTGCTCGCCGACGACAACTTCTACCCCGTGACACTTGCCGATCTGGCAGCAGCCGATCGTCGTGCTGACAAGCGCCAGCACGCGGCGCTGACAAAGATCCGGGAAGAACGTTTCGAGCTGATGGCACGGCTCGAGCAGTTGCCAAACGACATGGTCTTCTACACGCAAATCACGATGGAAGCAGCGGAGGACCCGGCATTCCTGTCGGCCATGCGTCGAGCGCACATCCGCGGCGCACTCGTCGGCGTCGAGTCGGTGACGGCTGAGGGGTTGAAGGCGGTGTTCAAGGACTTCAACGAAGCGGGCGAAGGTCTCGTCAACAGATTGCAAGCGTTTCGGCAGGCAGACGTGCATGTGCTCGGCTCGTTCATCTTCGGCCTGCCGACCGACACGCCCGACACGTTTGCCGCCACTGCGGATCTGGCACAACGCGCGGGCGTCTCGTTCGCGCAGTTCGTGATGCTGCAGCCGCTTCCCGGCACTATCGATTTTGGCAAGTGGGAGCGCGACGCCGTGGATGTGCCGTCGGTCGATGGCATACCGCTGACTCGCTATTGGCTGATTCCGCCGGAGCATCGTCCGCGCGTCTACTCGCCGCACCCGATGATGACGGCGGCCGAACTCCGTACCTACACGCAGGACGTCTGGGATCGTTTCTATGCGTGGCCGCTCGTCTGGCACCGCTCGAGTTTCCTGAAGAGCCTGCGCGCCCGGCTCGCGTTCGTGCTGATCTCGAAGCTGTATCGTCAGATGTACGCGAACACGGGAATTGCCACCGACAGCGCGCGCATCCAGCGGTCGGCAGTACGGGCGCGCTGGCTGGCGCGGCTGGCACGTCGGCTCTTCGTTTCCAGTCCGATGCCCGCCCTGCGCGAGCCACGGCGCGTGCCGTCAGTGGGGAAGCGCTTTCCCGTCGTGCTGGCACAGTAGGCGACGCCGATGCAACTCCGCCTTCTGCCCCCAATGGTTGCGCTGATCGCGCTGGCTGGCGCGCCGGTGTCGACTTCCGATCCGGCGAGAACGTTTCTCACGACCGCATTCGGTCTGTCAGCGGCGGAGATCCGCCAGATCGACGGCGGTGAGGTCTTGTCGCGAACGCTCGAGGTCAAGAACCGGCGCGAATTGGCCACACTCGGCATTGTCCGAATCAACACGACGCCCTCGTCGTACGTCGAGCGTCTGGCTGACATCGCGACGTTCAAACGTACCGACAAGGTGCTGCAGATCGGAACCTTCGGCAGTCCAGCGCAGCCAGGCGATCTTGCACCGCTGACCCTTGAGGATGGCGACCTGAACCGGCTGCGAGAGTGTCGCGTGGATGACTGCGAGGTTCGGCTCTCGGCCGACGGCATCGAACGCGTTCAGCGCGAGATCGACTGGCGCGCGGCCGACGCCTCTGTCAAGGCGAGCCAGCTGATGCGTCAACTTCTCACCGATTACGTCGCCCGCTATGGTCAGAAGGGAACACCCGCGACGATGGAGTACGCGGACCGGGCGCCTCGAGTGAACGTCGGGAGCGAGTTCGCATCGCTGGTCGATGCCGATACGGTCACCTGGTCGTACACGCCACAGCTCCGTCGTCATCTCCTCGAGTATCCGGCGTTCTCGGCTCAGAAGATGACCGACTTCGTCTACTGGTCCAAAGAGCTCGTGCGCGGACGGCCGGTGATCAGCATTACCCACGTGGCGATTGCGCAAGCGGTCGACGATTCACCCGTCGCCTACGCCATCGGCTCGAAGCAGATCTACGCGATGCACTACTTTGACGCCTCGCTCGGACTGACACTGCTGGTGCCGGATCGGACCGCCACATCTCCGGCCACTTACGTCGTCTATTTGAACCGATCCCGAATCGATCTGTTCGACGGTATGTTTGGCGGAATGACGCGGCGACTTGTGGCCGGACGCGCCCGCACGCTGGTCGGCGAGCAACTGCAGCGACTGCAGGGCACTCTACGCGAGAGATAACGTCTTCACCGACCCGTCTGATTTTCATTACCTCGATCTCGATTGCCCGCCCGGCCAATTCAAATGCTCTTCCAGGAAGGCGAAAGTCCCCTCTCCGTTAATCGTGTGGCCGCCGTTGAAATATTCGATCGCGGTGTGATCGGCCAGCCCGAATTGGGCGTAGAGCCATCGCACCTTGGCGTATTCGTGCGCGACCCATTGATCCCGGGCGACGCGATCGTGATGGCCTCGCTCCACCATGAACGGCCGCGGAACCATCAGGTACGTCAGCTCCGCATAGTCGAACGTGTTCCCCATGTTGAAATAGGGCATCTCCCACTCGATCGTGTACATGAAACTGAACCGCTCGTCGGTGGCGGCCACTTTTCGCGTCCAGTCGTTGAAGTCTCCCGAGCAGATTGAAAGGCTGTAGCCCTCCAGCACTGTCGGTACGCGCACGGCGGTTTCACCACCATAACTGAGTCCGTAAAACGCGATCCGTTTTGCGTCCACGAACGGCAAGGTTCCAAGCCATCGCAGCAATTGATCGTGCTGCCCGATGATGAAGGAGAACAGCGAGGCCTTCACGCCATTGCCCTTGCGACTGAGCCAACGATACCGATCTTCGCCGCGGTAGAGATTGTGCGGGGCAAACACGATGAACCCGCGATCCGCCAGGCGCGCGGCGAAATTGTGATAGTAGGCGTCGTCTCCCTCGACGACATCTTTGGGCACGCTGCCACGGCCATGCTGGCAAACAACGACGGGCCGGCGTTCGCCGGGTTTGAGATCCTTAGGCAGCAGCAGGATGCCCCAGGCAAAGACGTCTCGCCAGACATCGAGGACGACTTCATAGCCAACCCACTTCTCGGTGTCGTAGATCTGCCGGGTTCGAGGATTGAAGGGCGTATGAGCTTCATCGAACCTGCCAAGGACTTCTTCCGAAAGATACTGGCGATACCATTTGGAGCCTTCGATGAACGTCTCCGGAGACGTCGTTGTATGACGAAGCTCCCTGGTCCACGTTTCGTCCGCGAATTCCGGCGCCACCTTGTACAGGAAGAAGCGATCGCGAACGTGTTCAGAGTCTCGAACCAGGCGCTGGACATGACGTTCGAGCTCTTCGACTTGTCGCTTCTGTCGCTTGGCCGCGTCAAGGGCGTGGCGGTGGTCTGCAGGGGCAACGCCCATCGCTGACAGCGGCGAAGCCGTCGCCATGAACTTCGTGAAGTGTTGCAACGCCTGTCTCGATCCCGGGCCAGCCGTCGTATTCCCGGCGCCGCCCACAAGTTCCCTCGGCTGAAAGCCCGGCCGCGTCAGTCGATTGATTCGCTCGAACTCGGCCCTGACGCTGTCGAACTTCGGAGTCGTCCAGGTGCCCCTCGGCCCGGTGAGGTCTGGATCGGTGCTGTATTCGACGATGAGAGCCCGCGGCGCAATCAACGTCGCCAGTTCGGCGTCTCCGAACTCACGCAGCAATCCCCAGACATTGCGATAGATCGGTTCCGACCAGACGTGCTGACGTGAATCGAAGTAGCCGCTGACCAGTGCGACGTCGATTCGCGTGTCCACCGCCGCGGCGTAAAGCGCAAGCAGCCCGCCTTCCGCGTAACCGGCTACGCCGACTTTGGCCGTGCTGCCTCTCTTCTGTTTGAACCAGTCGACGACGGCCAACACTTTCTGAACCTCGTACCCGATCACGTGGCGGCCCATGTGAAAGGCCTGGCGGTAGATCCATTCGCGATGGGACTGGTCGGTCATTCGAATGTCCGCGTGTCCCGACCAGCGCGCGGTTCGGTCGATCAAGACCGGAACGACCACTTCGAAGCCGTTCTGCGCCAACCGCCGGGCGAACTGCGCATCCGGCGCAATTCCCGGCGCCAGTCCAACGAACTGTTCTGGTGTCTGATCGGCGTCCGGGAGAACAACAACGTGTCCGATCGGCCGCGCCCTGGGCTCGAGGAGTAGTCCTTCGCCCGAGACGCCGTCCAACACTGACCAACGGACCTGATAGATGCGATAGGCCTGGGTCTCGGCGACAACCGCGGCGTCATCGTCCTCGCCGAATCGCTCCATGGTCACCGGCACGCGAGGATCGACCACGCCAATGCTCTTCATGAACCGCTGGCGATTGCCTTCAACCGATCGTTCATACGCCTGACGACTGGCGAAGTCGCGATTCCAGTACCGGTCACGGTTCCCGATGGCTTCGTCGATCTGTCGCTCGACGAAGCGGTGGGCGCCGTCCATCATTCGTTCCGAGAGGTCCCCCTGCCAGGTTAGCGGTTCGGTGCCAGGGAGCGTCTGAACCTGAGCCTGTTGCGCCGGGGGCAGTGCGGCGATACACAACGCAAGGACAGTTATCGAAACGCGGTTCATGGCTGGCTCCATGGTCAATCGTCATTCTCACTCGACCACGATGACCTCGTACGCCTGAAGGCGCGGCACCGTGAACGATCGAAAGCGGCCGTCACTGGTGATCGGCAGATCGCGATCGAGCGCTACGGCATACGCCCGATGGACGTCGCGTGGCAGATCGATGCGGATGTCGCGAATCTCCAGCGGCGAAAAGTAGGCGGTGTCGTGATGTCCGGTCCCATTGACGAGATGGATCAAGGTACGCCCGCGCGCCGGTTGATCCATGACGGTCATCTCCACGAGCGGATGTGCGTTCGTCCGAATCTGGCGACCGCCGGGCAGCAACCAATCGATGACATCGGCGAGCAGAGCATGGTGCGCCTCTGAGCTGTGACGATAGTAGAGCCCGCCAACGTCCCACGGGATGTACGCAGCTCGACCCTTGCCATGGTCCGTCAACACGAGGCCGGGCACAGTGGTTTCGACTTTGTCGCTCCACACCTTCTCCGGCGGACCGAACATCGCCGTCGGAATGAGGGTCAGGATCGGCCGCTGGAGCGGTGCAATCTCCAGATAGTCGCCATCGACGAAAATCAGATCCGTGTCTCTCAGCGACGGGAACTCGCGGCGATCGTGGATACGCCAATACCCCTGAGTGGATCGGCGGCCGACGATGGCGCCCACAGGAAACGGTGGCGGGGTGACACCAGCCGCGAGCACTCTGCCGCCTTCCTCAACGTAGCGACCGAGTTCCTTCGGCGGCGCCCCAGGCGCAATGACGAGATCGAACCCTGAACTCTCCTGCATCCAGCGTAGGTTCTCGGACACGATGAACGGGATGTGCTCTTCCGTCAGCAATCGAAAGAACCCGCGGTACGAGGCGGTGTCGCCCGTCGCCAGCAGCATCACGCGCGCGGCGTTCTTCTGCCCGACGTACACATCTTCATGACGCGCGTGCCAGTCGAAGATCGGTTTGGCCGCAGCGAGCCCAGTGCGATCTTGTTGCGCCATCGGCCCGGAGACCACGATCGCCGGCGGCGCTCCATGCGCGATGTTCTGATACAGGCGGAGCGCCGTCTCCGCGCCTGCCACGTCGGAATAGCGCCAGGGAAAATCGATGAACGTCATCGCCAGATTGATTGCGAGCTTGCCCGGCTCTGAACCGAGCGATCGGCCTACGTTATCGCTTGCCGAGTACGGCCACAGCGGCAGCGGCCGGGTGACCGCGGTGTTCGACTCGGAGATGATGCCGTCGGTGTGGTCCTTGATATAGGTGAGGAAGGCGGCATTTGGACGCCGGCGATGAATCAGCTCGGCAATCGTCGCGGCGACCTCCCGCGACGAATCCGACATGAACGATCGGTAATCGGCATCGGCAGCGGAAGGCACCGATCGGCCGAATCGCGCGCGATAGCGCGCTTCACACGCCTGGCAGTGACACGGCCCGGTCGGCACGCCGCTGTAATCCGTCGTCGGGTTGCCAAACATGTTGAAGAACAAGCCATCGACGTCGTACCGCTCGAGCGCTTCGGCGAGAATCGTGAGCGCCTGCTCGCGGTAATAGTTGCCGTTGATACATGTGGAATAGAGGCCGTTGTAGATCACCGGTTGGCCGTCGGCACGCCGGAAAAACCATTCCGGATGGGCGTCGAACACCGCCTTCTGCGTCTTGCTCAGGTCGAAGCGTCCGATGACGCGAATCCGTCGTGCGTGCGCCTCGCGGACGACGTCGCCGAAGAGGTCGCGGCCGGGCGGGAGAAAGGCGCTGGGGTAGTGAAACGGTACCCGCGTCGGGTACTGCGCGACGATCCCTCCCATGTTCATCAGAAACGTGTTGGCCCCGAAGTCAGCCACGCCGCTCACGAGCGCTTTCGGATCGACGGTCGAATCGTTTTCGCTCAGATTCGTCTGGATCAACCGAATCGGCTCGTGCTTCCACCATTGCGCAGCAGGAGGTCGAACCGGCGGTGAAATTTGCCCGACTGACCCGAGCCGCGTGCTTGACGAAACGCCGATCACGAGAGTGAACACACAAGCCGCCGCTAGCGGCCGCGTCCTCCACGTCTTGCCCATGCGGGCAGTATATGGCGCCCGCGCCGCGCCGGAATGAGGCAACGTTCCTTGCAGAGCCCTTGTCGACAGGTCGCCTTGGGCATACAGTAAGGCGTTCTTCCCGTTGCATTGTTGTTGCACGCGGTTTGCGCGGCTGTCGCGTAGGCACCATACCCTGACACCCATATGACTACCTTCACTCACGCGTTCGCACGCCTCCGGCTCGTCATCGCGTTCGTGCTCTTCGTTGGCGTCGCTCCGGCGCTGGCGCAGTTCGACAGTGCCGCGGTGGTCGGAACCGTGCGCGATTCGTCCGCCGCGGTCGTCCCTGGTGCGAAGGTGACCCTCACCAGCGCCGAAACGGGTATCTCGTTCGTGAAGACGACTGGAGATGACGGGAATTTCGAGTTCGTGGCGGTCAAGCCAGGGATGTACGTGGTCACTGCGGAGAAGACCGGATTCTCGATTGCCATGGTTGACAACATTCGCGCCCAGGTGAGCGCGCGGTTGCGGGTGGATCTGGTGATGCCGGTCGGGCAGATGACGGAAAAGGTCGAGGTGACAGCGGCACAGCCGCTGCTCGAGACCGATTCGAGTCAGCGCGGTCAGGTCATCAGCGGCGACCAGACACGTGCGCTCCCGCTTTTGTCACGCGAGTACTCGTCGCTCGCATTGCTGACCACCGGCGTGAAGCTCGGGGGCTCGTCGCTGACCACCGGGAACACGCCCCGGGAAGGCGCCTTCAATGTCAATGGGCTTCGCAGCGTCTTCAACAATTTCCTGATCGACGGCGTCGACAACAACGCCTACGGCACGAGCAATCAGGGATTCTCGAATCAGGTGATGCAGCCGGCGCCGGATGCTATCGGCGAGTTCAAGGTCGTGACCAATAACATGAGCGCCGAGTACGGGCGGGCCGCCGGTGCGACGATTAACGTCAGCTACCGCAGCGGCACCAATGCGCTCCACGGCAGCGCCTGGGAGTTCCTGCGCGACGATTCGTTGAATGCGACCGGCTTCTTCAGGCCAGCGAACGGCAAGCCTGCGATCAACCGCAGCCAGTTCGGTGGCGTCGTCGGCGGACCGATCGTGAAGAACCGTGCCTTCTTCTTCGCCGACTATGAGGGCCAGCGGCAGACACGTCGGGTGACCGCGATCTCGAGCATTGCGACGCCCGCTCAACGGCAGGGGATCTTCGCCGTCGACGTCCTCGATCCCCGCACCGGCGTCACGTATCCGGCCGGCACGGCGATCCCGATGACCGATTTCGCCCGCAAGGTACTTTCCGCTCTTCCCGACGCCACCAGCGCCGGCAATTCGAACAACTACACGACGCTGCAGGAATTCACCGCCGACTACGACAAAGCGAACGGCAAACTCGATCTCCAGGCGACCCCGACGGTGTCGGTGTTCGGACGGTATGGCTTCCGCGATCTCGACACCTTCGATCAGCCGCCGATTCCGCTGCCCTCAGGCGGTTCCGGCAACGGCGCCATCTATGCGCGAAATCGCCAGGCCGTTTTCGGGACGACATGGGCGGCGGGCAGCAAGTCGCTCCTCGAAGTGCGGTTCGGGTATTCGTGGACGCAAGCCGGCAAGAACCCTCCGGCACTTGGATCGCAAAGCGCGTTGGAGCAGTTCGGCCTGCCAGGGCTGCCGAACGATCCGCGCATCTCCGGCGGCCTCCCGACAATTCTCATGACCGGGTATTCGGATTTGGGCCGGCAGGCGACGAACCCGCAGTGGCAGTACCCAACCGTGTACAACCCGAAAGTGAATTACACCTGGACGAGCGGGCCCCACTCGTTCAAGACCGGCTACGAGTTCCAGTACATCTCGACGGAAGTGCAAGACGTCAACCCGTTGTACGGTCGCGACACATACAACGGATCGTTTACGCGGCCGACCGGGGCTGCCGCCAGCAACCTTTATAACCTGGCGGACTTCGAGCTCGGGCTGCGCGCGCAGTACGCGCTCAGCAGCGTGCTCGTGGCCCACTTACGTCGAAACATGCAGTTCACCTACCTGCAGGACGACTGGAGAGCCACCGACCGGTTGACGCTCAACCTCGGACTCCGCTACGAGTACTCGACGCCGTACTGGGAGCAGGACAACATCCTGTCGAACTACGATCCCGCAGCGAACACTATCGTCAAGGCGACCGGCGGCTCGCTCAGCAACCGCGCCCTCGTCAATCCGGATCGCGATAACTTTGGCCCGCGTCTCGGGTTCGCGTACACGGTGACGCCGCACACCGTTCTGCACGGCGGCTACGGCGTCAGCTACGTGCACTTCAGCCGTGCGGGCGGCGGCGACCTGCTGCCGATCAACGGCCCCCAGGTGGTGAACGCCGTCGTCAACCAGACGAACCCGTCAGCGCCCTCGTTCCTGCCCGCGGAGCAGGGCTATCCCGCCGGGCTGGCCGATCCATCCCAGTTCAATCCGCTGACCGCCAACATCACGTACATGCCGCGTGATTTCCACTCGAGCCCGGTGCAGAGTTGGTACATCTCGGGACAGCAGGAGCTGTCGCGCAACATGCTGCTCGATGTCGCCTACGTCGCCAACCGCGCCGACAGCCTGCTGTTGTTTGCGAACTACAACCAGGCGGCGCCGAACAATGCCGCGGGGACGATTGCGCTTGCGGATCGACGGCCGATTCCCGGGTTTGCCGACATCACCTACGCGTTCAACGGCGGCAAATCGCGCTACAAGGCATTGCAGACGAAGTTCGAATGGCGGATGAGCCGCGACCTGACGATCCTGAGCTCGTTGACGCTGTCGCAGACCAAGGACAACGGATCGCAGTCCCTCGAAAACGCGAACGGCAACTTCCCCGCGCCGCAGGATTACTACAATCTCGCGGCTGATTTCGGCTACTCGGAATATCACCAGCCGTACAACAGCACGACCAGCTTCGTGTGGTCGCTGCCCTTCGGCAACGATAGTTCGCCGGTAATGAAAGCGCTGATCGGAGGGTGGCAGCTCGCCGGCATCAACCGTATAACCGCGGGCGAGCCGGTGACGCTGACCTACACGCCGGGAGCGACGTTCGTCGTTTCCGGGATCGCACAGGACTTCCGCGGCGCCAACAACTATCGCGCCAACGTGACCTGCGATCCGCTCGCCCCGAGCAGCGAGCGCACCTTCACAAACTGGTTCAACAAGTCATGCGTCGCGGCACCGACCGATCCGAGCCAGCCATTCGGCAATGCCGGCCGCAACAGCGTGCGCGGTCCAAACTTCTGGCAGATGGACCTGGCGGCTTCGAAGAGGTTTCAGATCGCCGGTCCGACGGCGTTCGAGTTCAGGCTCGAGGCGTTCAATCTGTTCAACCATACGAATTTCCGCTCGCCCAACGGCAACCGCAGCTCGGGAGCGTTCGGCACGATCACCGCGACGCAGGATCCTCGTCAGCTTCAGCTCGGATTCAAGCTGCTGTGGTGAAATCCGCGACGGCGTTCGTGTTGCTGGCGGCGTCTCTCGCGATCGAGCCGTCCAAGCCGCTCATCATTGGCCACCGCGGGGCGAGCGGCCATCGACCTGAACACACGCTCGAAGGCTATCGCCTCGCCGCCGAGATGGGTGCGGACTTCATCGAACCGGATCTCGTCTCGACCAAAGATGGCGTGCTCATCGCACGGCATGAGAACGAGATCGGTGGCACGACGGACGTCGCGGTGAAGTTCCCGTCCCGCCGCACGACCAAGACCGTAGACGGCCAAGCCATCACTGGGTGGTTCACCGAGGAATTCACGCTCGCCGAAATCAAAACGCTTCGGGCAAAGGAGCGGCTCGCGTTTCGGTCTCATGCGTACGACGGTCAGTTCGGCATTGCCACGTTCGACGAGGTGATTGAGCTGGCGCAACAGCTTGGGCGCGAGTTGACTCGTCCGATTGGGGTTTATCCCGAAACGAAGCATCCAACTTACTTCAGACACCTCGGCTTACCGCTCGAGGAGAAACTGATCGCGTCGCTCGCGAAACACCGATGGAACCGTAAGGACGCGCCGGTCTTCATCCAGTCGTTTGAGCCTGACAGCCTGCGCTTCCTTCGCGGGAAGACATCCGTGCGTCTGATTCAGCTCACAAGCGATGCCTCCATGGTCGACGACGGTGGATTGAAGAAGATCGCGGAGTATGCGGACGGCATCGGCCCGGAGAAGCGTCTGATCGTGCCGATCGGCGCCGATGGCAGTATTGGTACGCCGACCGATGTCGTGCAGCGTGCGCATGCGGCTGGTTTGCTGGTGCACATCTGGACGATTCGCGTTGACAAGGAATTCCTGCCCGCGGGCTACCACGGCCGAGGAGAAGCCGAGTACGAGCAGTTCCGCGACCTGGGCGTCGATGGCCTGTTCACGGACTTTCCGGACGTAGCGGCCAAAGTGCTGCGAGCGAAATAGGCGTTGAAACGCTTGTCACGTGCCCGGCCGTCGCGCCGCCAGCCAGACGTTCGACTGCGGATCGGGAGCTGGCATAGAAGATCTGATATTTCGCACTAACGGGCCAACCGATCTGATGTCGGAATCGCCGATGTTCGTCGCGGAGCCCGTGTATGTGCCGCACGGCCGAGCGAAAGTGGATCGGTTGCCGCGTGGTTGTATCCACCCACTGCACCGATCTGACAGGTCGTCGGTTTACAGCTTCCGCAGGTAGGCCAGCAGCGCTGGCCGCTCCTCCGGCGCAATGAACCCGCGATCGACGACGGTGCCGTTCGACGACACGATCCCCGGAAAGTTCGGCGGCACAAACTGCCTCACGACGGAGCGAAAAAACGCATCGTAATGATCGAGCACCTCTTCGAGGGTAGCGGCCGAGTTGTTATGGAAGTACGGAGCAGTCCGGCTGATCCCTCGCAATTGCGTGACGTCCATGACGCCGAGGTCGGCGGGCTGGCCCGTGAGTAGCAAGCGGCCAGGATCCGAGGTGGTTACAAACTGGTAACTGCCGTTGGCAAGCGTGAGGCGATAAAGGCGCGCATTGCGCGCGAGCCGCGGCGGACAAGCGGAGAAACCATCGGTCGCCGGGCGAGGGCAGGCGGTTTCAATGTTGTGATACCGCATCCGGATCGGCCGCGGCAAACCGAAGTCTGGCGTCGATCCGCTCGGATGAAGCACGCCGCCGTGGCAGGTCGCGCACGACCGGTTGAACACGGCCTTCCCCTGCTGTTCGAGCTCGGTGAGCTCGGGATCGGGATCCGGAAACGACGTTGCACCGGAGGCAATCGCGTCGGCCAGCGCGCCGACGCGCGGGGAAGAGAACAACGTGCGCTGGAACGCCGCGAGATCGTCGAGCATCCCGACCGGTGGTTCGACGGTGACTTGCGCGTGGGCCAGAAGTGCTCCGCGCGCCTGCTCCTGCAAGGTCGCGAACCGTGCGTCGTGCTGGTATCCGCCCTGGCGATTGGGGCCGTACGGATCGGTGTCCATGATCGGCGTGCGTGGCGCGGGAGGCCAGATCGGCGGCACGTTATCGGGTCCGGTGATCGCCACGTTGTTCACCGGCATGACCGCTCGCCAAACGTCCACTGATGTCTCGGCGGTCGGCTGACACGCGACAGGATCCAGTGTCAAACAGGTGATCGGATCGATGAGCCGGACGTTTGGCGGTAGCGCCAAGGTCACGCGCACCAGTCCGTTGTCGACGAGATTCGAATAGTCATTCGCCGCGTCGCCATGCTCACGAAAATCGTCGGCGTCGACAGGCCGGAAGAGGGCGTCGTCGGCGTTCTTGTTGACCACCCGTTTGGCGATCAGCGCTTCGAACCTGGAGCGGGCGACCGCCGGCGACAGCTGGAAGTTCTCGGACGGCACATGACAGTCGGCGCACGCCCGACCGTTGCCGCCGAGTTGGAGGAGGGTGCGGTCATTGAACGCCGCGCGTCCGCGCGCGATCGCATCGCACGGCCCGTTCTGACAACTGAGCTTGACCTCGCCCGCTCCTTGCGCCGACAACGCCATCCGTGCGCCCAGCGACAGGGCGGTAATAACGATCGCTCCTAATACCCATCGTCCGACCACGTTCATGACACCCTCCGGGACAGGCCAACCGACCGTTCCAACTTTGGCGGCACGTCACCGCCGCTCTGCGCCTGGCGGCGGATGGTGCTGGGTCATAACGCGCAAAACGTGGACGAACTGCCTCATCGCGGAAACCGCATGAACGAAATCAGAGCGAGCCTATAATCTTGCCCAACCACCCACCAGGTTCGGAAGCCGATGATGAGCGAACCGTATCGAGATCCATCGAGATGAGCGCGCTGCCCACCGGAACTATCAGTCATCTGCTCCAGGCATGGGGACGCGGCGACGAGCAGGCGCGAGAGGACCTGGTGCCACTTGTCTATCAGGAGCTCCGTCGGCGCGCGTCGGCGTATCTGCGCCGCGAGCGCCCGGATCACACGCTACAGCCGACGTCGCTTGTGCACGAGGCCTACATCCGGCTCATGGCACAAACACGGGTCAACTGGTTCAATCGCGCGCAGTTCTTCGCGCTCGCCGCGCAGCTGATGCGCCGCATCCTGGTTGATCACGCGCGGCAACGGCAGGCGGCCAAACGTCCTGGTGGGATACGCGTCACGTTTGAAGAGGGACTACGGGCGGTTCCGCCTCCCGACTGCGAGTTGATGATGCTCGATGCCGCGCTGCGGGAGCTCGCTTCCCTCGATCCACGCCAGGCCGAGATCGTCGAATTGAAGTATTTCGGCGGATTGTCGGAGGCGGAAGTGGCAGCCGTACTGTCGCTGTCGCGCGCAACCGTCACGCGCGAATGGCAGTCGGCCCGAGCATGGCTGTACCGCCGGATCACAAAGGGCCGCGTCGCGCGATCATGACGGACCCGGACCGCTGGCAGCGAGTCAAAGAAATCTTCCACTCCGCGCTTGCCGTGGCGGCCGACGACCGCGCGGCGTTCGTGCGGGAGGCCTGTCGCGAAGATCCCGCACTCCTCCAAGAGGTAGAGTCTCTTTTTGTCGCCCACAACGAGGCCGGAGATTTCGCCGAGAGTCCTGCGATCGCCGCGCTGGACAGCGCGGGACGGAACCCTGGACGAGGTGCCGCCGCAGCATTGGCGCCGGGAGCCGAACTCGGGATTTATCGCATCGTTGGATCGCTCGACTCGGGAGCGATGGGCGAAGTGTATCGGGCACGCGACACCCGGCTAGGACGCGACGTCGCCGTGAAAGTGCTGCCCGCCCTTCTATCGGCCGACGCCGAGCGGATCGCGCGGCTCGAACGAGAAGCCCGTCTCCTGGCTGCGCTGAATCATCCACATATCGCGACGATTCACAGTCTCGAAGTATTCAATGGTGTGTGCGCGCTCGTAATGGAGTTGATCGAAGGGCCAACGCTCGCCGAGCACCTGGCAAGCGGAGCGCTTCCAATCAATCGCGCGCTCGAGATCGCGCGGCAGATAGCTGACGCGCTTGAAGCGGCGCATGAAAAAGGAATCGTTCACCGTGATTTGAAGCCAGCGAACATCAAGCTCACCGCCGCAGGCTCGGTTAAGATCCTCGACTTTGGGCTGGCACGAGCGATCGGACCGCAACCACACGCACAACGCGAGGCTGGCACGGTCATCCACGAAGGGCTGATCGCCGGGACACCCGCCTACATGAGCCCTGAACAGGCGCGCGGCGAGCCGGTCGATCAGCGCGCGGATATCTGGGCGTTCGGGTGCCTCCTGTACGAAATGCTCGCCCGGCGGCGCCCGTTCGCCCGCAGCACCGTTTCCGAAACGCTGGATGCCATCCGCGAAGGGCGGCCCGATTGGCAACAGCTGCCACCGACGGTGCCACGCGGCATCCGGCGGCTCCTGCGACGCTGTCTCGATCCAGATCCGAGGCGACGGCTGCATCACATCGCCGACGCGCGAATTGAAATCGAGGACGCGGATGATAGCCATGCCGATGATCAACCAGGCACAGCACACAGATCGCCGCGGCGCGAGCTGTTTTGGGCGGCATTGGCCGTGGTGTGTGCGATCGGTGTCGGCATCCTCTGGCTATGGCCGGTCCCGGAGGCGCCCGACTTGCGGATCGTCGATATCACGACTACCTGGACATTCGATCCGATGTCGTTTGCGCTCTCGCCAGATGGCCGCGGCCTCGCATTTGTCGGTGATTACCAGGGACAGCCGACGCTGTGGCTGCGTTCACTCGACACCGCTGACGCAAGACCGTTGCCGGGAACTCAGGGCGCGCGGCGCCCGTTCTGGGCGCCCGACAGCCGTTCGATTGGATTCTTCGCGTTCACGGAACTCAAGCGGATTGACACACGCGGCGGCGCACCGCGCCCGGTCACGGAAATCATCGCCGGGACGGCCGCAGCCTGGGGAGCCGGCGGCAACATCCTGTTTTCGGGCTTGATGTCGCGTACGATCTCGCCTCACCCGAACGGACTGCTGCGCGTGAATGCCGAGGGAGGCGGCTCGGACATCATCACTCGGCCGCCGACGCAGTCGATTGGTCATCGCTATCCCCAGTTTCTTCCCGGCGGACGGCAGTTTCTGTTCTTCAGCGACGGTGCCATCGACGCCCGCGGCATTTACCTGGGCTCGCTGGATTCGACTGATACGACACGGCTGGTCGCCTCCGATTCACAGGGCGTGTACTTAGTGCCAGACTGGTTGCTGTTTGTGCGCCGGGGGACGTTGCTGGCGCAGCGGTTCGACGTCAAGCGGCGATCGATGATCGGGGACGCCGTGACGGTGGTCGAGTCCGTGGCATGGGATCCAATTAGCGGCGGCGCGGCCATTTCGACGTCACACACTGGGGTGATCGCGTACCGATCAGGCCGTGGACCGGCGACGCAGCTGGAGTGGTTCGATCGTTCGGGTCATCCTCTCGGAACAATTCGTTCCACCGAGGGCGCCGGTCTCGCAAATCCACGACTGTCGCCGGACGGCGGCCGCGTCATCGGCGAGCGGACTGTAAACAACGAGGTCGCGCTATGGCTGGTCGACCCCAACCATCAAGTGCTCTTCGCACGGACAACCGACGAGAGCATGGCGCGATATCCCGTCTGGTCGCCAAGTGGCGACCGGATTGCGTTCGCGTCCGTCCGCACCGGATCGGTGAGGCTATCGGCGAGACCATCGGCCGGAGGCAGCAACGAAGAGGGACTCTTTGAGTCCACGGCAATCACCGTCCTGAGCGACTGGTCACCGGACGGTCGCTTTCTGCTTTTCTTCAGCCCTGACCCAAAAACCGGCACCGACTTGTGGGTGTTGCCGACCGATACTCGCATTCCTAAACTGTTCCTGGCCACGGCGGCCAATGAGATGTGGGGCCAGTTCTCACCTGACGGCCGCTGGATCGCCTATCAGTCCAACGAAACTGGACGTTTCGAAATCTACGTCCGCCCATTTCCTGGTCCAGGCGGACCAATTCCGATCTCCACTGCCGGTGGCATTTACACGCGGTGGTCTCGCGATGGCAGCGAACTCTACTATGTGGCACCTGACGCGACGCTGATGGCGGTTCGGGTGCGACAGACGCCGACGACGATCGCGGCCGACACGCCGGTAGCGCTGTTCAAAACACGCCGTGTGGGTGGCGGAGTAAACGTCATCGGCTATGGGCACCAGTATGACGTCGCGCCGGACGGCCGCTTCCTGATGAATGTAGAACCAGAGTCCAACCTGCGACCGATCACGCTGGTGATGAACTGGAAACCGTCGAATCCGTGATGGTGGTTGGGAACCGCAGAATTGACTTGGGCAGAATTGACGCCCGATCGCGGTGCTGGTCGCGGACCATGACCGCCCGCAGGCGCGAGACGAATTCCCGTTGGTGACGCCCCCTCCCTGCCCGTAATCGAGGGTTTTATGGCGATTGTGCCGTCGTCCGCACCCACTCCTCGTTGAAGCGCGCGTGCTTGATCGATTTTCCCGCCGCCGTGAAGTAGCTGTAAGTCACGTGAATGGCGTCGTCACGCGCCTGCATCACAGAAGGGTAGTGGTATTGGCCAGGCGTCTCGACGTCCGGCCGGCCCTCGAGATGCCGGCGAACCGGCCAGGTCTTGCCTTCGTCCTCCGAGATCGCGGCGACGAGCGAGAATCGGTTTCGCTCGAGATCGTTGTAGACCATGATCCAGTGGCCGTTGCGGAGACGGATCACCTCGAGGCTCGACCCCGGATTCAGGATGTCGGTGTCGCGCATGGTTGTCCACGATTCACCGTCGTCGGTTGATTCGCTCATGAGCGCCCGTTTCGGCGCCGGCCCGTTGTCCCGGAGATACGCGACAAGCGTCCCATCGTTCTTGCGGACGACGGAGGGCTGCACGCCGCCGAGACCAACGATGGGCTCGCTGCCCTTCCAGGTGACGCCGCCGTCATCACTGATTGCCATGATGCCGAACGAGTAGCCGTCTGAATACATCGGAACCAGGAGCCGGCCGGAGGGAAGCTCGAGCGGATGTGTGCGGGTGAACCAGCCCATTCGTGAGAAGTATTCGTCTTCCGCGTGCTCGACGAGGCGCTGGCCCGCGGCGGCCAACTGCGGGCTGCGCTCCGTTTCGGCGGCGACGAAGGCCTTCGTCTTCGCCACGATGTTCTTTGGGACGAGGACGATGTTGTCTTGGGATGCCCACGCCGGTGGCCGGTCGGCCTGCTGGTAATCAATCGAGACGCGGTATTTCATCAACGCCGTCTCCCAGCGGTGGGCGATGATGAGCGGCCAGAAAAAGAACAGGCGCTCGCGCCGATCGATGAAGAGCACGGGATTCGTCTCGGGGAATCCGGGGGCATCGGCGAGGGTGAAAGGCGGGCTCCAGCTTCTTGTCTGCGGGCTCCATCGGGCGGCCCGGATGAGGACGTCATCCGCGGTGCGCTCGCCCGATCCGTGGAACCAGCACACGAGCAGGTCACCTTTCGGTGTCTCGACGATCGAAGACGAGTGATTGTGCCAGGACTCGAGCGGAAAAATCAGTTCGCTGGCGTACTGGGGTTCGCTGGCCGGGGGCATGACCGCGCTGGCAATCACCCAGACGACGACCGCGAGATAGCGCATGGAGGGTGATTATAGCTCCGGCGCCGGCGTGTTAGTGTTGACAGCCGACACCAAATCTTTTAGTGTCGAATGTCGACATCATGCCACGACACACGACTCCGGATCTCCTGCCCGGCACCCTCGACTTGTTGATCCTGCGAACGCTGCAGACTGACACGATGCACGGCTGGGCCATCTCCGAGCGAGTCCAGCAGATTTCGCAGGACGTGCTGCAGATCAACCAGGGCTCACTCTATCCCGCGCTGCACCGGCTCGAACACCAGGGATGGATTGAAGCGGAATGGCGCGTCTCGGAGCTGGGACGGCGGGCGAAGTACTACCACCTCACCGCGTCAGGCCGGCGCCAGCTGGCGATCGAGGCCGGCGAGTGGGATCGGATGTCAGCGGCAATCGACCGCGTCATGAAGTTCGCCTGAACCGTGAAGTGCAACGATTTCAGACTCCGCGTTCGCGCCCTGTTCACGCCTGCCAGAGTCGAACGGGAGCTCGAGGACGAGCTCGCCTTCCACATCGAGTGCGAAACGCGAAAGCTCACGGCGGCTGGCGTTGGTGCCGCCGAGGCGCGCCATCGGGCACGCGCTCGCTTCGGCCCGCCAGCGCTGGCTGCGGATCGGTGTCGCGACCAACGCGGGATCTCGTTTTTCGAGACGCTCGCGCGAGACGTCATCTTCGCGCTCCGTACCTTCCGCCGTGCGCCGCTCGTGGCGCTGACGGTCGTCTCGACGATCGCGCTCGGCCTCGGCGTCGTCACCGTCGCCTTCACGTTCTTCAACATGTTCTTCTTCCGCGTCGACGCGGTTCGCAATCCGGACGAACTCTACGCCATAGAACGGCCGACTCGTCCCGGCTTCCATGGCCAGGTGCCGTTCACGAGGACGGAGTACGAGGCGATTCGCCTGGGAACGGACGTGTTCACAGACGTCACCGCCGCCCGTCCCAGCA
>JBKPNQ010000012.1:0-11920 GCA_046732715.1 Acidobacteriota bacterium | reverse complement strand
GAATCCAGCTGCTGCCTACGGCCGACGTGGCGGCCCACTCCGAGCGGGTGGCCCTCTCGAGCGACTTCGCGCTGACGTATTCACTGCATCCGCTCAACCTGGTCCAGATGTGGTCGCCCTACATTTTTGCGGCCGGCGCCTGGAGCAGAGTCGATCCCAGGTGGTTCCACGAATTCGGGATCTACTCCGGGGCTATTTTGCCGATCGGGCTGATCTGGGTGTGGATCCGCCGTCGGGCGTTGCCCGCTCGTCGACGGCTGATCGCGGCGGCCACGATATTCGCCGGGGTGACGCTGCTGCTGGCCCTCGGCCGCTATGGCGTTCTTGCCCGCGCGCTCTCGTATCTGCCGATATTTCAGGCCCTGCGGGCTCCGACCCGATACATCGTCCTCGTGCAATTCGCCCTGACGATTCTCGCCGCGATCACGATGGAGGATCTGATTGCGATTGTCGACCGCCGCAGCGCCGCCGCCTCGCGGTATATGCCCGGGTTGTGGATTCCGGCAGCGCTTGGCATCGCGACTACGCTGGCGTTCAACACCGGAGTGCTGCCTTATGGTCCGCACACATTCTCGCGCTTTGCCGCCGCGGCCAAGGGACCGGCGTTTGTCGTGGCGGTGACCGTGCTTGTCTTCCTGGCCGGCCGCCGGGTTCGGTGGGCACTCGGCGCGCTGATCATTGTCACTGCCGCGGATCTCGCCGCCTGGGGCTTGGTGTATGTGTATCGCCAACCGCCTCTGACAATCGAGCAACTGACGCCAGGGATCGCTGAGGCGCCTGCCGATCCCGCGGATTCATACGCGCTTGCCCCGTTGCGCGGACCTTTCCATCACGATCAGCTCATCATGCGAGGATACCGGCTCACCAGCGGCTACGTCGGCCTGTTTCCGGCGACGTTCTATCCGCTCGACAGCGATGCCACGGCGCGCTTGTCGGGGACGAAATGGTTCTTTACACCCGACGGTGCCAGACATGCCGCGCACGACGGCGCGGAACGCGTGCGACTTCTCGACGAGGCAGGGCAGGCCGCCACCGGGGTAGCCACCGTGGTCCTCGATCGTCCGGGACACCTGGTCGTGGACGTCGTCGCACCCGGCCGCCGGACGCTGGCGTTGACCGAACGCTTCCATGACGGCTGGCTGGCCACCGTCGAGAACGTGCCTCTCCAGATGGTCCAGGTTGAACACGATTTTCTCGGCTGCGTCGTCGAGGCTGGCGCGCACCGGGTGAGTCTTCACTTCATGCCGCGAAGCTTTGTCTACGGTTCATTCGCTTCGGCGATTGGCGTTGCGCTTGTCGCGGGAATGCTCATCATGGGCATTCGAGACATGACCCAGAACCCTGCCACCGCTGCGCAAAAAGCCAGAACCGACAACCCGTAGTACCGTGGATACGCGAGGCGCACGGTGTACGACCCGCTGGTCGGCGCATCGAACGCCAGCTGCCGTTCAAAGGCATACAGCCGTACTTCCTGGCCCGCGGTCTCGGCGTGCCAGGCGGGATAGTAATTGGTGCGAACGATCACGCGCGACCCGGCCGTGACGTCGACCAGTTCGACATTCGCACCGAAGAAATCGAGTGCGCTGAGGCGGCCGCTGCCGGTCGGCGTGACGACGTCTCGCGTATCGACGTCGCCGAGCTCGAACTCGGACCACAGGCCGCCACGCCAGCGTTCCGCGAAGAACCCGCTGCCGGCGAGATAGTCCCGCGACGCGTCGGTCCAGACGAACAGATGTTTCACGCCCCAGCGGCGCATCTCGGCGACGAACGTCGCCGGCGGCGTTTCACCGATCGCCCGCCCGGCGAAGGTGCCTGCGCCGACCACTTGTCCGCGAAACTTGCTCCAGATCCAGCCGTCCCACATCTGGGTGTAGAAGCGCTGACCGGCGACGCCAGGCAGCAGGCCCTGGAAGTGCACGTTGAACGGCGTTCTCGCGCTGCGTCCCGGACCGCTATCCATGTCGCGGTGTGGGTTGATCTCGACGAGGATCAGGCTGCCATCGGACCCGGCGATGCGATCGATCAGCGGCGGGTCGAATGCACGCAGCTCGGGCACGTGAGGTACGGGCACGAACGACGTCGCCACGTAGAGCGCGATCATCGCCGCGATCGCGATCGCGAGCCTGCGCGTGCCGCTGAACCGCAGCACGAACCCCGCGAGCGCGGGCCCGGCGAGGAGCGGCATCATGTGCTGGATGCGATCGAACATCGCGCCGGACTCCCACGTGTTCAGGCGAAGCAGCCCCTGGGTCAGGACGACGGCGGCGGCGTAGAAGCCGGACCGCGTGCGTCTGGCGGCGAAAGCCATGACGAGCAGCGCCGGCAGCCAGACATTCGTCAAACTGCGGTAGTCGTTGAACCAGCGGTGCGGAAACGCGAGGATCTCGGTGTTGTAGTAGACGCTACGGAAGAACCCCGGCCAGTTCATCGGCACGCTGGGATCGTAGACGGTGTTGTTGAAGCTCACGTAGGCCGAGTATCGCAGCGACTCCCAATGCACGGGGAGGGAGATGACGATGGCGAACGCGCTGGCGACGGCCAGCCGCAGGATCGCTTTGACGTCTCGGTAGTACGCGGCCTCGAGTAGCAGATAGGTTCCCGCATAGACGACGAACGCGACGTGCGAGTAGAGAGCCAGCGTGAGGCCGAGCATCAGGACCGGTCCCCCCCATCGCCGGCCGAGACGTGCGGCTCGGCTGCCAACCATCGCCACGCCGACGCAGAACACGCCGATGAGCGAGTTCGTGTCGCCGCTGTTGCCGATGGTGACGAAATAACCCGCGGCGCACAGCAGCGCGAAT
This sequence comes from Acidobacteriota bacterium, assembly GCA_046732715.1. Lineage (GTDB taxonomy): Bacteria > Acidobacteriota > Vicinamibacteria > Vicinamibacterales > 2-12-FULL-66-21 > JALZOC01. The sequence continues at coordinate 9,119 of JBKPNQ010000012.1, read as the reverse complement.
CCACCAGCGAGCCAGGCCTCTTCGGGATCGTCCTGTCGGATGTCCCACCACGCGAACGCCGGGATCGCGAGGAAGACCAGCGCGTGCAGCACGTGATAGCCGACCCGGTCGCCAAACACGATCATCGGGAAGAACATCAGCGCCGCGAAACTCTGCGCGATGTCGTTCGAGGTCGGGTAGCCGCCGAGCAGCCACCAGTTCCACCCGACCACGCTCCCACGTTGCATCCGCCGGACGCCGTCGGCGGCCGCTTGAAACAGCGGCGTGTAGTCGTCCTGGAACGGAATCTGGTTCCAGGTGGACACCGGCAGCCGCGAGAACAAGGCCGCCACGAGGACGGCGGCGCCGGCGGCGAAGATCGCGAGGGACGGGCCCCGTCCAACCCGCGCCGGCGCTCCGACCTGCCGCCACGTCATCAGCGCTAGCGCGGTCGTCGCGACGAGGGCGGCGCCGTACCAAGGTTGTCGCCAACCGTTGAGCGCACCGGGGAGCGAGGCCCACTTGCCAGTGAAAAGGAAGTTCGGCCAGGCGAGCAGCAACACCCAGGCAAGCGCTGCTCGTGGTGCCCAACGCGGCAGTCCGTGTGGTTGGAAGTCCTCGGGCGTCATCATCACTCCGAGGGGCTCGGCCCCTCGGACTCCTCTACACGCGCTCTCGCGCGCCGCTTCGCCGGCGCGCTCCGATCGCGTGGGCTCACTCGCGCGCTCGTTCGCCGCTGTCGTACGGGTTTTGAAACCACTTTAGCGTGCTGCGGAGACGCGAAGTACCAACACCAAGTCCCGGCCTCCAGCGCTCTGCACGGGTGTAGTCGCGACGTTCAGCCCGCGCTGATGAACCCAATCGAGCGCGGCGGCCAGTTCGGGCGTCTCCGCGAACTCGACCAGGAAAAGCCTGCCGTCCTGAATCGCCTCCTCGACGTCCTGGCGTGGCGCCCTGCTCAGTCCCATGCCCACCGAGACGTTGGGGTGCTCGGTGGCAAGGTATCGGATCGGCCAATACAGCCACCACTGTTGCGTGACCACCACGATGCGGGCGAGCCCGGTGGCCTGTCCAAGTATGTGCTCCAACGCCTGCTGCTTCGGCTCCGTCCCAGCGGTGACATAGGTCAGGTGCGAACGCCCGCCGCTGGTCGCAAACTCACGGAAGTAGTTGACGTAGAAGGTCGTCAGGCAGCACGACACAACGACGGTTGCCGCCGCGACCGCCGGCCATCGCATTTTCGGTGACGATTCGATCCAGGCGCTTGCCCCGCGTGCCAGGACGAGGGTTGCGGGCACGATGAGGCAGAGCCCCCACCGCTCGAAGTGCGGCATGAGCGCCTGCGGCCCGGCGAACGCGTAGAAGCCAAGCCACGTGCCCGCGGTGGCGAGAATCAGGGCCGCGTCGAGCGAGCGGTGCGCACCGCGGGACCTCCGCAGAAGTCCCCACAGCGCGACGCCGACGACGATCACGATGGCAGCGTCATACGGCGGTGTCCACGGACGTGCGCCTGAGAAGTAGTGATAGACCGTGACGCCGTTCAACAGTCGCGCGCCGTTCGCGGCGAACTCGAACCATTGCCGGCCATCGATCATGCGTGCCGCCGCGTTCGACAGCCACGGCCTGTTCAGGTAGTCGATGGTGCCAGCCAGATGCTGCACGACGGCCAGCGTGGTCAGCCCCGCCAGCACGATCAGAACGGCTCCGGCGAGGAAGAGAATCACGCGGGCCCGTGCGGCAGCGGGCCACCGCCCGCGCATCGCCGGCACGAACGGAAGCACGAGAAATGGAGCGATGAAGACGTTGGTCGGGTGGGTCCATAGAACGATCGGGAATACGAGAATCGCCGCGGCGCCGCAGGTCCAGCGCAGTTTGTTCTCGGCGTAGCCAAGCAGCGAGAGATAGATGGCGATCCCCGACCAGAACACCGACTGAGAAGGATCCTGACAGATGCGGCTGTGGGCGATCGCCGTCGGCATACTCGCCAACGCCACGGTGTAAATCCAGCCGGTCGTACTTCCGTACGCACGATTGATGAACCAGTAAGCAACTGGCAGCGCCATCAGGTTGACGAGGGCCGGAATCGTGCGCAGCAGCAGGAACGACGGCGGCGCGACTGCGTGAAGACCGGCGACAGGAACCAGGAAGAACAAGTCAATGGGATTGCCGCTGGTCGTCCGGGCTTCGTACGGCTGGTTCGCCAGCCAGGCTAACGCCTGAATGCCCCACCACCCTTCGTCGCCGTTGATCCCCGGAACGCGTGACAGGTACATCACGCGAAAGCAGACGGCAGTGCCGAGGAGCGCGACAATCAGGGCAGTCAGAATGCGTCGGTCGCGCCGCACTGGGGCGTTCTGGCTGCTCACCTGATTTGCCAGCAGCTGCATAGGCGACGATCAGAACTGGAAGTAGATGAACTCGCCGCCACCGAAATTGCCGAACAACAGCGTCAGATAAAACGTCGCCGCGTAGACGGAGTATCGCACGGCCCGCGGCAGCCGGGGGACGACCAGCAGGTTGTCGTAGGCCGCCTCGCAGACATGCACCAGGAGAAGAGGCGTAACGTACATCACGAGCGGCACCAGCAGTGCGTCGACGTTGATGGAGCGCGGCGCGAATGCCGTGAACAGAGAAGCGGTCATCGTGCCCAGCTGCCGCGCCGATCGTGCTCGGAAGATGAGCCATCCATAGCAGGTCAAGTGAAACATGACGACCCACGACGAGATGCGCGCGAGCACGTCCGGCCCGGTGACCCAATCGTTGAACCACTTCAGCCGCTCGCCAGCGCGATAGGCCAACAGCAGGACGCCGTGGTAGACGCCCCAGATCACGAAGGTCCAGGCCGCGCCGTGCCACAGCCCGCCGAGCAGCATCGTGAGGAGAAGATTGCGCGAGGTGCGTGCCGCGGACCCACGACTGCCGCCGAGCGGGATATACAGGTAATCACGCAGCCACGTCGACAGGCTGATGTGCCAGTTGCGCCAGAAAGACTGCGGGCTCCGGACAAAATAGGGAAACCGGAAGTTCTCGATCAGCTCGATGCCCATCAGTTTCGACAGGCCGCGAGCGATGTTTGAGTAGCCGGCGAAGTCACCGTAGATTTGGAACGCGAACGCATACGTCCCGAGCAGGACGTTGACGCCGGTCTGGTGGGTCGCCGGGTCGAACACCATATTCGCGAGGCTGGCAAGATTGTCGGCGACGAAGATCTTCTGGAAGAACCCCCAGGCGATGAGCCACGCGCCGTCGTGCATCTGTTCGCGCCCGATGCGCCTCGGCGCATCAATCTGCGTGAGCAGACGTGACGCGCGCAGAATCGGGCCGGCGACCAGGTGCGGGAAGTACGCCACGAAAACACCGAAATCCACCAGGTTACGCGCCGGCTCGATTTCTCGGCGATACACGTCGATCACGTAGCTCATCGTCACGAACGTGTAGAACGAGATTCCCACCGGCAGCAGGACGCGCACGGTGACGAAGTCGAGGCGCCACCCGAGCGCGCCAAACATCGCGTGCAGATTGTCGGCGAAGAAATTGAAGTATTTGAAGAAGCCGAGCATGGCCAAATTGAAGCCGAGGCTCAGGCAGAGGATCGCGCGTCGGCGGGCGTGCGATTCGGTGCGGCCAAGCAGCAGGCCGCATGTGAAATCGACCAGCGTCGATCCGATCAGTAGTCCGAGAAAACGCCAGTCCCACGCCGCGTAGAAGTAATAGCTCGCGATCAGCAGGAGCCAGTTCTGGGCGCGGTGCGGCAGCACGCGATAGAGCGCGTAGACGACGAGAAAGAACCAGACGAATTGCAGAGAGTTAAAAACCATCGAGAAGGCGCGACTCGCGAAGAAATTGGTCCAATGCTTCGGCCACGATTTCGTGTCCACGCGGGGTCAGGTGGACGGTTCGCAGGAAGAACACGTCGGAGCCGCCGGCGCGGAGGGGGGGCAATACGTCTAATCGCGGGACCGGAATGTCGCGCAGGGCCTGATCGATGCGTTCGCCAGCGGCATCACGCAGCAACGTTCCCCCCGCCTGCGTCACCGCCTCGCGCAGGTGGCCATAGTCCTCGTCGTTGACCTGGAACCGTGCCGGCATCAAGATGACCGCCATACGAGCGCCTGTCGCGCTTCCTTCCTGCTGCATCTGCTGGGTGACGCGGTGAATGATCGCCAGCCCGCGGCCGATCCTGGGCGCCGGATGTGCCGCATAACTTTGCAAGGGCGGTTCGGGCGGTCCGGTTGGGCGCGTGAATCGTTGCGTCGCGGTCAGCACGCGGAGCCGTAGCACCTGCAGAACCATGCTGCGGCGCACCGTCCGACGAAACCGCGTGATGAACGCCTCGCGTACGGTGTCCGTCATCGCCCGCTGCCGGCCGTCGAGCAGCGCCTGCGCACCAACCGCGTCCTCGATGTCGTTGCCGACGAAGAGCGTTTCGACAATGAGATCCGGTTTGATCACCGGAATCAGCGAGCGCAGGAAGAGGAGTTCTTGCACCGGCCCGTATCCTTGTACGCCGCCGTTGATGACGCGATAGGCAATGCGAGATCCGCGGCTGTTGAGGCGCCGCTCGAGCAACTCGCCAAAGGTCTGCCGGAAGGGCACCTGTACGGACAACACCAGCGAATCGCCCAGAATCAGGATGCGGCGCTCGTTCGGCGCCTTCTCGCCGATCTCTTCATCGTCCCTCACACCCGCTGAGTTGACGTGAATTTCGGTGTCGAACTCGTCGGTGGCAAAACGGATTCGGGCGCCCGGCTTCAGGCGATAGCCGAGGACGGGATCGGTCTCGAAGAGGCCCTGAAAGCTGGGAGCGGCCTCGGAGCTGCCCCACGTGCGTAGCCCGACTTCGAAGATCGCGAACTGCAAGGCAAAGATGACGGTGAAGAGCGCCAGGCGGCGCAGCGCGACGCGGTTCACGTGGCGGTCACACTGCAGGCGGCCGCGAACGCTGACGCGACCGGTTCGATTGTGGCGCAGCGATCATCGCTCGGAAGAAAGGTTCCAGATGGATCGACGTCATGGCATTCATCATTCGAGCGGTCTGTAAAAGCGTTCCCCTCCCACCGTCTGGTTGAACTGATAAAACTGGACAAGAGTATCCCTAACCGAATCTCCAAGATTGACATTTGAATACCATCCGTAGCCTGCGGCACTCGCAGGATCGTGTTCGAGCACCACACAGGAGAACTCGTGTCGTTTCAGACGTGCCGTCAGATCGTTGACGACCTCCGGCTTGTTGATGGCGACAACCCGGAACGCGAACGGGTCGAGAACGATGGGACGTTGGCCGACCAGAAGCGGGATCAGCGGGGATTCGGAGAGCAGCGATCCGCGGCAGTCGTTCAGGGTCGTCACGAGCCTGCGCCAGCCCTCCTGCCGCTCCTGCACCACACCCTGCTCGATCATGGCCGCAACCAGAACCACATTCTGTGCGGCCGCCCACACCGTCACTGTGATGAGCGCCATGGTCCCCAGGTTTCGGATGCGTCCGGCGTGCGAGGCGATCGTCGCAGTAATCAGGATAATCGCTGCCACGTACGCATCGACGATGTGACTGGTCATGGTGGTGCCGGGACTCGTGAAAATGACGCCCGTGACTGCGACAGCCGTCAGGAAATACAGCGCCGGCAATGGCAGGCGCGCGCGCACTGACAGACCGACTGCCAGCAACGCAAGAAAGAACACGACCGTGAGCAGGTGCGACACTCCGATCAAGTGCAGCGTGCGCGTAATGGCGACCGGACTCAATAAGGTGGAGAGCGTCGAACCGGCAAGCGCGCAGGCCCGGAACGATTCGATGGCCCGGCGATCGCTCGCGATGTTGACCAGTGCCGCCATCACGACCGCGCCGAGAGCCGTGGTCACCGCAAGTCTTGTCGCCGCCCGCCGTCGTCCAAGTAACAGCAAGGCAAGCGTTGCGGCGGCTGGCGCATAAACGCACGTGATCTTCGTGATGAAGGCACAGATGAACAACGTCGCTGCCGCCAGCTCACGCTTGATCGAATCGGGCCGCTTCTCGATGGGCGCCAGCACCGCCAGGCCAGCGAGGGCCAATGCCGTCGCCAGTGGCTCGCACCGCACGGCGAATCCAGTTTGGTGGACGAAATACGGTGCCGTCGACAGCCCTGCGCCTAACATCGCCAGGGGTGATGGCACTGAGAGCCGCTTCAAGAGCACGAAAACCGCTGCGACCATGGCGGCCAGTCCCAGCATGCTCACGGTCACGCCGGCGACAACCGGCGGCACTCCGACCCGCATCAGTGCCGCGATCGCGACGAAAAGCATCGGAAAGTACCGCGTTCCGCCGTACTCGACGCCATTCCACAGCGGCCGGTACAACACGCCGTCATACGCGTCGCGTGCGAGAGCCAGCCAGACGCCGCTGCTGAAATTCAGGTAGAGGCCGCTCGCGATACTCACGACCGCATCTGCAGCCAGGACTCCCGCCGTCAGCAGCACGACACAGACGATCAGCAGGCGCGTCCATCGGCTCATCATGCGCGTGATATCCTCTATTTTGCTTCAGACGCGTGAGCGCGACAAAAGTCAAGTGAGGCACATCCGCAGCCCTAACAGCAGACTCTCGATCACTTGCCGCGTCAGCGCGCCACCCTGCCGGCACGTATTTGCGCAGTGATGTCACCCCTCTCTCCTCCACGCACTTCTCGTGAAGGCTCGATTCGCGCGAGCGAGCGTGTTCGCACCCTGGTCCTCGCCGCCATCGTTGGAGCGTCGCTCGGAGCGGCAGCCGTTGTCGTCGCCTACATGTTGCGGCCCACGCTCACGCTAGAAATGGATCCGTCGCTTCCACGCCGATTCGCGTCAGGTTTGTACGACGGCGAGCGCGCTGGCCAGACGACATTCGCGTGGACGTCACAGCGAGCGGAAATCAAGCTCGCGGATCTGAGTCGGCGAATCGACTGGACCTGCTCGATCAGACTTCGCGGCGCGCGATCGGATCCCGCGGTCCAACCGTCCGTGACGCTTGCGGCCGACGGCCTGGTTGCGACAACGGTGAACGCGACCAACGAGTTTCAGGATGTGCCGATCGTGTTGCCACGGCGATCGTCGAGTGGAGCGGTCGTGACCATCACGAGTTCCAGCACAATTGTTCCCGGTCCTTCCGATCCCCGCACGTTGGGCGTGCAACTCGACCGTGTAACCTGCGCCCCACAAGATGGACGGCCGTGGCCACCCTCGGCGACGATCGTCCATGCCGGACTGATAAGTGCGATTTTCGGCGCCGCTTTCGTCCTGGCGGGTCTGCCGGTTCGACTGGCGCTCGCCACGGTGACAACGCTCGCCGCGTTTCAGGCGCTTCCGCTGTCCGCAGGGCCTGCGCCCTACCTCCCGTTTGCCGAGATGGTGATCTGGTTCGCGATCTGGATCTGCATCGGGGCGGTTGCGCTGGTTGCCGTCCTCGATCGCTGTCGGCCGGTTGCGCTGGAGAACTCCGCCCGGATGGCGATTGCCTTGTCGGCGGCCGTGCTGTATCTCAAAATCCTCGGTCTCGTTCATCCGTCAAAGCTGGTCATCGACGCCGTGTTTCATGCCCATCGCCTCGAGTGGGTGATGGCGGGGAGGTACTACTTCACGCAGCCGATGCCCGGGGGTGTCACCTTTCCGTATGCGATCGGCCTGTACGTCTTCGCCGCACCGTGGACGATACTCACGCACGATTATGTGACGTTACTGCGCGTGATCACCTGCGCCGCCCAAGTAGTGGCCGGCGCATTGTTGTACCCCGTCATCGTGAAGGCGTGGAACGATCGCGCGGCGGCATTGATGGCGGTCGTGCTCTTCAACCTGGTGCCACTGCCTTACGGGCTCCTCGGTAATGCGAATCTGACGAACACGTTCGGTGAGGCCGTCGCGGTTGCTGCCGTCGCGAGCGCCTCCCTCGTTTCGGGTGGTGTGCTGCCGTTTGCACTCTTTTTTGGTCTCTCTGCTCTGGCGTTCCTGTCGCACGTCAGCACATTTGCCCTTCTCGGAGTGACGCTCGCCGTCCTCGTCGTGGGTTATCGGGTGCTTGGCGGCCCTGCACTGCAACGATTGGCCTGGTCGATTGCGTTGCTGACGCTCGCCGCAGCGACGCTCGCGGTTATTCTGTACTACGGACATTTCGGCGAGGTATACAAGACCGCTCTTCGTGTTCGTGCCACTACGACGACGGCCCAATCTCAAACGGAAGTGGCACCCGCGTCGTCGCAAGGTCCATCACTTGGAACCCGCGTCACAAATGCGATTGAATCTGCCGTGGGGATGATTGGATGGCCGATTTTGCTGCCGGCCGTGGTCGGTCTGTGGCGGTCAATCGTTGATCGTTCGCGCGATCGCGCCACCCTCGCGGTGATGGCGTGGGCCATCGCATGCGCCGCGTTTCTCGGCGTTGCCGTGATGCGGGTTGATGCGCCCTTTCAACGCTACGCCGCGGAGTTCTTCGGACGGGTGCTGCTCGCGACTTTTCCGGCAGCCGTAATCCTTGCCGCTCGAGGCGCAGCGTGGGTGTGGAATCACGGAGCCACTGGGCGAATTGTGTCGGCGTTGCTCCTGCTCTGGGCTGTCGTGCCCGGGACGCAGAATTGGATCGCGTGGTTTCGCTAGTCGTGCGCCGGGGAGTCCGAGAACCTTGGCGAACCCCGCGAACCTATAATACAGCGGCGCAATGCTGTCCCTGGTCATTCCTGTCTACAAGAACGAGGCGAATCTCGTTCGTCTCTTCAGCGAGCTCGAGGCGCTGGCCGCCCGACTACCAGGTCCGCTAGAAATTGTATTTGTGGTGGACGGAAGCCCCGACGCGTCGCTTCAGATTCTGCGTGATCGACTCCCATCGTGGCCGGTTCGAAGTCAACTGGTCGCGCTCAGCCGTAATTTCGGTTCCTTTCCGGCCATCGCCGCCGGCCTTCAATACGGGCGAGGGCAGTATTTTGCCGCGATCGCCGCGGATTTGCAGGAACCGCCGGAACTGGTCCTGGAGTTCTACCGACTCCTGAAAGAAGGCGACGCGGACGTCGTGTTCGGACACCGGACGGGCCGTGCCGATGGATGGTTTTCGCAGGCTGCTTCCGGAGGGTTCTGGTGGCTCTACCGCCAGTTTGTGGTCAAGGACATGCCGCGCAGCGGCATCGATGTGTTCGGGTGTACGC
>JBKPNQ010000011.1:0-16636 GCA_046732715.1 Acidobacteriota bacterium | reverse complement strand
TCACGGCGACGGCACCTGGCAGCCGAATACCGGAAAACCCTGACCGGCGCTCCCGACCTGACGGTTCCGCCGCTCGCCGATGATGGTCACGTCTACCACCTCTTCCCGGTACGATCGGGGGCTCGCCAGGATGTGCAGGCGAGGTTGCGTGCCGCCGGGATTGAAAGCCTCATTCACTATCCGGTGCCAATACCAAAACAGCCGGCGCTCGCCTCAGAACAGCCTGCCGACTGCCCGGTGGCCAACCGCGTGTGCGATGAGATCCTGTCCCTGCCGCTGTATCCGGCGCTTCAGGACGGCGCTATCGACCTCGTTGCACGGGTGCTCGGGCCGAGGTGACTTGACGACGTTCTCTCGATGACGACTCTGATCCAGGTTGCGCAGCTGATGCTGATTGGCTGGCTGCCAGGCGCGGCGATTTTCAGGCTGCCGTGGTTCAATCGCGATTCGCGCGCCAGCCTCGACGCCGACGAACGCGGCTTCTGGGCCGTCATGCTCAGCGTGTCGCTCTCGCTTGCGATCGTGATCGCCCTTGCGTCCGCTCATCGCTATAGTTTTGCCCGGCTGCTCCTCGCTGACACGGTCGCCGTTGCTCTGTGCCTGCTGCTCGGTCGCGGACGACTTCGACTCGGCTCTGCGGCCCGAAGGGTGACGTGGACGGCAATCGTGCCGGTGGCGATCGTTGCCGTTGGAATCTGGCGATTCTTCCCGCCGTCTGAATACATCATCGGCGGCAAGGATCCTGGAACCTACATGAACGAGGGCATTCAGATCGCGCAGCGCGGCGCGATCGTCGTCCGGGATCCTGTCGTCGCGTCGGTCCCTCCGTTTGCACGCAACCTGTTCTTTCCTTCGTACGGCCGAACCGACTACGACTCGCTTCGGTTCATGGGCTTCTTTGTCCAGGATCTCGAACAGGGAACGGTAGTCGGGCAGTTTCCCCACTTGTTTCCGGCGTCGATCGCGATCGGATACGGAATTGATGGCCTCACCGGTGCCCGGCGAGTCGTGGCGGTCTGGGCGATCCTGGGCCTTCTCGCGGTCTACTTCGCGGCGGCGCGCCTGGCAGGACGCGCGGTGGGTGCGGCCGCGGCGGGCCTGCTCTCGCTTCACGTCATTACGGTCTGGTTCGCGAAGTACCCCAACGCCGAAGTCGTCATGCAGGCGCTGCTGTTTGCGGCGCTCCTGGCAAATGCGCGCGCACATGTGGACGGCGATCGTTTCTTCGCACCGGTCGCCGGCGCCCTCCTCGGGTTGCTGTTGTTCCTGCGATTCGACGTCGTGCTCGGGATCATCGGCGTCGCCGCAGGGCTCGCCCTCGGCGCGTTCAGTGGTCAACGAGCACGCGCGAGCTTCGTAGCCACCTTCGCGGTCGTCGCCGCCGCCGCCGCTGCCTATCTGCTCGGACCGATGAAAGCGTACTCGGCGCGCCCCATCCTCTTTCTCCACACGCTTCCGTCGTGGGAATCGTGGGCATTGATTGCGGTCGCGCTCGGCGGGCTCGCGCTGCTTGCGCTGTCGTGGCGGCTTCCGGCAGCAATCACGCCACTCGGTCCATCGGTGCCGGTCGCGATCGTGGCGGGCGTCTGGCTGCTCGCCATTTACGCGCTGATGTTTCGTCACCAGGCCGGGAAACTGGCGATTCACGACGCCGAAGCGCTGCGGACGTTCACCAGTCTGTACTTCACGCTCCCAGCGTTGCTCGCGGCTCTGCTCGGTCTCGCCCTGCTATCGCGTCGTTTCTTTCGCGATCCGGCTCTGATCAGCACCATCGTGATCTTCGCGTGTTTCCTGTTCTACAAGGTTCGGATCGTCCCGAACCATTTCTGGATGACGCGGAGGTTCCTTCCGGTCATTCTTCCCGGTGCGCTCATCTTTGCCTCGACGGCGGTGCTGGGCGGCGTTCGCTGGCCGCGAACCCTGGCCGGATCGACCCGGACCGCGCTCCGCTTGTTGTTCATCGTGTTGCTCGCCGGTTATTACATTCGCGTCAGCCGGCCGGTCGTTCACCACACTGAGTACAGCGGCCTCATCCCCAAGCTGGAACGGCTCGCCGGGATGATCGGCGACGATGACCTCGTTCTGGCGGAATCGCGCGACACGGGCAGTGACGTTCATGTGCTGGCGTTGCCGCTCGCCTACGTCTACGGGCGGAACGTGCTCGTCCTCTATGAGGCCCGGCCGGATAAGCCCACTCTTGCCACGTTTCTCCAGTGGGCGCGCACGCGCTACCGCCGCGTGCTGTTCATCGGCGGCGGGGGCACCGATCTGTTGTCGAAACGATACGGCGTGCGTTCAGTGGCGAGCGAACGATTTCAAGTGCCCGAATACGATTCCCCGCTCAACGCATTTCCGCGGTTCGTCCGGCAGAAGGAATTCGAGTACGGGGTGTACGAGTTCACGCCGCCCGAGGCGGCCAGCGAGGATGACGAGTTCGATCTCGACGTCGGCACGGCCGATGATCTCAACGTCGTGCGATTCCACGCCAAGGAAACATCCGAGGGCCATACGTTCAGATGGACGGGGCCGACGTCCTACCTGTCGATTACACACATCCGTACTTCGAGCCACGAGATACGCCTTTGGCTCAACAACGGCGGACGGCCGGCGGCCGCAGACCCACCCGACGTGACTGTCTTCCTGCAGAATCAGCTGCTCGGATCCGCACGCATTGGAAACGAATTCGCGCCGTATACCTTCGCCATCCCGCCCGATCTTGCGACCCGGGCGGCTGCCACGGGCGAACCCGTCGAGTTGAGATTGGTGACGCGAACGTGGAATCCCAACAAAGTGCTCGGCACCCCCGACGACCGCAACCTGGGAGTCATGGTCGATCGCGTGGCGGTAAGATAGCTGCAGCGCCGGGCCCGCCCGGGAGGCCGCGCTTCCAGGGACGCAATTCGATCAATGGCACTGCATATTGCCGATCGCCGCGAGCGGGCACTCGTCGCAACGGCGGATCGGATTCTTGGAGCTGCCGCTGCGATGACGCGGCCGTTCCGTCGTCGAGCGCACCCGACCGCGCCAAAACGCATTCTGGTTCTGCGGCTGGAGCGGATCGGCGATCTGCTGATGACGCTCCCGGCGCTGGCGGATCTACGGACGCTCGTCCCCGCTGCGGAAATCGACTTGATCGTCGGCAGCTGGAATGCCGATCTCGCGCGCGCGATCGATCCGGTGACGCGGGTCGCGTCGCTGGATGCGGCCTGGCTCGCTCGCGAAAGCCAAGGAGGCACGCTCCCCTCGCTTATCCGCGCAGCGCGACGCTGGCGACCCACCCAGTACGACCTGGCCATCAACTTCGAGCCCGACATTCGCAGCAACCTGATGCTGCGTGTGTCAGGAGCCGCATGGACCGCCGGATATCGAAGCGGGGGCGGAGGATCATTACTGGATGTCGCGATCGACTATGACGACCGGGCGCACACGACCGACAACGCGCGACGGCTGGTATCGACCGTGTTCCAGTCCCCGGTGGCCGAGGACGTCAGTCCCACGCTCGTCGTGCCGTCCGAATCACATCAAAATGCATCGCGGCTGCTGGGCGGCGCGGACGGCCCGCTGATCGGGATCCACGCGAGCGGTGGACGCGCGATCAAGCAATGGCCGCCCGAGCGATTCTCGGAAGTCGGCCGTCGCCTCGTCGACGCGACCGGCGCCAGCATCGTGCTTACCGGCGGCCCGGGGGATCGCGGCCTCGTCGAAGCCGTCAAGACCACACTGCCGCCTTCTCATGTTGTCGACATCGCGGGTCATGTCGACCTGCTCACACTTGCCGGCATTCTCGAGCGACTCGACCTCCTCATTACCGGCGACACCGGCCCGATGCACCTGGCCGTCGCCGTCGGCACGCCAGTCGTGGCGGTGTTCGGCCCATCCGATCCGGCACGCTACGGGCCGCGTGGTCCGTACGATCGAGTGGTTCGAGTCGATCTTCCCTGCAGCCCCTGTAACCGTATCCGCCTGCCGCCCGCACGATGTGTCGGCCACACGCCAGACTGCCTTGCCCTCATTGGTCCTGAGAAGGTGGTCGAAGCGGCGCGAGCGGTCCTGGACGAATCGGCCCGAGCCGGCACACAGCCCGCTCGCAGTTCTACGTCCGCATGATTGACGACGTCCTGATGATTGACGCCGGGACCGTCACGCGACGTGTACGGCTCGGCGACTACCTGGATGCGCGCGCGGAAGAATGCGCCACCGTGTCCGAGCATCAGTGGATCAAGGCGCTTCGGCGGCTTGACGTCGATGGTCAACCGTTTCGACGACGGTTCACATTTCATGGCGACTCACTGTGGTGGTTTACCGAGTTGTACTTGCACAAACAGCAGGTCGTCCTGAGTATCTACCGTGCGATTGCCGCCCTCGAGGCGCTCATCGAGCGCGAGCGGCCGGTTGGCATCACCGTGGTTCGTGGCGGGCCCGTTGTTCGAACGCTGGCGCCGCAGGCGGCACGTGCGCATGGGATCGGGTCCCGAGGTGGCGCCGGACGCACGCGCGGAACGCTTCGCATCATGCAGATGGATCTGCGGGCTCGCGGCCTGATGTTCGCCGCCCGCGCCTCTCGCGCCCGGGCATCCAACGCTTCAGCGTCGTCAGCCCGCACGACCGTCGCCGCCTTCGTGCACCGGGCGTTTTGGCGATCCGGTGCCCCCGAAGGCAGCGCCGAGTCGTACATCGGACCGGTGCTTGAAGCGTTGGAGGATCGTGTTCGCAGCGGAGTCCGATACGTCAGCGTCGGCCCGTCCGAGAATTTTCGGGCGCGCCGCTGGTGGCATCCGCTGGTGAAGAGAACGGATCCGGGCGCGGCGACGCCGATCGAATCGCTGGCGCCGCTTGCGAAACTGGACGGTTCGAATCAGCTGTGGCGCGAGCGTCATCGGATGCTGCGCACGCTGTTGGCCAGCACCGCCGTCCAACAACACGCTCGCGTTGGCGCGTACGACTGCTGGCCGCTGATTCGCGAAGAACTCGCCGGCGTGGTGTTGCTGCAGTGGACGTGGTCGGCTCGCGCCATGGATGAAGCCGGCGCCGCGCTCGACATCCTTGCGCCGGCGGTCGTCGTCACGTATGCGGAGGCCGGAGGCTGGGGCCGGGCACTCATGCTTGAAGCGCGGCGCCGCGGCATCCCGACGGCCGGGCTCCAGCACGGATTCATCTATCAGTCGTGGCTCAATTACGTGCACGAAGACGACGAGATGAGTCCGGATCCGGCAAATCCTATCGACTCTGGTTTCCCGCGTCCGACGCGCACGATGGTCTTCGACGAGTACGCGCGGGCCTATCTCGAACGCGACGGACATTTCCCGGCTGACGCCCTGGCCGTGACCGGAAGCCCGCGCCTGGACGCCTTGGTGCAGAACGTCAGCGCGCTGTCGGCCTCGCAGATTTCTGATGCGCGCAAGACGAGCGGAGCGGACAGCCGCGACCTGGTGCTATTCGTGGGCAAGTTCAGCCAGGCAAAGCACGTGCTCGGCCCGCTCGCCGACGCGGTCGATCGCATGGCCGGCGTCCATCTCGCGATCAAGACTCATCCCGCCGAAACGCCGGACGTGTACGCACCTGTCGCGACCGCGCACGACCGCGTCAGCGTCCTTCCCGCCGCCGCGCCGCTCGGGCCGCTGCTTCGCGCGTGCCGGCTCGTCGTCACGGTTAATTCGACGGTCGCGCTCGACGCCGGCGTGCTCGGCATTCCCGCGCTCGTCATCGGCCTTCCCAACAACCTGTCGCCGTTCGTCGCCGCTGGCATCATGGCCGGAGCAGCGACCACGTCCGATATCGAGCCAGCCTTGCAGCGAATCCTGTATGATCAAGAATTCCGCAGCCAGATTAAAGGCTCCCGGGAGGAGTACCTGCGACGGTTTGCAATCGGATCCGACGGCCGCGCCGCCGCCCGTTCTGCAGACGCCGTCCTCGCGCTCGCGGATCATCTCCAGTCGCAGCCGACGGTGGCTGACCCACATGTCGAAAGGAACCATCGCTGATGCGAGTGCTGATTACGGGTGGGGCGGGGTTTGTCGGAAGCCACCTGTCCGAAGCGCTTCTCGATCGCGGGGACGAAGTATTCATTCTCGACAATCTGTCGACCGGCTCGATTGAGAACGTCGTTCACCTCAAGGCGAACCCACGATTTCACTACACCATCGACACGGTTGCAAACGAACCGGTGCTCGCCGAATTGATCGATCGGTGCGACATCATCGTCCATCTCGCCGCGGCGGTCGGCGTGAAGCTGATCGTGGAGCAGCCGGTGCACACGATTGAAACCAACGTCCACGGAACCGAGGTCGTCCTCAAACACGCCAACAAGAAGAAGAAGCTGGTGCTGATCGCGTCGACGTCAGAGGTGTACGGGAAGAGCACCGATGTGCCGTTCAGAGAGGACGCCGATCTGGTGCTCGGCCCGACGGCGAAACACCGATGGGCGTATGCGTGCAGCAAAATGATCGACGAGTTCCTGGCGCTCGCTTACTGGAAGGAGAAAAAGCTGCCGGTCATCATCGTCCGGCTGTTCAACACCGTCGGACCGCGACAAACCGGGCAGTACGGGATGGTGATTCCCAACTTCGTGCGTCAGGCGCTCGCCGGACAGCCGATCACCGTGTTCGGTGACGGCACCCAGTCGCGGAGCTTCACCTACGTGGGGGACGTCGTGAAGGCTATGGTAGCCTTGATTGACGACCCTCGCGCGATTGGCCAGGTGTTCAACATCGGAAACGGCAACGAGATTTCGATTCGTCAGCTTGCCGAAAAAGTCAAAACCCTGACTGGCAGCAGCTCCGAGATCGTGCTCGTGCCGTACGACAAGGCTTACGAAGCAGGATTCGAGGATATGCCCCGGCGGGTTCCGGACATCGGGCGGATCCAGGCGCTCGTCGGGTACGCGCCGACGGTCGAGCTCGACGAGACGCTGACCCGCGTCATCGAGCACTTTCGACAGTTGTAGCAGTATTCATGTCCCATCCGGTGAAGCTCAAGGCGCGTCTGCGCCGCGCAGCGGAACAGACCCTTCATTCGCAGGCGAAGCCTGTACGGCGACTGCTGCTTGCGACCGGACGCGACCGTGCCCCACGGATGCCCGAGATCGTTCAGATCGAAGCCACGAACATCTGCAATGCCAAGTGCGTGTTCTGCCCGCGCGACGACATGCACCGCCGGCAGGGCATCATGAGCCTCGAGCTGTTCAAGAAAATCGTCGACGAGTGCGCCGAGCTTGGTATCACACACGTGCGGATGCACAACTACGGCGAGGCGTTCGTCGACCGCAAGCTGGTTGAAAAAGTCAGGTACGCGAAACAGAAAGGCATCCAGGAAGTCGGGATGATCAGCAATGGGTCGCTGATCACTGAGCCGATCGCGCGCGGGATGATTGATGCCGGTCTCGACGCGATCAATATCAGCGTCGACGCATCAGGTAAGGAAGTCTTCGAAGCGACGCGAATTGGGCTGAAGTACGACAAGGTCATCGCCAACATCGAACGGCTGCTTCGTCTGCGCGGCGAGAGTGGAAAGCGCCGGCCCAAGCTGATCCTGTCGTTCGTCCGGCAGAACAACTCCGTCGACGAACAAGCGTTCATCGAGCACTGGAAGTCGATCGCCGACAAGATTCACGTCACCGATCTGCACAACTGGGCAGGAACGTTGAACACGGAATCGGACGTCAACTTTCCCTGCTACCGTCCGTGGCTGACCTTCACCGTGCTCTGGGACGGTCGAGTCTCCCTGTGCTGCGCCGATTTCGATGGCAAAACGATCCTCGGCGACTTGAACACCCACACCATCAGTGAAATCTGGAATGCCGAGCCCTACCGAAACGCCCGGCGTCAGCATCTCGAAAGCGGCGGGCCCGACATCTGCCGTGCATGTGACCTGCCTCGCAAAGACTCGCCGCTCTGGATTACGAAGCTGGTGTAGCTGATTGCTGATTGCTGATTGAGGGATGAGGATCAATCAGCAATCGACAATCAGCAATCTCAATACGCCATCGCGTAGCAGTCCCGACGTGGGTCGGCGCCAGCGATTCGATTGCCCGTCGCCGGATCGACGACCACCGCGGTCGCGCACCCTGACATGCTGGCTGTCGGAATGCGGCTGATGTCGTGCCCACGTGACTTCAATTCCTCGAACACCGCATCGGGCACATCCGCCTCCAGATTCAGCTTGTTGAAACCGCCGGGATGCGGCCAGAACGACCCGTAAAAATGCAGCGTCTGCATCCGCGGCCACCGGAACGCTTCGTGGAGGTTCGGATACCAGTCGGGCCAGAACTCGACGACGTTCAGGAAGGCCTGGACGATCGTCTGCTCCTGGTTGTCGCCGCCAGGTGTCCCGATCGCCATGAACGGCTCGCCGTTGCGTAGGACGATGCTCGGCGTGAGCGTGTAGCGCGGCCGCGACCGCGGTCGCAGCTGCGCGGCGCGTGTCTTGTCCAGCCAGAACGATTCTCCGCGGACGCTCATCATGACGCCGGTCGATCCCAGAACGACGGACGTAGGAATCCACGCCCCGCTCGGAGTGGCATCGAAGACGTTCCCATCCTTGTCGACGACCGAGATATGGGTCGTATCCTTCGTGACGCCTGCAGTCAGATCCTCCTGCGGGATCGGTGGCTCGGTCTGCGTTGCGTCCTTCAGATCGGCGACCCAGTAGCTCCACGTCTTGACCTTCGAGTCGAACGGCAGCGGGTTCCCTGCGAGATATCCCTTTGACGCGTGTTTCGGATCGATCTGCTTGGCGCGCTCCTTCGCGTACGCCTTCGACAGCAGCCCTTGCGCCGGGCTTTCCACGAAGGCCTGATCGGCGTAGTACGAATCGCGGTCGGCATATGCCAGCTTCATGGCTTCGACCACCGTATGGAGGTAATCGGCGCTGTTACGCTGCATCGATTTGAGATCGAACTGCTCGAGGATGTTGAGCGTCTCGAGCAGCACCGGCCCTTGGCTGCTGAACGAGTGTTTGTAGACGTCGTAGCCGCGATAGTTCGTCGTCGCCGGTTCCTCCACCCGGGCAAAGAACTCGGCAAAATCCGCGAGCTCGAACGGCGCCTCGTGCTGTTTGAGGAATGCCACCATCGTTTCGGCGATGTCGCCCTTGTAGAAGCGGTCACGCGCCGCCGCGATTCCGGCCGCGCGCCCTTTTTTTGCTGCTTTCCGTTCGGACTCGACCATCGCCTTCAATGTGCGTGCGAGGTCCGGCAGCACGATCGTTTCGCCGGCCTTGTACGCCGAACCGTCCGCCTTCACCCACATCCGCTTGTTATCCGGCCATGCGTCGATGAACTTCCGGTTGCCGTCGATCGCGGCGACCGTCCTGGGCCGCAGCGGGAAGCCCTTCTCGGCGTACTCGATCGCGCGACTCGATACTTGCTCGAAGCCCATCGTCCCCCAGCGTTCGAGCACCGTCAGGGCCGCATGCACAACGCCGGGGACGACGGCTGGATCGAGACCAATGCCCTGCATCGTCTTCCCGTGGGCGGTGTACCAATCGATCGTGGCGCCTTTTGGCGCCCATCCCTGCCCGACGATCGAAACGACCTTCCGGGTGCTGCGCGGATAGACGAGGACCAGCCCCTCGCCCCCCAGGCTATAGAGGTCCTGCTCGACGATGCCGCCCACCAGCATTGCGGCGACGCCAGCGTCGAAGGCGTTCCCTCCTTTCATCAGAATTTCGAAGGCGGCTGCGGAGGTCAGCGGATGACCGGCGGACACGCCGGCGTTACGACCAATCACCGGGGGCCGCTGCTGGGCGAAAGGAGGTGCAGTAGGCAGGAGACAGAGCAGAACGACCACTAACGCGCGTCGCATTTTGGATGCTCCTGTGTGGCCCGACCCGCCATCGGCCAGCGCCCGGAAAAGAATACGCCGCCTGGACCCGAAACAGCTCTTACAAACGCAAAAGGCAAAAAAATCCTCGATTTCTGTCATCCGCCGAGCTCGCCACCGGCGTCTAATGAGCGGTATAATCATCAAAGGCCGGAGGCCCGTTCCATGCATAAAATCTTTCGCCTGATCGTGGCGGTAGCATTGATATCGGGTTCCGCGTCGTTGGCAGCCGCCGGCGATTTGAAGCTGACTATTTCCAATGGCCGAGTCACGCTCGTTGCCACGGAAGTCCCGCTTCGCCAAATCCTGGACGAGTGGGCGCGCGTCGGCCAGACGACGATCGTCAATGGTGACAAGCTGACAGGTCCGCCGCTCACGCTTCAGCTCGTCGATCGTCCCGAGCGCGAAGTGCTGGACTTGCTGCTCCGATCAGCCAGCGGCTACATCGCTGCGCAGCGTCAAGTCAGTATCGCGGGGGCATCGGCCTTCGATCGCGTGATGATCCTACCGGTCAGCCGAGGACCGGTTGGGCCGGCCGTCAACACTCCCACGGCATTCAACAATCGCCCGGTGACGATGCAGCAGATGCCGATGCCGGTCCCCGACGATGACGATCCGGTTGTCGAACCGCAGGTCGTGCCGCCAGGTGCGGCGACGCCAAACATGCCAAACGGGGTTGCGAACGTGCCGGGCGTCGTTCAGGCGCCGCCGAACGGGCAAGGGCCGGTGCTGACCGCGCCGAGACCAGGCATGTTGCCGGCGCCTCCCCCGGGCCAACCGAATCCGTATGGCCCACCTATAGTGCCTGGAACCATCGTGCCGAGCGTGCCTGGATCAGTTCCGCCGCCGTTCGTAAGGCCCGGCGGGCCTGGCGGCCCCGGAGGGCAATCCGAATAATTGGCGAATTGGCTTCGCACGCGCGACCGCGCGTGCGGTTACTGCGCGGCGGTAGCCGCGCGATGCCAATTCATGAATTCAGCAATTCACCGACTCGCCAATTCACCAATTAGTTAGAATCAGCTGATGGCCGCCAGCCCACCGTCCGTGCGTAGCGGCGAGTACGCGACGCGCGGCGATTATCATCGGGCGCCGGATCCCAACTGGGAGTACTACCCCACCTATATTGCGAAACTGGAGGCGGTTCGACACTGGCTCGACCGAAGTCCTGCCGGTGCTCGGGTGCTGGACGCGGGGTGCGGCGAAGGCGTTCTCGTAGATGAGTACGCGGATCGGCTCGCGATTGAAGGCATCGACCCGAACTACGGATCCGATCGCGTTCGAACCGGATCGCTCACGGCTCTTCCATTCGCTGACGCGTCATTCGACCGGGCGCTCTGCCTGGACGTGCTCGAGCATCTGACATTTGACGAGCAGCCCCGCGCGCTTGCGGAACTGTTTCGTGTCCTGAAGAGCGGCGGCGACCTGCTCGTTTCCGTCCCAAACCTGGCGCATCTGCAGTCTCGGGTGCACTTTTTTCTGCTCGGCCGATTGATTCGCACGGCGTCGGAACATAAGCACCCTGGCGATCGTCCGGCGGCCGAATACATCGAGATGGCGCGACGCACCGGGTTCATCCTGGTGAGCCGCCGCGGCATTTTTCCGACGGTGCCAGTCCTCACGCGCTGGATTCGCCGGCGACCTCAGGCCCTGCAACCACTGCATCGCTGGTTATCACGACTGCTGCCGGTTCCCGGCTGGTGCTTCCTGAATCTGCTGACGCTGCGGAAGCCCTGAACCGTTGTTTCAGAAGATCCGCGAGCTGTCGAAGCACCTCGCCATCTATGGCTCCGGCGATGTGGCCATTCAGGCGCTCAACTTCCTGCTCCTCCCGCTTTACGTCAACTACCTGAGCAAGGCGGACTACGGCGTTCTCGCGCTGCTGGCCAGCGTCGAGGCTACGGTCAAGCTCTTCTTCCGCTGGGGCATCGATGGCGCGTTCATGCGGTTCTGGTACGACTGCGGCGATGAGCACGAGCGGCAGCGGCTCGCGAGCACGCTGTTCCTGTTCCTTGTCGCTGCGAACGGCGTGCTGCTCGTGGCCTCACTCGCGGTCGCCCCGTTCCTGTCAACGCGCCTGCTGCAGTCCGAGGGGTATACGCTGGCGCTCCAGCTCGTTCTGCTGAACACGTTCGCGATCGGGTTCACGTTCATCCCCTTTCACGTCCTCCGCATTCAGGGACGAGCACGCGAATTCAGCGGGCTCACGCTCGCGCGCTCGGCCTCGACGCTGGTTCTTCGACTACTTCTCGTCGTCGGCGCCGGGCTCGGTGTCATGGGAGTCGTTGTCGCCGACGTGGTCGTCACGGCCGTCCTTCTCGTCGTGATGCTCAGGTGGTTCATTCCCCTGCTTCGCCCTGTGTTTGCGCCCGAGATTCTGCGGAAGTCGCTGGCCTTCGGGTTACCTCGAGTGCCGCACGGGTTTGCGCTGCAGCTGATGTCGGTCGGGGACCGGTTCGTCATGACGCGTTATCTTCCCGTGCAGGATATCGGCGTTTATTCAATCGGTGTGAGCTTTGGGCTGATCGAAAAAATTGTCCTCGGGGCGTTTGAGTACGCATGGGCTCCGTTCTACTACGCGACCGCCCGGGAACCCGATGCCGAACGGGTCTTCAGCACCATCACGACCTACGGTGTCGCGGTACTCGCCCTGATGACCGCAGGGCTCTCGGCCATTGCGTCGGACCTTCTGGCTCTCGCCACTCACGGCCAATACATCGCCGCAACGGGGATCGTCATGTGGACGGCGATTGGCGTGTTTTTCTACGGCATCTACCTGCTGACCTCAATCGGGCTGAACATCACTGCGAGAACTGGCTACTATCCGGTCACGACCGCCATCGGTGCCGTGCTCAACATCGGATTGAACTTCGCGCTGGTTCCCGGGTTTGGGATCATCGGCGCCGCATGGGCGAACGGCGCCGCCTATGCCGTGCAAGCGGGTCTTGCGTACATGTTCTCGCAGCGCTTTTACCCGGTCCGCTATGAATACGGCCGGCTGTCTCGGGCTGTCGCGGCCGCCCTGATTGGATACCTGGTCGCCACGCAGCTCCCGGCGATGCCGCCGGCAGCCGGAATCCTTGCACGCGGAGCGACGGTCGTGGCGATTATGTCCGCGCTGCTGTGGCTCACGCGCTTCTTCAACGCCGACGAGATCCGGGCCCTCAACAGCCTCCGGCTGCGGCGTGACGAACGGCAGAGAACGCCACCGGCGGAAGCCACGGAGCTCGCGGGCGAAATCGTGTCCGTCGAGGTGCCCGATGAACCGGATCGGCAAGTCGAGCGCAACGCATAGCGTTCTCAGCCGCGAGACGATACAATAGATGGTCCTTTCAGGCTCAAGCGAAGCTCCGCCTTGGGCGTGTGTGGATGCCCGGGCACAAGCTTGATGACTCCGCGCCGAATGCCGACTAGAGGGTCGGCCCAGGTGCGAGCGAGCATGGCGAGCGAGCCACGCGAACGGAGCGCGCCGACGAAGCGGCGCGCGAGAGAGCGTGTGGGGGAATTCGAGGGACGAAGCCCCTCGACGAAGACTCGAGCGGAACACTCCGGAGATCTGACAAACTCGATGACCGTGGCCCTGAGCATTGCGGACAAGGACGGACGAAAGCCTGCACCGGCCGCGGCTTCTCGATCGTCGCTGGCGAAGCTCCGCGACTCGCTTGCGACACGCGCGCGAGCACTGCCGCTGGCCCGTCACGCGTGGGCCCGCTATCGGCGGCACCGCTACGAGCAGAGAATTCGCCGGTTCATCGACGAAAAAACGGGACGAGCCGACCGCCTGCCGATGGGCGCCGTGTACGAAGCGACCATGCGGTGCAATCTGCACTGCGAGTTCTGCTATGTCGGCGATTTATTGAATATCGAAGGGCAGTGGCGGGAGGAGATGACCCTCGACGCGCTGGGAAGGGCCTTCCCTGACGAGCCCGGGCTTCAGGTGAGCCTGACCGGCGGTGAGATCTTCATGCGGAAGGACATCATGTCCGTTCTGGATCTCTTCCGCGAAAAAGGGTACGCCTGCGGGTATCTCACGACGAACGGCACCATCATCACCGAGGAGCGGGCAGAGGCGCTCGCCGGGCTCGCCGCCGCCGGGTTCCTGCGTCACATCAGCGTATCGATCGACGGGCCGGGTGGAATCCACGATGCCGCTCGGGGTCTGAAGGGAACGTTCGAGCGGACGTGCGCGGGCCTGAAACGGCTCCAGGAAGCGGCCAAGCGACGCCAGGCGCCTCTCCGCATCAGCATCAATACGACCGTCGCGCACGAGAGCCTCGACGCGCTGGACCAGATGGTTGACGTCGCCGAGGAACTTGGCGTCGACGCCATCGGATTGAACCACCTGATGTTCAGCACGCCGGAGGAGGTGGCGGAAACGGTGCGCTTGATCGGCGCGAGCGATTCGTCGGTGATCGCGACCTACATCACGCCGGATCCCGGGCTCGACATCGATCGCGTTCGAGCGCAGGTCGCCGCACTTCAGGAAAAATGCCGGCGCAAGAATATCCTGTTCGACTTCCGCCCGAAGGTTCATCCGCCGCTGATCGACAACTACTACACGCCCGGAGCCCGGCTCGAAGGGCGATGTCTGTATCCCTTCTTGCACGCACGAGTCTCGTTCTCCGGCAAGGTGTACTTCTGCCCGTTCATCCGCGTTGAAGTCGGGGATTTGTCGAAATCGTCGCTCGAGGAAGTCTGGAATGGCGAGCGCTATGTCGACATGCGTCGCCGTCTGGTCGAGAACGGGATCTTTCCGGTGTGCCGGCGTTGCTGCAAAGTCGAACTGTCTCCAACCCCGCTTGCCGAGCCTTTCGGGGCCGGCGTGCCGCGCCCTGCCCGGCGCGCAATACCACTGACCGTGGTCCGGTGAGTCACATCTGATGCTTGGCCGCTCTACGCTCCTCATCAACCCGCCGCTCATCAACGGCGTCGCCTTCACCCGCCAGGGCCGCTGCCAGGAGCGTGAAGAAGTTCTCGGCACGACCAAGCCGCCGTACACCCTGGCGCTGGCTGCCTCGCTCCTCAGGGAAGCCGGCTGCGACGTTCGATTGGTCGACGCGACCGCCGAGCGACTCTCGGTGGACGAGGTGATCGCCCGGCTGGATCGCGAGCGGTTCGTGCCGACGCTGATCATCTTTCCAACCACCACGCCAACGCTTGATGCCGACGTTGCGGCAATGGCGCAATTGAAGCACCGGTACCACGCCCCGATATTCTGCTTCGGCCCGCATGCGTCGACCGCACCAGCGCTGTCAATGGCGCGCGTCCCGGACGTCGATGGCATGTTCGTCGGCGAACCAGAGGATGCGATCCTTCAACTCGCGCAGCTCGAATCAGCGGATCACGTCGGCGAGATTCCCAACGTGACGTGGCGCAGCGGATCTACGGTCACGCCCCATCGGGCGCACGGGAGCTTCACCCGGTTTTCGACCAGCCCCTATCCGGCATGGGACCTGGTTGCGCTCGAGCGTTACGCGCTGCCGCTCGTCAACAAGCGCTACGTGATCGTAGAGACGAGCCGCGGCTGCCCCTATTCGTGCGATTTCTGCGTCGCGCCGATCCATCAGGGGCACAAGTTCCGTGAACGCAGTGCGAAATCGATCGTCGACGAAATCGAGCGCACCCACCGCGAGCTCGGTGTGGACTTCTTTTACCTCTGGGGCGACACGGTCACGCTCAATGTGAAGTCGTTCACAGCCTTCTGCGACGAGCTCATCGGCCGAAACCTGCCGATTCAGTGGTTCGGTAATGCCCGTGCCGACAACCTGACGGACCCGGCGTTCGTCCACCGGCTGAAGAAATCCGGCTGCTGGATGCTGGCGCTCGGAATCGAGTCGGAATCGGACGAAGTTCGGAAGGACATGGTCAAGCGCCTGGAGCGGCAGAAGATTCAGGCCGCGTTCAAGAACATGCGCGACGCCGGCATCCGCTCGTTTGCGTTCTTCATCTTCGGCTACCCGGGAGAAACGCCGAAGACCATGGAGCAGACCATCAACTACGCCATCGCCCTGGACCCGGACTTCGCCAACTTCTATCCGGCCGTACCATACCCAGGCACCGCGCTGTACGAGAAATGCCTCCGCGAATCCTTGCTGCCGCCTGACGCGGGAAGCGACTGGTCGAAGATGGAATACTCGTACTACCTGCTCCGTGGAAACGGGCTCGACGAGCAGGTCGTGATGAGCGCGATCAATCGTGCGAAGCGCCGATTCTTCCTCCGACCAGGCTACCTGGCACGCCACGTCGGCGACGTGGCGCAGATCGCGATGTCAAAGCAGAACATCGTCTGGCAGGTTCTCTCCCGTACGTTGTTTGGTGCGCCAGTAGTGGACACCTCGACGGCGCCACCGCGTCAGTCGGCCGCGGTCGGGGGATAAGCAAAGCGAACGCGGCGAACGAGCGCGGGCGTGAGCCCACGCGAACGGAACGAGCCGGCGAAGCAGCTCGTGAGAACATGTCGGGGAGTCCGAAGGGCGGAGCCCTCGGAGTGATTACGGGCCTGACGGATTGGGGACGACGGCCCGTTGCCTCGCTGGCGTCTGCGCCGCCAGTTCTTCGGGCGACAGGCGACGATAGGACTGAGACAGTTTCGGCCGCTGCGACAGGAACTGACGCAGCTCGACCAGCTGCTTGAGATAGCCCAGCGCCTCTTTGAGGTTCATCTTGCTCTCGCCGGCGGTTCGTCCGACAAACACATACGGGATCTCGACGACCGATGCGGGTCGCCCTCTGACGAGCAGCTCGAGGCAGATCTTGAAGCCACCGGCAGAGATCCTCACATCGCGTGCGAGCGTTCGGCGCATCAGGAAGAACCCGGAGGT
>JBKPNQ010000010.1:0-12899 GCA_046732715.1 Acidobacteriota bacterium | reverse complement strand
GCATCAGGTTGGCTGCGTTGACACACGCGATCACGAGCACCAGGATCGGGATGGGCATGACGACGATGAAGCCGAACTTCCAGTTTCTGGGATTGACCCGCCAGACCGGCTTGACGACAGATCGGGCAGCTCTTGATGGCTGCCTCAATGCCGCGAGTTGGGGCGCGAGGACCTCCGCCTGAGCCTGAACCTGCCGCGCGTCGACTCCCTCTCGCAATCGGCCGACGAAATCCATCAGCCGCTCTTGACGACGTCGCTCGACGGCTGAGAAGGGCAGCACCCGGTCCGCGAGCGACAGCGGCAGCCAGATGTCAGGATCGCGATCTTCCGGTCTGACTCTATCAATGCCGCCGAACCGCGGCGGCGCCACGCCGACGATTTGGACAAAGTCATTGGCGATCCGGATCGATCGTCCGACTACCGACAGATCTGAGCCGAATTCACGAGTCCAGGTGCCGTACGCGATGACCGCGACTGCAGCGTGCGCTTCGGCATCGCTGCCGGTGAACAGGCGGCCGGCAGCGGCGTGCACGCCCAACAGGTTGAAGTAGTTCGGCGAGACGACGAGCGCGCGGAGCGAGCGCGCTTCGGGGAGAGCCGCCGCGACCTGCCCGTCGGTGTACGCGGCGAGGTCTTGCAATCCGGTCAACCCTCGTTGAAGCGCGTCGTAGTCTGAAGGAGCGGACATCCGGCTCCAGCAATCGGGACCGCCGCAATTTCTGGTGACGCTCACACGGACGAGCCGTGCTTGATCCGTGATGCCGGGAAACGGCGAAAACATGACGGCGTTCAGGAGCGCAAGCGCCGCGATCGTGATCGCCATCCCTATCGCCAGGCTGCCGACGACCCAGCCAGTGTAGCGACGCGAATGCTGCAACGCGCGACAGGCGCTTCGGAAATCGGACCTCACGGTCTCGAACCAGATCGTTATTGGTAGACCGACATTGGCAATTGGCATAAAGCTGCTCAACTCGTGGCTACGAGCGTCAATCCGCGACCTTTACTGTCACGCTGCATTTGTTGTCCCCAGAGACAACAGCAGAACGGAGCAAGGAGAACGATTTTTTTCTGAAGGTAGAATTCTCTCTTCTCCTGTTTGTCTCTAGCCGTCATCGCAGCGTGACGGTGAACATCATCGATTGAGGAATGTGGTAACCGGTTGACTGCTATCACAGTCCAAACTGTCTCAGATGATGATCTGTGTGCAGATACGCCCACCGCATCCAGTCCCTCTCGGACATCCGGCCAAACACGGGATGATCCGGCCAGTCGGCGCCGCGGGCACGTGAGGCGACGAGGCTGAGGAGCTCCTCGGCCTCCTTCAAGTCGGCGCTGAACTCGAACGGCTTCGTTCCTCCCACTTCCTGATCGACTTCAGGCCTCGTCACAATGCCAGGGCGCCATCTCAAGGGTGTGTAAAGGGCCAACCACTTGATCACCGTGCGCTGCACCGGGCCGCTGGCATCGCTGGTGCGCTTCTGCCCGAGGGCCATTCGCGAGCAATCACTGAGATGACACACCATCTGGTGCGCGGTCATTCGGCCCCAGCGTCGCGGGCTGTCGGAGCGCGCCCGCCTCAATCTCTGGATCAGTTCGGCCCTGCAGTCCTCCCGGGCGAGCGTGTTCATCAGCGGCTGTCGTGTCTGTGCTCGAAGAACGAACCTTGTAGAACCCAGTAGAACCTTGAAGAACCGTGTGGAACCCGGTAGAACCTGATTCTCTAGAGTCCGAGCAGTCGTTCACCGCCAGCAGCACGGAATGCGGCGAGGGCCCGGTCGCGCCCGGCCTCGGCGTGTGATACGAGTGACCGGAAGAGCGGATCGCTTCGCAGCGCGTCGAATTGGGACCGGGACGATAACGTTTCAACCGCGTAGTAGCGCTTCGCGATTGCTCGCTGGAGAAACACGAGTCCGGTCTCGTAATCGCCGACGTCGCAGAGCAGCCACCCCTCCTGGAAAATGGCTTCAGGATCCTCCTGAATTCTCAGGCCGGTGAACTGGGATCGCCGCGTGTTCATGTTCTCGCGCCGCCGGTCGAGCCACGAGGTCAGGTAGTCAATCCATGATTCGAATGTCGGGATGCGCGACTGCCGTCGCATCGCTTCGACGCGCTCGCGGGCCTCGTCACGGCGGCCCGCGAGTCCCAGTGCAATCACTCGGATCCCGTCGTCGGCGCCCGCGATGACACGCGGGGGCACGATCGCCAGCAGCCGCTCGACGTCGCCGGTCATCAGCAGTGTCTGATCCAGGCTGGTCGGGACGTTCGGATCGAGACGACGCGCCTCGGCATGCGCCGCGATTGATTGCTCGAGGAGGCCACAGTAGCGGCAGGCGTGCACCAGCCCGGCAAAGAGCTCGGGATCGTTGCCATGACGTTCGGCTTCGCCGATGAGGCGGACCAGCGCATTCTGCGCCTGGCCCATATCCGCCTCCAGGTTGGCGTAGAACTTGTGCGCAATCGTCAACCGGGGAGTCAGCGAGAGCGCGCGCCGGAAGGCTTCCTCGGCGAGACCTTCGCTGTCGCCAGACGCATCGATGTATTTGCCGATGACTCGATGACATCGGCCCAACTGCGCCCACGCCGGAGCAAAGTTCGGATCCAAATCGAGGCACCGGAGATACAGGTCTCGAGCTTCAACGAGCCCGTTGTAGGTGCGGACGAGCTCGTTGCCGCGCAGGTAGAGCTCGTAGGCGCGCGCGTCGGGCCGGGCGGCTGGGGTGACCGGCGTCGTCGCCCCAGTGAGTGGGAGCGCCAGCGCGTCCGCGACACGTCTCGCGATGTCGTCTTGAAGCTGAAACAAATCGCCAAGCGACGACTGTACGGTGTGCGACGTGATCAGGGTGCCGCCAGGCGCCTCGACGAGTTGCGCAGCCGCACGTAACTGATCGCCGGCGCGCACCAGCGTTCCCATGACCACCCGATCGACGTCCGCCTCCGCGGCGAGCGCCTTCAGATCCGGAGCCTCAGCGGCGAAGCGTGCGGCGACGGCGCTCGACCGAAGGATGAGCGACCCATTGTTCGACAAGGACATTGCGATGGCGTCGGGCAGGCTGAACGCCAGGAAATCCGTCTCGGGATCCGGCCTCAACACGCGGAAGGGGAGCACGACGAGTCGCGTCAGCGTCCGAACCATCGTCGGGGTCGCGTCGCTGTCCATCGCGTGCGCGGCGCGAAGCTCCGCCGCCATCTCGTCGGCGGTTGCTGGTCGCTCGGCCGGGTTTTTCGACAGCGCCCGCCTGATCACGCGATCGAGCGCAGCGACGGCCGGCGATCCCGTCAGCGCGGGAGGCTGTTCGTATTGCGTCGCATGCATGATTTCGACGATCGTCCTGCCCGAGAACGCCGGCCGTCCCGCCAGCATCTCGAACAGGATCGCTCCGGCGGCGAAGAGATCGCTGCGGCCGTCGACCGACTCGCCGGTCATCTGCTCGGGCGCCATGTACCGCGGTGTGCCCATCACCATTCCTGGCGTCGTGAGTTCCATCGACGCGCCGGCCGAGACATCGAGCTCCGGGCGGGCGAGCCCGAAATCGAGCAGCTTCACGCCGTGCTGGGTGACGAATACGTTCGATGGTTTCAAATCGCGATGGACGATGCCGCGGGCGTGCAGCGCCGAAAGTGCGGACAGCATGTCGAGCCCGATTGGGAGCGCCTGGGTCGGGCTCAGCGCCCCCTGCCGCAGTCTTCCGGCGAGGACTTCGCCTTCGAGCAACTCCATGGCGATGAACAACTCGCCGTCGTCCTCGCCGATCTCGTAGATCTGGCAGACGTTTGGATGGTTGACGCTTGCCGCGGCCCTCGCCTCGCGCCAAAAGCGCTTGCGCGCGGTCGGGTCGTCAGACAGCATCGACAGGGTCTTCAACGCGACGGTTCGCTGCAGCCGTTCGTCGCGTGCGGCGTAGACGATACCCATGCCGCCTGCGCCGAGCTTGCGTTCGATCGTGTATCGCCCGATACGGTCGGGCACGATCTCGCGGGTTGCCACTTCGGTCGAATCAGGCTGGGGCAGCGGCGTGGTGGCCCCCGTCAACCATTCGTACAGGGTGCGCAGCGGTCCGCGGGGGGTGTTGTCGTTCGGCTTGTCTCCCACTCGAGCGTCGATCATTAAAAGTTAGAAGTGAGAAGTCAAAAGTAAAAATTCCTGTCTCCTTTTCTACTTCCTTAACTTCTAACTCTCAATTCATCTTGTAGGCAGGGGGTTTTCTGAGGATCAGCCGAGGCTTGCACGCACGCGCACCCGGCGCAGCCAGCGCTGCGCCCGGTGCCACGCGCGTGACGTCCGGAGAAGCTCAGGTCGCCGATGGCGGAGGCATCCGGAACGTTTTCTTGACGTACTCGATGTTAGCCCGGGTGTCGGCGACGAGATCCTTGGTCGGTGAGCCGGTTTCGAGCACGTACCAACCCTTGTACCCGATATCGTAGAACTCCTTGGCCATTCGTGGCCAATCCATCTTTCCGCCCGGCGTCGCCAGCAGCATGTTGGCGTTCTTCACGTGAATCTGATTGATCCGCTTGCCGAGCATCTTGGGTTCCGCGTAGATATCGTTGGTCGGAATGCGCGAGACGATATTGTGCGCGTCGTAGTACACCGCGACGTGGTCCGAGCCGATGGCGTCGAGCAGCTTGATGTTGTCCGCGGCCGAGATCCAGTCCTCGAGCCCGACGACGACGTCGTACTTCTCCGCGTAACGAGCGACCTCTTTCATCATCGTGACGAACGCATCGACCTGTCCCTGGTTCGTCATGTCGATGTTGCTGTCGCCGAGAATCGGCAGCAGGATGTTGTTGGTGCCGATGTTGTAGGCAATCTCCACGGCCTCGGCCAGGAGAATCGCGAACGCCGGATTGGTGTGCATCGGCAGCCGGGCCTTGCCAGGATTGCCGATCGCGAGCGAGCAGATCTGAATGCCGTTGTCGAGCGCTGCGCGCTTGAATTCGACCTGGGTCTTGGCGTCACGCAGCGTCGGCTTGCCGTCGGTCGGATACTGCACGCTGACCTGAATGCCGTCGAGGCCGATTTCGCGGGCGAGCGCGATCTTGCTGATATCGCCGCGCTGCCCGAGGTTCCAGTCGGTCATTCCGACACGGACCGGGAGCGGGTTGAGCTTCTCTTTCGACGCAACGGCTTCTGGAGTCTGAGTCTGTGCCTGAGCGATCGCGGGCAGAGCCGCTGACGCGATTCCGGCCCTTCTTACAAAGTCACGTCGGGTCATCATATTTGTTTCTCCGAAACCCGCGGCTCGCGGCTTGCGGCTGGCGGCTCGGAACGTTGTCCAATCAACGATTCCTAACCTGCGAGACGCGAACCGCGAATCGCGAGTCGCGATCTGCTAGGTCGTCTTCAGTATGCCTTCCCAACCGGCTCGGTACGAGGGCCGCTTGATGAACGGGTCCGCGTCATGCGTGTTCTTCGCGCGGATGTTCTGGTAATCCCATTCGATCTTCTGGCCGGTTCGGTATGCGACGTTGCCGAGATGGTTCGCCTCGGTCGTCCATCCGGAGTACTGGAAGTTCGAACCTGGCACCGGGCCGTTGCCCTTGGCGTAGTTCACCCATTCGATCCAGTGTCCGGGCGAACGCGGAAGCGTCGGTTCCGGCATCTTGAAGTCCTTGAACTTCTCCTCGGGCAACAGCTTGCCGTTTCCGAGCAGCATGCCTTTCTCACCAATGAACAGCTGCGACCGGCCGCCCCATTCAGGGGTCCAGCCGGGCGGCTTGCTATCCCCTTGATGCCACACGAGCTTCAGCGCTGGTTGGGAGCCGACCGCGGCGTATTCATAGGTTGCCGTCAGCGTCGCCGGTGCGAGCTCCTTGTGCGGCTTGGGCACATTGGGCGACACCGATTCGACGCTGATCGGCGCGAGCACGAACCCGCCGTTGCCATCGGGCCGTTTGAGATCGAGCACCGTGTACGGCACGTCGTTGTCGTGACTGCCGAGATCGCTCATCGTCCCGTTGCCGAAATCCCACCAGCGATACCAGCGCGGACCGGGGAAGTAGGTTTCATGGAATGGCCGTGCAGGCGCGGGCCCAAGCCAGAGGTCGAAATGGTTCGTCGGAGGAATCGGCATTTCCTCGGGGAATCGATCGACAATCTGCACGCCCTTGTAGAACCCGTGCGGCTTGTCGAACTTCTCCGCCGAGGCTGCGTCCTGGAGACCCCATGCGCGATCGACCCACACGTGGACTTCCTTGACCGGACCAATCACACCGGTATTGAGGATTTCCCTGATGGTGCGACGCGCCTCTGACGCGTGTCCCTGGTTGCCCATCTGCGTTGACAGCTTCGGATACTTGGCGGCGGTCTCGCGAATCAGCCGCGCTTCCCAGATGTTGTAGGTGAGCGGCTTCTCGCAATAGACATGCTTGCCGTGGGTGAGCGCCAGGTACGTTGCAAACGCGTGCGTCTGCTCTGCGGTGGAGACGACGACCGCGTCGAAGCCGCTGGGGTCGTCGAAAATCTTGCGAAAATCGTTGAACTTCTTCGCCTTCGGATAGAGCTGGGAAGCCTCGTCCACGGCGACGTCGTTCACGTCGCAGATGATGACGACGTTCTCGTCGGGATGCGGCGCCGCGTTGGCAGCGGCCTCGCCGCCGCGCCCGCGCCCGGTGGGTCTCCCCGGCACGATCGTCAGTTCGCCGAGGCTGGCTCTCGCTCGGCCTCCGCACGCGATGAATGCGATATCCAGCTTATTGTTCAGATTCTGCCCGCGCAGAATCGCCGGCGCGCCAGCCATGACGCCGGCCGCGGCGAGCGCAGTCGTCCCGACGAATTCGCGTCGGGTGATGCCGCGGACTTGAGATTTCTTTGATTTGATAGATTTTTTCATCCTGGGCTCCTGACTGCGACGGAGGGGACGGCGGGAACGAAGTTCACAACGAAGAAACGGAGTCAGCGAGGACGAGCGAAGGAAATGTTCCGGCGCATCCACCCCCGATCGCGGCGTGGTGAATACACCGAAACATCCCGCCGTTTGTCTCCGTTAACTCCGTTCCTCCGTTGTGAACTCCGCTATCTTCGTCAACTCCGTTACCTTACGACTCAGAACGCGAACCTCGCCCCGATCTGCACTGTACGCGGCGCACGGTTGGGAACAAAGTCGCGAATCGTCATGAAGTTCGGATCCGTGAAGCTCGTGTTCGGCGTGCCCCACTGCGGATGGTTCAAGACATTCGACGATTCTACGCGGAGCTCAAAGCGGTAGCGTCCGACCGGAATCGTGCGGAACAGCGATGCGTCCAGGTTCCAGTTGCTGGGCCCGCGGAACTCGTTGCGGCCGCTGTTGCCCCAGGTCGCCCCTACTGGCTGCGCGAATGCGGCCGGGTCGTACCACTTCTCGTTCGGTCCGGCGTCGCCGAAGCCAGGCTTGGCATTCCCGACCACGTTGATGGTCTGAAGACCGCCGGACTGTTGCAGGCCTCCGTTGGTTCCGCCGATCGAGAAGGGCCTGCCTGACAGCCACGACGCGATGCCGTTGACCTGCCAGTCCTTGACCACGTATGCGATCGGCGACGTGCTCGTTTTCATGAATGGGATCTCGTAGACGAATCCCATCTGCAGTGTATGCGTTCGATCGAAGCCGGCCGTCGCGAAGTTACGGCTGAACTGCGATGGCTGTGGCCACGGATATGCGGCGCCGTCATCATCGCCGACGTTCTTGGCATGAGACAGTGTATATGCGCCCTTCAAAAGAAAACCGTTTCTGAACGGGCGATTCACGGCAACCTGGAGCGAGTTGTAACGGGCGATCCCGTCGCCGGCAAGCACGTTAATCGTCGCCGTTCCAGCCTGCGTGAACAATTGACGGCCCGCGTTCCCGCCGGTCTCGGCGTAGTTCAAGTTTCGCGTCGTGTAGGTGCCGTCCGTCCGCGTGCCGACGTATCCCACGCTCGTCACGATATCGAGCGGCAGACGACGTTCGACCGTGACGTTATAGGACTGGGTCGCGCCGCGATCGAAGTTGTTCAGGTCGGGCGTCGTCATGTCAACACCGCGCGGGAGCAGAGCCGTACCGGTATTGAGGATATCGTTGGGACTGGGCGCAAATGTAATGCCGTTCGCCAGGTTCCCAAACGGCGTGAAGGTGTTTGGTCCGCTATCGCTGTGCGCGATCGTCAGCGGGAATCGTCCGCGCATGGGACGCGTGATCGGGAATGGGTCGAACGTCTTTCCGTACCCGGCACGAAGCACTGTGCGATCGTCGATGCGGTAAGACGCGCCTAACCGAGGCGCAAACAGCGTCTTGCTGACCTTTATGCCAAGGTCCATGGGATTGTTGCCGACGCCGCCGAGCCTGACGGTGTAGGTCGGGACATCGAGCAGTTCGATGCCACGATTCTCCCGACTCATCAACGGATAGTATTCGTAGCGCACACCCACGTTGAGCGTCAGCTTCTCGTTCGGTGTCCAGCGATCCGACACGTAGAGGCCATATTGATTCTCGCGTCCGCTCAGTTCTTCGAACTGCTCGCTCTTGTTGAAGCTCGTCAGCTCGCCCATCAGGAAGCCAGCGTAGCTGTTCCAACTGTTGCCGCTGTACCCAGTCGTACCGGTGACGTCGCTGCCGAACGTGAGGATGCCGCGTGGGTTACTCACCTCAGGCTGCCAGTGATTCAGTCGCAGACGAATGAAATCGAAACCCGATCGGATTTCGTGGCGTCCGCTCACTTTCGTGACGTTCGCCGCCACTGTGTAGCTCCGTTCGTCGCGCCAGACTGGTGTCCAGGTATCAGTGTTGCCCAACGTCGACAGCCCTGTACGAGCTTCCGGCATGCCGCTGTATCGGTCGAGATCGACCGATCCCGGGCCACCGACGCCGTCGGCATTCGTGCCGCGAACGCCCCAGACGGCGCTTCCGTAGTTGGTCAGGTAGTCAGGTCCCTGAAAGTTCTGCTGCATCCCGTTGACGCCGGCGTTTGCGTCAAACACGAGGGTTGGGCTGAGCGTCCAGGTCTGGCCGGCAGTGAAGATTCTCGTGTTCGTCTTGCCCCCGCCGACGCCGTCCACACCGAAGTAGTACCGGTCAACGACATTGGCGTGCATCATCGAGAACTTCGCCCAGATCTGATGCTGCGCCGTGCGATTCCAGTTGACCTTGGCATCGTAGTTGTCGCGGTCGGCGATCGGCTGACGCGGAAGCCGCACGTTATTCTGCAGGCCGTTGTTCGTGCCTGGGGCGTTGGGCATCGGATAAAGCGACTGGATTTTGAGTGCGATGCTGCTGATGCGATCGTCGGGAACTTTCGCGTTGTCGAAGGCGGTGCGGTTCGCGCCGGTCGAGGTACCCGTCCTCGGGTCGTAGATCTTGAAATTCGGGTTGATCGCCAGGACCTCGCTGAAGTCCCCGGTGCGCATTTTGGCGGTAGG
Source organism: Acidobacteriota bacterium (assembly GCA_046732715.1). Classification (GTDB taxonomy): domain Bacteria; phylum Acidobacteriota; class Vicinamibacteria; order Vicinamibacterales; family 2-12-FULL-66-21; genus JALZOC01. The sequence goes on along the minus strand of JBKPNQ010000010.1, from coordinate 3,532 downwards.
CACCGAATACTCCGTGTAGAAACCCTGGTGCTCGCTGTTGCGCTCCCACGATCCAAAGTAGAAGAGCCTGTTCTTTCGAAGCGGGCCACCGAGCGTGCCGCCGCTGATGGCGGTGCTTGCGTCCACCTTGTTTGGGTCGAAATACCCTCGGCGGGCGTTGAACTCGTCCTGTTGACGGAAGTAGAACGCGGAGCCCCTCAACGTGTTGGTGCCGGATTTGGTCTGCACCGTAATTGCGGCACCACCGGTCATGCCCTGCGCCGCGTCGAAGTTGTTGGTCGAGACGTTCACGACCTCAATCGTTTCAACCGGCGCGACATAGCCGGCGTGATGCGGCAGCCACACGTTGATGCTGGCCGCGCCATCGATGCGCGTGACGTTGTTGTTACGATTCGTCCCGTTGACATTGACCGACAGCGAGCGTCCGGGGGTGTCGGTTTGCGCGTTCTGGAACTCAGGCGGTGTTGCGCCTGGCACGAGGTTCATCAAATACTGATAGTTTCGGTATTGATTGAGAGGCAGGTTGACGACATCGGCCGGCTTGAGCTCGGTGCTGACGTCTTGCTTGTCGGTCTTGAGGAGGGCGGCTTCGGTAGTGACGGTCACCGATTCAGTCAGCGCGCCGATCTCTAGCTTGCCGTTGATCCGGACGGCGCTGCCTGCCGTGATGGGCACGCCGGTCTGGACGAATTCCTTGAAGCCCTGCAGCGATGCGCGCAAGGTATAAGTTCCGCCGGTGACGTTACGAATCGTATACACCCCGGAAGAGTCGGTGACAGCGCTCAGCGCAAGGCCTGTCGCCTCATCCTTGATGGTGACGGTGGCCCCGGGCACGGCGGCGCCCGAACCATCGGTAATGTTTCCCGTCACGCTTCCGTACAATACCTGTGCGGTGGCAGTGGCAGGCAGGAACCCGATAGCGACCGCCAGGATGGCAGCCACCACGGACTCGAGGAACAAACGAGAGCACGCACGCCCAAACACTCTGCGCTGGCTCACAGCGGTCCTCCTTTTTGGGACGAGAAAAAGCTCTACAGGCGAGAAACGGATGGTCGACTCGCGGAACGAAGTACCATACTCCCATGTAGTTGTCAATGAATCCGTACCGCCCGGCGATGCGTTTCTGTCATAAGATAGGCGCCGGCTCGAAGGGCGCCACCGGGTCCGCGGGAAGAGTTCAACTCACCTTCAGAATGTTCCCCACGTGACGCACGTCCCTTCGTGCAGCCTGATTGCGGACCGCAGGCGTATGCATGGAGGAATCGTGGACACGAAGCTTCCCGCCCGCCCCAACCTCGAACATCTCCGCAGCCAGGCCAAGACGCTTTTCGCCCAATGGAAGCACGGTGACGCCCTCGCCGTGCAGGCCTTTATTGATCACCTGCCGAAGGCGAAAAAAATGACTCCGGCGGCCGTGCGGCGGGCCGCCTTCCGTCTGGCCGACGCGCAATCGGTCGTGGCGAGGCAACATGGTTTCGCGAGCTGGCCCGCCCTGTCGCGCCACGTCGAGCAGCTGCGCGCGCTCGAAGGCGAATGGCGGTTTGGCAGCCAGCAGGTGGACGGCGTCATGATGTCCGCGGCCGCTCTTTCCCGTTCGCGATTGCTGATCGACGGCGACCGGTTTCGAATGGAGTCGCCTGAAGCGATCTATGAAGGCGTCCTCACGATCGATGTGGACGTGACGCCGGCGCAGATCACGACCGAGTTCGTCGAAGGCCCCGAAGCCGGGCAACAGACCCTCGGGATTTACGAGGTGACCGGGGATCGATTGATGCTATGCGTCGGTCTCGTGGGCTCATCGCGCCCGACCGCGTTTGCGGCGCCGCGAGGCAGCCGTCACGCGCTGCAGCACCTGCAGCGAACGTCCGCTCGACGGCCCGAGAACGTGACCGGCGGCACGCCGCAACCTGAGCCAGCCATTTCCGGCGAGCGGGAGGATCCTTCTGCCTTCGATGTTCCGATCACGCCGCTGATGCGCCGGCTCGAGGGCGAGTGGATGCCCGTCGTGCTCGTGATGGACGGACAGCAGATGCCGGATGAATGGCTCAAGTTTGGTTCGCGGACGGCGGTCCGCAATGAAATGAAAGTCGTGTTCGGCGGCCAGGTCATGGTTCACGCTAAGCTACGCATCGATGAAACGACGACGCCGATGGCTGTGGATTACCTGAACCTCGACGGCCGGCAGGCCGGCACCGTCAGCCGCGGGATCATGGAGTGGGTTGGCGATGAGGTCCAGTTCCACATCGCGAAGCCAGGTGGATCGAGGCCGACCGACTTCACCGCGTCCGACACGGGCACTGTGAGTCGGTGGAAAAAAGTGAAAAGTTAAAAGTTTAGAAGTAAAGGTTAGAAGTTAAGGATGCTTCCGCGACCGCACCGGATACGCTCGACCTGGCTTCTCGTGCTTGTGGCGGGAACGTTTTCGTGCACCGCTCGTACGCAGGATTTCACGAGGGGTGCCCTCATACCGGTCGTCGTCGAGGCGCAGCCGCTGGCTGCCAACATCGATCGATTGGATCAGGCGCTCGACTCACTCGGCGCCCCGCTGCCGGCTGACCTGCGCGCCGCAGTGAAGCAAGCAGGTCAGGTGCAGGACAGCAAGCGACTGCAGGAATTACTCGATCCGCGGGTGTTACTGAGTGTTCGGATCAATCCCGAATCGCGCGTAAAGGCGATGCGTGGCCCGGCGGTTGCCGAGCTGCAACAAGCGGGCTACACGCCGGTCCTCCTGAAGGTGGTCAACGAAGGGGGCGTCACGGGCCGGTTGCGAATTGGCAGCCCGCAATCTGGCCCTGTCTACGCGGGGATGTCGGAACTCTCCGGCAACCGGATGCAGCAACAACACCTGCGCCAGAACGAGAACGTCGACAGGCGCAGGGATAGGTTCCTCGAACTGGAGATGTTCACGGCGGCGCCGATGACGTCTGGGCTGAGCGGCCTGCAGGTCGAGTACGCGATCGCGCTGATCTACTCGACTGAACCAGGACGACGTGAGGCGACGATCAGTTTTGATGTCGGGCAGGGAACCCAGGATCTCGGATTCCGCGCCGAGGTGCCCGTGTTGTTCAACGTCAAGCCGGCTATCGCGGTGAAGCTTCACGTGCTGGATGACAACGGCACGCCGACGATCGGACGATTTCAGTTCGTCGATCAGGAAGGGCACGTTTTTCCTCCCCAGGCCAAGCGAGTGGCGCCGGATCTGTTTTTTCAGAAGCAGATCTACCGCGGGGATGGTGAAGACGTGCTGCTGCCACCGGGCACGCTGACGATGTTTTACGGGCGCGGACCGGAATATCGATGGTTGAAGCGACAGGTGACCATTCCCGCAAACGCGGGATCCGACCGCACCGGCCAGCCATCGCAGAAGCCCGAGATTGACGTGCATCTCGAACGGTGGATCGATCCGGCTGCGCATGGCTTCTTCAGCGGCGATCATCACATTCACGCCGCCGGTTGCGCGCATTACACATTTCCGACCGAGGGCGTCGATCCCGCCGTCATGTTCCGACAGATCAAGGGCGAGGGCCTGAAC
>JBKPNQ010000009.1:0-6650 GCA_046732715.1 Acidobacteriota bacterium | reverse complement strand
GATCCGACGCGAACACCAGAAGTAACCCGTCCGCCGAGTACTGGTACTGTACGGCCCAAGTCATCGGTGGTACGTGAAGCCCGATACTCGGCCGATCGAGCACGATTTCTTCGCTTGAACGGCCATCGTCGACGACCACGGAAAGCGATCCACGAAGACAGACGAGGAACTGGTGGCAGCGTCGATGCGCATGCTCGCCTCTGACGTCCCTTCCCGGAACGTCGAAGCAAACAAAATAGCGCTTCGGAAGGAAAGGGACCTGGTGGGGGAATTCGCCGACGGAGAGACTGCCGCGCAAATCGGCGAAGACCGGTAGTCGATGAACGGTCACGCCCTTTACGGAAGTTTCTCGAACGTCCGATTCGTCGGCGACACCGGATCTCGCAGGAACGGGGGCTCCACGTTTGGTGTCGACGTAGCCGATGATCCGCGCCGGATTGCCGGACACGATAGCGCGGGCTGGAACGTCATGCATGACCACGGCACCGGCGCCGACCACGGCGCGGGCACCGATACGTAAACCGAGAAGAATTGACGCGCCGCCGCCGATCGACGCGTCACGTCCGATATACGTTTCTTCGGGTTTTGCCGAATGCTGCCCGCTCTTTGGATACTTATCGTTGGCGAATGTGACGTTCGGGCCAACGAACACATCGTCGCCGACGCGGAGGCCATCCCACAGCTGGACGCCGCATTTGATCGTGACGCGGTCGCCGATGACGACATCATTTTCAATGAACACGTGGTCGCAGATGATGCAGTCCTTGCCGATCGTCGCGCCACCCAGCACGTGCGCGAAGGCCCAGATGCGCGTGTTGTCGCCAACCGACGAGGTCTCACAGAGGGCTTGCGGGTGGACGAAGATTCGTGAATCCTTCACTTGGTCTGGCATGAGACGGGAATCGTAGCGCTCAACTGAGGCAAGGGTAAAGCAACGTTTTCAGTGGATCCCTATGGTAATCTTGCTGATCGCATGGCCAAACGCGCACTGATTACCGGCATCACCGGGCAAGACGGTTCGTACCTCGCCGAGCTGCTGCTCGAAAAGGGATACGAAGTAACCGGTATCGTCCGCCGTTCGAGCGCGCCGAATCTCTGGCGCATCGAGCACCTGCTCGACCGCATCGAACTTCGCCCGGGAGATCTGCTGGATCAGTTGTCGCTCATGAAAGTGATTGCCGAGATCCGGCCACATGAGCTCTACAACCTGGCAGCGATGTCGTTCGTGCCGGCGTCCTGGGATCAGCCAATGCTCACTGGCGAGTTCAACGCGCAAGGGGTGACGCGCGTGCTCGACGCGATCCGCCAGATCGATCCCGAGATCAAGCTGTACCAGGCGTCGTCGAGCGAGATGTACGGCAAGGTCCGGGAGGTGCCGCAGACTGAGCTGACACCGTTTTATCCTCGAAGCCCGTACGGTGTCTCCAAGGTCTTCGCCCACTACATCACCGTCAACTATCGCGAGAGCTACAACCTGTTCGCGGTGTCAGGGATCCTCTTCAACCACGAATCACCCCGGCGTGGACTCGAGTTCGTGACCCGCAAGGTTACCGACGGTGTTGCGCGAATCAAGCTGGGACTCGCCGACTCGCTCAAGCTTGGCAATCTCGACGCGCAGCGTGACTGGGGCTTTTCAGGCGATTACGTTCGCGCCATGTGGCTGATGCTGCAACAAAGCCAGCCTGATGACTACGTGATCGCGACCGGGGAGAGCCATTCGGTTCGGGAGTTGGTGGAGGTCGCGTTCGATCGGGTCAATCTCGATTGGAAGCGATACGTCCGGCTCGACCCGAAATTCCTGCGGCCCGCCGAAGTGGATCACCTCATCGGAGATGCGTCGAAAGCCCGATCGGCTCTCAGCTGGCGTCCGGACGTCGACTTCACTGCCCTGGTGCAAATGATGGTCGATGCGGACCTGGCTCGCCTGACGAGTGCACCGGGCGCACGCACCGGTGTCGAAGCGCGATAGCCTTCCCATGGCTCTCCGGTTTGTTGACGGGCCGGTCGGCACCGATGCCCGTCCCGGAGTGCGTCGGCGTGTCGGCCAACCAGGGAACGAAGACAATCCGCGAGCCCTCATCACCGCAGGGCTGACCCCTTGACGCTGGCGATTTGGTACTGCGTGGCCCTTGCGGTGTCGGCCGCGCTTGTCCCAGTTTGCCGTTCAATCGCCCTGAAACAGGGTGTCGTCGCTCGTCCACGCCAGGACCGATGGAACAGCAGACCGACGCCGCTCTTTGGCGGTGTGGCCATCAGCGTCACTGCGTTGGGGCTCGCGATGACGGCCGGCGGCATTGGCGATCTGGCCCTGCCGCTCATCGGCGGACTTGCCATCTTCATCGTCGGCATAACCGACGACGTGATCTCGCTGAAACCGACGACGAAGCTCATTGCCGAGATCGCATTGGCCGCGATGTTCGTGTTCTTCGGCGAGCGGCTGCACTGGTCCGACATTCTCGCCGTGGACATGCTGCTGACCATGTTATGGCTCGTCGTCCTGACCAACGCATTCAACTTGCTCGACAACATGGACGGCCTGTGTGCGGGAATCGCCATCATTGCCGCCGCCGGTCTGCTCGTCGGGCTCATCGGCCGCCCGGATGTTGGCCCTGAAAGCCGCTATCTGGCCATTCTGCTGGGCGCCACCACCGGTTTCTTGATCTACAACGCGCACCCCGCGTCGATCTTCATGGGCGATGCGGGCAGCCTGTTTCTTGGACTGACGCTCGCATCGCTGACGCTATCGGTAGGCGGACCCACCCATGATCGATCGAGGATTCTCTCGATCGTTGTCGCCCCGATCCTGGTCCTGTTGATTCCTCTCTTTGACACCGCGCTCGTGACAGTGTCGCGTGTTGTTTCCGGACGGCCGGTGTCCCATGGCGGCCGCGATCATTCATCGCACCGGCTGGTCGCGCTTGGCCTCTCGGAACGGCGAGCGGTCATCATCCTGTGGGTGCTCGCGGCGACTGCTGGTGCGATTGGGTTTGTGGTGCGGCAAACGACTGCAGTCGATGCCTGGCTGCTCAGTGCCATCTTCGTCATCGCGATGGTGGTATTTGCGGCGTATCTCGCGCAGGTGCGCGTGTACGAAGAGCCATCGCGCGTTCCACCGCCCGGGGCAACGCTCATCCTGTTCGAGCTGATGTACAAGCGTCGGCTGGCGGAGGTGCTGCTCGACGTCAGCCTCGTGTTGATTGCGTATTACGGTGCCTGGCGCCTGCGTTTCGAAGGGCCGGAATGGAGCGGGTACACGGGCAGCTATCTGCAGTCGGCGCCGATCGCGCTGGCGATCCAGATGGTGGCGTTGTTCGTGTTCGGCGCCTACCGGGGGGCCTGGCGCTATTTCGGTCTGATGGATGGAGTGGCATTCGTCAAGGCAGTCGTGTCCGGGACGGTCGGACTCATCGTGGCGCTCGTGTACCTCTATCGGTTCGAGAACTACTCCCGCGCGGTATTCGTGATCTACGCGGCTTTGCTGATGCTGCTGTTGTGCGGGTCGCGCGCCTCCTTCCGGCTGATCGGTGAATACGCGCGGCGTCGGCGCCCGGGTATGCGTCTCGTGATTTACGGCAGCGGCGAAGCAGCAGTGCTCGTCCTTCGCGAACTGCTCGGACACCCGGTCGAGCAGTTCCGCATGATTGGATTCATCGATGATGATCCAGCATCACGGTGGCTCCGTCTCAACGGGTATCCGGTGCTGGGTGGAGAGAGCAAGCTGCTCGAATTGATCAATGACGGGAAGGTTGACGTGGTGGTGATTGGTTCGCTGCACTTCGATCCGGAGCGACGGAAACGGCTCGAGCAGGCCTGCCAACTGAACTCAATCAGGCTCCTGAAATTCAGCTTCAGGCTCGACAGCCTCACCAATGCGGTGTAACTCGGTTACATTGAATCGGCTGGCGCCAGCACGCGCAACTGCCAGAACTTGACCCCAAGAAGATCCTTCGGATCCGTCAATGGGTAGCGGGCGTCGAGGGAGCCAGCCGGCACCAGCGTGTCCGGCACGATGGTGAGCTCGTTCATCCCGACGCGGACCTTGTCCGCCGGCAGCAGCAACGGGTACGAACCCACGCGTTCGGGATTCCGCGTCAGCAGCAGCGTCGCCAGCAACTGCCGATTCAGCAGGACGACCGCACGACGCTGCCGATCGGGCGCGACGGGATCGAGTCGCAGCACGACCTGATAGGGCCGGCGCCTCGGCAAAGGGATACGCACGACGGCGCGATCGGCACGAGAGACACGAAACGTCAGTCCATCGGTGTAGGGTTGCGACCAGCCGGCGCCGAAGAACGTCAGGTCGCGACCGCCGGTTTCGACGCTGACGTCGGTTCCCGCCGCGATGGTTTCGCGGACGACGAACCAGGGCAATGACATGTAGACCACCGTCGCGGCCGCGATCACCGCGGCGCCGCCGATCCAATGAATCATCGACCGGCGCGGAATTGAGATGTCCCGCCACGAAGGCCGTCGCCCGAAGCTGCGCGCCAGCTGCCAACAGTACACGCCGCCGGTCATCGAGGCCGTCAGGTAGAGCGGATACGTGTGCATCGTGAACCGCCACTCACCACCGCCAGCGACATTCCACGTCAACGCGTATGGAACGAGCGATCCGATCAGGATCAAGAGCAGCATCCGGCCTTCCGGAAGGAAAACCCATCGCAACATTCCGACGATCGAGAACCACAACAGAACGGTTCGTGCGCCTGGTACCCAGCCGTCAAGTCCGGTCCATTTGACTCTGAACGGTTGCACGAAGAGGCCGGTTAGCGCCGTGTCCACCGCTGCCCACGGCCGGGTGCGGACTTTTTCGGAGACGTAGGAGGCCGCGCTCATCGGCTTCTCGTAAGGGAGGCCCTCCCCGGCACGGTAGTAGCGCGTGTGATAGTTGATCGCGTAGAGCGGATCGCCGGTCGCAATCGCGCAGTTGACGAGGTAGGGTGCGACGATGATGGTGCACAGGAGCGCGGCTGCGACCGTCATCCGCGCTCGGTCGATCCGGTTCTGGCCGCCGCGGGCAACCAGCAGCCATGCAAATGCCGGCACCACAAACGACAGCGCCGTGATTCGGGTCAGGCAGGCTGCGGCGGTGGCGATGCCGAGGAACACAGCGTTTTTTCTCGACGGATTACGCTGCAAACGGACGAATGCCGCCGCAGAAAATGTGACGGTCGCCATGAACACGTCGTCACGCCATCCATCCGCAGACCACGAGATCAACTCGTATTCGAGGGCGACGATGAGCGACAGCACCACGGCGACTGCGCGCGGCAGCAACGCGGCGCCGAGCAGGTACGCGGCAATGATGGTGAGGATGGAGCCGGTGATCGACGCGAAGCTCACCGCCACGTTCTGATCGTCGAGCAACCACAAATACGTCCGTGTCAGCGCCAGGAAAACCGGTTCGCGCACGTGCGCCTGGTAGAAGCTGCGCATCTCGCGCGCATATTTGATGTAGTTGATAGGGTCGCCGCCTACGTACGGCTGGTCGACGTGGTACCAGCGAAAGACCGAGGGGTGTAGCCGGGAAACCAGGGGTACAGCATGCTGTGTGAGCACCTTGGCCCAGAGGGGATGTTGGAGCGCGCCGTACCGCTCCACGAATACTTCGAACCGCAGCAGGGCGCCGAACACGGTGATGAGAAATATCGCGACGGCGGCCGCGGGAATGCGGCTGGCAGGTGAATCAGCCACTAATTCTCCGGTATCGGTCGGCCCACCATCAGCACTCCGCCCGTGTCGGTGGCTTGGACGTCGAGCGTCCGCAATTCGCCCGGGACGCGTGACACGAGGTCGACGCGTGCGAATCGGGTCTTCGCGCGTCGAAACAGATTCAACCGGACCGTCTTCTCGCCTTCGTCCGACCGCAGTATCACCTTATTGGCTTCAATCCCGTCCAGGGAGATCGTCACCTCGATCGTCGCTGGCGCCAGCGACGATCGGCGAAGTGGAATCTGGATCGAGCGCGCGGCAGGAGAGACATAGAACGTTGCGTGTCCGCCCGCCCAACGGTAGCGTGGTCCGTCAGGCGGCTGCTGCCACTTGGATAAGCCAACACTCAAGTTCTCGACGTCGGCGTCGCGCACCGCGGCTGCGATTCGCAACGGAAGCGTCGCGACGATGAGCACGACCGCCGCAATCGTGAATCGCCTGGTGACACCGCCAGCCGATGCGGGCAATCCAAAGGACGCGGCCAGTCCGAGTGCGATCCAGAAAGGATACGCAGCCCCGGCCACCAGCAACGGGTGGCCGGCGAGACACGTCACCAGATACGCTCCGAGTCCGAGGCACAATCCCCATGCCGGCCACGACTGGCGTGCCGCGTCCCAGGCTGAACGAAGTGCGAAGGCGCAGACAAAAAGAAAGAGTGCGAGGGCTGGGAGTCCGAGTTCGGCCGCGATCTGCAGATAGTTGTTGTGCGCGTTGTCAGCCACTCCGGACTGGTCATTGAAGTTACCAGGTCCGACACCGATGACGGGATGCGCGGTGATGAGTGCAATGGCGGCCCTTCCCCTGGTGATTCGATAGGACAACGCGCCGGCACTGTCGAGGTTTCGCCCCTGGGGATACCATACCCACGCCGCAACCGCGAGCAGCACCACCAGCGCAATGACTCCGCAGGAGAGCAGCAGAGTCCGGCGGCTGATGCC
>JBKPNQ010000008.1:0-24700 GCA_046732715.1 Acidobacteriota bacterium | reverse complement strand
GCGGATGATCGGCACGTACGGGTTCACGTACGGCGTCTCCTTGATCCGCCAGTCGACGTGCAGGGTGAAGTTGCCGTAGGACTTCTCAGACCACAGACTCTTGTCCGTGGCCGTCGATTCGCTTTCGGCGTCGTAATCGATCACGCCGTCCATGACTTTCCAATGGCCATTGTCCCCTGCCGGGATTTTCCATCCGGACAGATCTTTTCCATTAAACAGCGAGACTCCCTTGGGCGCCTGAGCCTTTCCTGCCAGGCCGATGGCGAGCACACCCACGGCGGCGAGAGCGACAGAGAGGTGTCTGGTCATAGTGCGCATTACTCTAGGCCGATGTCGAGGTCAGCGCAACAGCGGGGAACCTGCATTCCATTTGACCGTCTAATGCAACGTGTGGTATTCCATTGGCGTGTCTAATAAAGAGAAATCCAGGGCCGACATTCTCCAGGGCACTCTCGATTTGATGGTGCTCAAGACGCTCGAGACGCTCGGCCCGCTCCACGGATACGCCATTGCTGCGCGGCTCGAGCAGGTGTCCAGCGGCGCGCTGCAGTTGAACATGGGGACCTTGTATCCGGCCCTGATGCGCCTCGAGCAGCGCGGGCTGCTGAAAGGTACGTGGGGAACGACGGACTCGAACCGGAAAGCGCGTTTCTATGCGCTCACCTCCGCCGGCCGCCGCGAACTCGAGAAGGAACAACAGGCGTGGGATCGGATGTCCGCGATTATGAACACGCTGCTGCGCGGCGACGCGTGAAGGAAGGCAGGACCATGGGCGTCATGCGTGAGTGGATTCATCGACTGCTCGGCTCGGTCGGCCGTCATCGGCATGACGACGAACTCGAGCAGGAGCTGCACCTTCATCTGGAGCTCGCCGCCGAGGAGGCACGACGACGGGGAGAGCCGGCGGAGGAGGCGCGCCGCAGCGCTCGCCTCCAAATAGGCAGCGTGGCGCAAGCGATGGGGGGCGTTCGCGACCAGCGTGGTGTCCCCTGGCTCAGTGCCCTGTTCTCTGACGTCAGGTTTGGCTGGCGACAGCTGAACAAGCATCGAACGGTCACTGCGGCCGCCATCCTGTCGCTCGGGCTCGCGATCGGCGCGACGACGGCGGCGTTTCGTCTGGTGGATGCGGTGCTGTTGCGTACCCTGCCAGTCTCCGATCCCGGGAGTCTCTTCTACGTCGCCTTCAACCACACCGACTCCCAGGGTCGAACGGAAGACCGCGACGACTTCGACTATCCAACCTATCGCCAGTACGCGCAAGCGATTGGCACTCGCTCCGAGCTGATGGTCGTCGGCTTGACCGCACCGCTCGACATCACTGTTGATGGCGGCGACGAACCCGAACGAATCTTCCGCCAATACGTGTCCGGCAACGTGTTTCCCACGTTCGGACTGCAGCCCGCAGCCGGTCGCCTGCTCGTTCCAGCCGACGACGACAATCCTGGTGCGCATGCGGTCGCCGTCCTGAGCTACAACTATTGGACCCGACGGTTCGGAAAGGATCCGCGTGCTGTCGGTCAGGCGCTCCGGGCGGGCCCCCAGTCCTACGAGATTGTCGGCGTCGCACCCAAAGGCTTCGTCGGAACAGAACCGGGACGAATCACCGACATCTACGTGCCAGCCACGATGAACGTGCAGGCGCTCAACAGTCCGGGATGGTCGTGGTTCCGGCTGTGGGTGCGGCCGAATCCCGGCGCAGCTGTCCCGGAACTCGAGCAATCTCTCCAGACGGTCTTCGCAGAACAGCATCGGCAAGACGTCAAAGGCTTTCCGCCGGATACGCCCCGGCAGCGAATCGACGCCTACTTGAACGAGCGGATCCGTCTGCTTCCAGCGGGAGCCGGGGCATCGGGCATGCAGCAGGACTTCCGTCGCCCGCTGTTGATCCTCGCTGCGCTCGTTCTGCTCGTCCTGCTCGTGGCGTGCGCCAACGTCGCCAATCTTCTCGTCGCGCAGTCGCTCGCGCGCGGCCGTGAAATGGCGTTGCGCGTCGCCATTGGGGCGGATCGCTGGAGATTGATCCGGCTGGTGCTCGTCGAAAGCGCCATGTTGGCGGTCTCGTCGACGATCGCCGGTTTGATCTTTGGGGCGTGGGCTTCGCCGCTCATCGTGTCAATGCTGTCGCCAACCGAGGATCCGGTCCGGCTGGTGCTCGACACTGACTGGCGGACGCTCGCATTTGCCCTGGCTCTCGCAACGTCCGTGACCTGTCTGTTCGGTTTGGCCCCAGCGGTTCGAGCGTCCTCGTTCACGCCGTTGAGTGCGCTGAAAGGTGACCGCGATCCGCGCGGTCAGCGGCGGCTGATGAAGCTGCTGGTGGGCGCACAGATGGCGTTCTGCGTGTTCGTGCTGTTCGTGGCTGTTCTCTTCGTCGCAACTTTCGCACGACTGTCCCGGCAGCCGTTGGGGTTTTCAACCGATCGTGTGCTCCTGGTTGACGCGATGTGGCCGGACAAATCACAACCCCAGATGTGGCGGCAGATTGTCAGCCAGTTGCGCGAGTTGCCCGGCATTGAGGCGGCCGCCTTCTCTGGATGGACCTTCCTCTCTGAAAACCGCCGGACAGGAACGGTGTTCGTCCCTGGCCGACCGGTCGAGACTCGCCCCGCCTACTTTCTCGACGTCTCACCTGGGTTTTTCGAAACGCTGCGGGTCGGGATGATTCAAGGGCGCGACTTCCGGCCCGGTGATACGGCGCCAAAAGTGAATGAACGCAATGAACCTGTCTCCGGTGTCGCCATCGTCAACGCCGCATTTGGCCGTGTGTATTTCGACGGACAGAATCCGGTCGGTCGACGGGTGATGATGCGGCAACCCAACCTCGTTCAGACGCCGATGGAGATCGTCGGCGTCGTGGCAGATACGGCGTATGCGAACGTCCGCGAACCGATGCGTCCGATCGTGTATATGCCGATCGAGGTCGGCAGCAGCAAAGCGCGCAGCAACGGAACCTTCAGCGTTCGCACAGCCGAACAACCACTGATGCTCGCATCGACGATCCGTCGGCTGGTGTCCAGCGCGCGCGCCAACACGCGCGTTCAGGTCATGCCGATGACGGCGCTGGTCAGACGTCAAATGATCCGCGAACGTCTTCTGGCGATTCTCACCGGCTTTTTCGCCCTCGTCACACTTCTGCTGGCATGCATTGGCCTCTATGGCGTGCTCAGCTATGGGGTCGTGCAGCAACGGCGCGAGATTGGCGTGCGAATGGCGCTCGGTGCGCGAGCCTCGCAGGTGGCCACGCGGATCACGCGCGACATGCTTCTCATCGTCAGTTGTGGAGCATCCATCGGTCTGGCCGGGGGATTTGGCTTCGGTCGCATCGTCGAGCGCCTCTTGTTCGAGATCAGAGCGGTAGACCCGCTGCCGTTGCTGATGCCTCTCGTGACGTTGGCTGCCGCCACGATCCTGGCCGCTGTGCCTCCCGTGATCCGAGCCGTCCAGATCGATCCCTCGCAGACGCTACGCACCGAGTGATTGCTGATGTTCGATGGCTGATTGTCGATTGGCCGGGCTGACGCCGGGCGTACGCCGGGTCACCGGAGGCGAACCTGCCTGATTGGAAACCTCCGTGCGCGCCTGTCGTCGCTGCGTCTGGCACCTGCGCCAGAGGAGCCTGGCGAAGCGGCTCGCGAGAGAGCGTGCAGGGGAGTCCGAGGGGCGACGCCCCCTCGAGTAATTACGACGGATTGAGGTCGAGAATCGGTTCGGCGCGGAGGTGCCTGCCGGGTCTCGGCAGCTCAATCGTGAAGGTGGATCCCTGCCCTTTTCCGGGACTCGTGGCGCGCGCCGTGCCGCCGTGCAGCTCGACGAGATGACGGACAATGGCCAGGCCAAGGCCCAGTCCGCCGTGCTGCCGGCTGACGGCGCCATCAGCCTGGCGAAAGCGTTCGAACACATGCGGCAGAAAGTCCGGCTCGATGCCTGCCCCACTGTCGCGGACGCTGATTCGCACGCCCTGGGCACCAGCGTCCGCGAGTTCGAGATCGATGCGGCCTCCAGGCTCGGTGAACTTCACCGCATTGGCGACCAGGTTCCAGACGATTTGCTGCAGCCGCTGTGGATCGCCTTCGGTCTGGCGAGCCGACGCAATCACGTTGGAATAAATCTCGATCCGCCTCGCCTCGGCGGCTGGACGGATCGCGTCGACCGCGGCAGCAATGACGACCCCGAGATCGACCGGCCGCATCTCCAGCCGCAGGCCTCCAGTGATGATGCGCGAGACGTCGAGGATGTCATCGACGAGCCGCACCTGCAGTGCTGCATTCCGGTCGATGACCTCGAGGGCTCGCCGCTTCTTTCCCTCTTCGACCGACCCGTCGAGCAGCATACGGGCCCAGCCAACGATGGCATTCAGCGGCGTTCTCAACTCGTGCGACAGCGTGGCGAGGAATTCGTCCTTCGCTCGGTTGGCGGCTTCGGCTTCGCGTCGCGCGCGCGACTCACTCTGCAGCAGCTTTTCGCGCTCTTTCTCCGCCAGGGCAATGATGCCCTCGACGCGCTTTCTGTCCATGAATTGCCCGATCTGATACCCGACCGCCGACAGCGTCCTCAGCAGGTCGCCGTCGGGCGCCATCACGTCCCGATTGAAACATTCGACGACGCCAAGCACCGTGGTTCCCAGACAGATGGGAAATGCGAACGCCCCCCGGATCCCCGACGTGAGGGCGACAGAACCGCGCGGGAAGTTGGCGTCCTCGCCAACGTTCTCGATCCAGAATGGACGGCCCTCCGCCCAGACGCGGCCGGGCAGGCCGCGGCCGCTGCTGAAGGTCGACGCCCGCGTCACGGTTTCAAATGCGATCGGGAACCGCGAGTCCCGCCAGACCGCGGCGCAGGCGAGGCGGTCGGCATCGCGATCGATCAGCCATAGCGCACCAAATCCCCAACCGAGTTCGACGCAGAGCGACCGAACGATGGCCGGCGCCGCATCGGAAATGCTGGATGCACCGGCGAGCACTTCACCGACCGCGTGTCCCGCGATCCGCCGCCGCTCACCGGTCTTCTGGTCGGCGGTGGCCGCGGCAAGCAGCAGGCCCGTACCGGCAAGGACGCCCATGAACACCTGCAGCAGAATCAGATTCTGGTGCAGATCGTCACCGGCGAATGGGCCCGTACCACGAATCGTGTTCCAGATCGTGATCACCGACGCCGTCAGGATCACCAAGGCGGTGGCCGGTTGACCGACGCGCACGGCCGCGACGACGACGAACGGAAAAATGACGTACTCGAGAGGGTGATGACCGACACCCGGCCGGAAGAGATGGCCGAAGATCGCCTCGGTCATGACCGCACAGGCGATCACGACGGCGGCCGTTTCCACGCGGGCCCGCCACGTCCGCGTCCATGGCGTCCGCACGATCGTCAGCAGCGCCGGCGCGACGACCAACGCGCCCACCACGTCGCCCAGCCACCAGTCCTGCCACAGCATGTTGAGGCGTGACCACGGTTGCACGCCGGCAAGACACAACGTCGTCGAGCCAACGGTGGCGCTGACCGCGGTCGCGAGAATTCCTCCGACAATGATGAACGCCAGCGCGTCTTTCACTCGACGAAGCGCGGGATCGAAGCCGCTGAACCGTAAAAGCAGCGACGCCGTGATCATCCCCTCGAGCGTGTTGCCGGTGGCGACAGAGGCAGCCGCCCACAGCGGCACACTGGCGTTGATGTTCGCGACGAATGCACCCAGCCAAATCGCCGGCCACAGAGAACGTCCCCACAGGATCAGCGCGGCTTCGGCGAGGCCCGTCGGTGCCCAGACCGTGGTGACTTGCTCGGCCACGACCGCGACGCGAAACCCCAGCTTCGCGGCGAGCACATACCCGACGGCAACCACCAGACCGATCGCGATCAGCCGTCGAGCGCCCGTGTTTGGGTGCCGCGCAAAGAGTGAGTGCATTCCGGTAGATCTGTGGAACGGATCTCGGGACGCCGTGGGGGAAATCGTGACCGCCACCCGTGGGGAGTGTAGCCGATGACTTGGCATTGCCAAGCTCAACCACAACGTGGAGTCGTCGCTGACGAGGTCTGCGACATATAGCCGTGTTTGACCGCCTCGATGCTGGCGAGTACCCTCGAACCTTCACACACGTCCCGCGGAGCACCATCAAACCTGCGACGGCTCCGCCTCACGAGGTCGAACCCAATCATGTCTCTTGCCCGTCTGTCATACGCTCTGCTCGTCGTCATGTTCGTTGGTGCCGCTGTCCCCGCGCAGGCGGCACAGACGATCGTCTTTCTGAGGCATGGTGAAAAACCATCAGCGGGACTGGGACAACTGACGTGTCAGGGATTGAACCGGTCGCTTGCGCTGCCGAACGTTCTTCTCGCGAAGTACGGAAGGCCCGACTATCTATATGCGCCAAACCCGGCCGTGAAGATTTCAGATCCAGGCGGCAGCTTCTTCTACGTTCGTCCGCTCGCGACGATTGAGCCCACCGCCGTCCGGACGGGCGTATCGATCAACACCGGCTACGGCTACACAGACATCGCGTCGCTGCAGTCGTTGTTGATCAAGTCGTCCAAGGCCGACACCACCATCTTCGTCGCGTGGGAGCATGCCTATCTCGTGAAGATCGTGCAGAACATCATGAACCAGTACGGCGGCGGCGTGACGGTGCCAGCATGGACGACCGGCGACTACGACAGCCTCTACGTCGTAACCGTCAACTACACGATCAACGGCATCACCGCCCAGTTCCACCGGGACGTCGAAGGACTCAACAACCAGCCTACAAGCTGTCCTTCTTAAATCAGAACCAGTTTCGTATGGTCATCACGGTTCTGATGGCAGGACATCGTTCAGAGTGCGCAACCTCTTTCAGGGGTCACTCTGATGACCGCGGTGCAAAGCGGTGGCTACGTGATTGTTATGGGTCATGCCAGCTCGTCGCGGGAAACGCCCGACCAGCAGACCGCGAATCCGGACAACGTGAAGCTCGAACGTCGGCTCGATGCAGCCGGACGCGCAGCCGCCACCGCGATGGGTGCGGCGCGACCGTCGTCGGCCGGATCACGATCGACGGGTGGCGGCGACTCCGGTAAGCGTCGCCGCAGGTCCCGACTCGCGTCTCTCTTCGTGACGACCCGGTGCCAACGTCATCGTTGTGATGCGGCGTCTATCCATCGGCCGTTGTCGCACACCATCGCATGTCCCGGCTCATTGAGGATTGGGACGCGCCCGCCATGCGACGTCGCTCGATTCTGTTCGTCTCGGCAAGCTCCATAGGAAACGGGCGACTTGCCTGCGTCGCGTTCGATGAGGGCCCGGCTGTACACGGGTCGCGGGATGTTCGCAGCATCGGACCCAACGACCGCCGATAAATTCGGACTAATGCTCCACTCGTATCCGTTGGCAAACCTTACAGACTGCAACCCAAAGAACAGTTGAAGGGTGGCACCCGGAGACTCCGCTGCGACCGCCTGAACTTGCGCGGCGGTGAGCACATTGGGCGCAACCTCCACGGTCTGTCCGGGTGGAATCGTCACGGAGACGACGGGAGAAACGAACACCCGGGCCGGCATCCGACTGAGCGTCGTCCAGCGCTCGACCGCCGCGATAAACCGCAGTCCGACGATCGGCTGGTTGCTCACATTCTTGATCGCCGCGATCCGGGCTGGTTCGTCAATCGTCGAGTCAAGTTGGTGCAAATCGACCCCAGACCCGGCCTGCTCGTGTGCGAAACCATAGGGAATCTTGTCCTGCATCAATCGGAGAGGTGACCCCGAATCGGCCGAGAGCCGAGGCGCTCGGCCAGCGGAAGCGGCCGAGAGTTGAATCCCGACGGCAACAAGACCCAGGAACAACACTGCCAGACTGATAAGTCGCGCGCGCTGAAATCGTGGCATGGCTTCCCCCTGAAGAAGGCGCCTGACGCGAGTAATGAGACGCGGGCCGACGGCGCCCAGCGCCGGCCACGTGGAATTCACGGCTCCAAGCGATGCGAGGCTGGTGAGCGCCTCAACGTAGGTCTTCCGGTCGCCACACCGATCAACCGCCACATCGTCACAACAGAACTCCCGGGCTTCACGGATTCGCCGTGAAATCCAGATCACGATCGGGCTGAAAAAGAGAAGGATCTCGACAACTGACTGCAGGATGTTGGCGGCGTAATCGCGGCGACGAATATGCGCAAATTCGTGTGCCAGGAGCGCCGCAATCATGTCCGCGGACAGCCGCTCGGTGGCATCGTGGGGCAGGATCAGTGTCGGCGAGCGCCAACCGAGAACGACGGGAGCTTCGACGTCGGCCGACTCCAACATCCGTGTTGGACGCGCGAACTTCAGGTCCGCTTCGAGTCGTGATGCCGCCGCGACAATAGCTGGATTCAGAACCGGACGGGCTCGACTGGCGATCGAGTGAGCCAACCACAGGCCGCCCAGGATTCGGCCGGCCAGCAGCACGACTCCCAAAACCCACAGGAGCGCGGCGACACTCGCGATGCGGTCGGTCGCGATGATGCTGGACACGCGCTCCGTCCTACCGACGGGTCCGGCACTCGAGGCCGCATCAGTGACGGCGGCAGGCGCGCCCTCGCTGTGCCCGGTAGTGATGGCCATCGCGGCCTGTCTCGTGGTTGGGAGACTCTGCAGCATCGAGAGCTGGAACGGTGTCGAGAACGCGAGGAGGACCGCCGCCACCAATCCGATCATCCCGACGCGGTATCGTCGATCGGACGTCGTCGCAGGCCGCCATCCCAGCCAGCCAGCAAGAAGGATCCCGATCGCCGTCGTCTGCCAGAGCGCCAGCCCAAGCGCCCATCCCAGGAAGATGACGTAGCGATTGTCGAGCCACGAGACGAGGGTGGACGTCATTTCTTCTTCCTCTCGTACTGATCGAGGAGGTGACGGATTTCGTCGAGTTCAGCGGCGTCGACCTTCCGGCCGGCGAGTGCGCTCTGCAGCAGCTGCCGGGCAGACCCGTCGAACACCTGTTGCAGTATCGAGCTCGCAAGGCGCCGCTGCATCTGCGCCTGACTCTGCGCCGGTTCGTACACGTGGGAGCGGAACCGGTCCGATCGCGCGAGCAGTCCCTTTTGATGCATGACCTGCATCTGCTTCAGGACAGTCGTGTATCCGACCGGCTTTCGCTCGCCGATGACGGTGTGGACTTCCCGGACGGTCGACGCGCCGTGATCCCACAACACGCGCAGGATCTCGAGTTCGGCATCGGTTGGCGAGGGTGCACTCATGACGCGGTCCTTCATGCCGAAGAGGGTACTACGACGTTCGTCGTATGTCAACGACTGTTATCGTAGAGCCACGGCCCTGATCGCATTCGACGGTGATTTCAGCGTCTATCGGTGGCGTCGAAATCGAAGATTCGAACTGCTGTGATCGCACGACTACCAGCTACCCCGCGTGGCACGTCGGCATCCGAGATCGAGGAATCTCGATTAGCGTTGCAGCACAGCGGGCTTCAGCGTCCAGGCCTGCAGCCGGGCGAGCTCCATGATGTGCGCCGCGTGAAACCCTTCGGGGAAGATCACCCAGCCCCACAGGGCTGGCGAGTCGTCGGCAACGTAGCGGTCAGCCGTGAACTGTCCGGCTTGGCGGACGATCTCGGCGGGTAGCTTGCCTGTGGTGAGCGCCTCTTCGAGCGCCTTCCCCACCGTGGCGAGGTAGTCAGCGGGCGACAGGCTTTCACTTCCAATCCACACGTCGTCCGGGATGCGGCTCGTCGTGCGCGAGAAGCCCGCGACATCCTGGACGGCGCGCATGAACGCTTCACGCGGATACCTGGATGATGGTGTACCGCCCACCGACGATGTGTAGGTCCGTGCCGGACCATCGAGTCGCGTGATCTTCAGGTCGGGGGGTAGCTCGTTGGTTGCTCCGAGTGAGGCCATCGCGCTGGTCAACAGGCTGAACACGTCGGCAGCTGACAGTGCGTAACCGTCGAATCGCTGAAACCCGATCTCCTTCTCCGCCGCTCGCGCAAGCCCGAGGATGTCGTCGCGCCGGAAACTTCGCGTCAACGCCTTGTCCTCGTAGATCTTCATCAGCTCGGTGGCGGTGACGAATCGAACCCCCGGCACGGCCTGCATGAACCGCACGTATTGCGCGAAGTCCCGGAATGCCTGCTCGGTTTCGGCAGCGGGCCGCGTGCCCGGCACCTTCCACGCCTCGCGCGACGGGTTCGCGCCGCGGCTGAAGTTCACCGCATCCCAGAACTGCGTGTGCACCCATTCGTTCGGATGGTAGTAGATGCTGATCGTCCCGCCACCCTTCGCGCGCAGGGCATCGTATGACTTGGTGAATCGCGCCTTGCCTTCGGCCAGGCTGTTTCCGCCCCGCAACTCCATCCTTGCCAGGTTCGATCGCATCTTGAACACGTTCAGCATGCCACCGTAGTAGAACGGCTGATCGTCGATGCCAACGTGATCGGCTTCGTCCAGATACATGGCGATGCCCATCTCGCGGAGGGCCGGATAGGCCTGCGGAGCCCAGGCGCTTCCGGGCTGCCCGTAGGCGACCGGCGTCACGCCAAAAATTCGCTGAACATCTCGCGCGCCCTGCGCTTCGCGCCGGAAGAACTCGGCGCGACCGTCTTCCCATCCCGCATGCTGCAGATAGACCGCAATCGTTGGCTGCTGGCTATGCGTGTTCGAGTGATAGCCGATGTCGTGCGGTTTCAACGCGGCAATCACATCGCTGCGCCGGCGCGACTCGAGCACGCGTGCCTTCTCGCCGACCACCTTGAACGTCGCCCTGACACCCAGGCTGGTCAGCATTTCCGCCAGCCGCTTCGCCGCATCGTCATCCTGCGGCAGGATGTAGTCCTCGGTATCGAACCAGAGTGTGACGTAGACAGGTGCAGACGCTCCCTGTCCGGCTGCGTGGGCGGTGATCGCCAGCAGCATGACGATGAGGTGAATTACTCTTTTCACACGCTTCTCCCGCAACCGCGTCATAAGGGATGCGCGGCCGTTGTCAGCGAGGCGACTTCGTCGAATTCTCGGCGATGAACAGCCCCGTCTTCCCGCTCGCGATGACGTCGAGGTCGCCGTCACCATCGATATCTGTGACGGCAATCTGCAATCCGCCGCCCATCTTGCCACTTTCCTCGATGATGTGCCGGGTCCACGGCGCCGTCGAACCCGGCTTCGGCAACGAGAGATCGTACCAATACATGCCCAGGCGGTCGCGCTCGGCGGCAGCCGCATCACTGTGAATCTGCGCGCGCTTACCCGTCACGAGATCGAGACGACCATCTCGGTTCAGGTCCACCAGCGTCGCCGCGTGTGCCGCTGACCATGCATCATCAATGACGTGACGCGTCCAGGATCCATCGCCGTTCTGCTCGAGCCAGAGCACCCCGCACGAATGCGCCATCGTCGTCAGGATGTCTGGCCGCTTGTCGCCATTCATGTCCCGGACGAACAAATATCCGTACTCGGCCGGCCCCGGCGGCCGCGGCGGCGCGCCAGGCTCGGCCGGGCATGTTGTTCCCAGCTGACTCCAGTTCGTCTCGTGAAACGCCCAGTCGCCCGGCGCGCGCACATCAGCCGGCGCTTCGAGCCAGCCGGTCGGCGTCACGATGTCCTGGCGGCCGTCGCCATTCATGTCGCCAGCACCAACGCCGTGCCCGAAAAAGCGCGGCCGGCTGATGACGTGCTTGATCCACTTGCCTTGCTGGATTTCGTACCACGCCGCGGGCAGGTTCGCCGCGCGCGTGAATTGCGGCAGCAACTCGTACGGCTTCCCGTCGTTGTTCAGATCGACAAGAAACGCAAACTCGGTTGGTCCGACCGCGTCGATTTCATTGACCGTCCACGGGGCGTCGGGCTTACCGGGATTCTTGAGCCACTCGAGTTTTCGCGCGAAGTAGCCGATCTGGACGATGTCGATGTAGCCGTCGGCATCGACGTCCACTGGCAGATCGCTGAAATCGTCCACGTAGCCGGAGGCGCGGTTGATCGTGCGCAACGGATGCTTCGTCCATGCGGGCGCTTCGTACCAGCTCTCGGCGGAGATGATGTCGAGTTTGCGGTCGTTGTTCAGATCGGCGACCGCGGCTGTCTCGCTCTCGACCGCATCGATGGACTTGACGCGAAAGGAAGGGTCGGCCGGCTGGGCCTGAAAAAGGACGACCGACACGATCGGCACAACCAGGACGACCGAGAGAATCCGGCGACAGTGATGCATGCGCCCTCCTATCGAACGAGGCGACCGAGAACGGGTCAATATTACGCGCCTCATCGTCGGGCTTGTCCAGGCACGTCATTCTTGACCTGTGGCGGCGCGACAGGGTATCCAGACTAGAATCCGGGGGCGTTACACCCGCGTTACATGGACACGATCACCACCCGCGAGATCAGCGCGACGAACGCAGCCGCGGTACGGCTCCGCACAGCTCGCCGGATATTCCTCGGCGCGCTGATGTTCAACAGTGCGCTCACGGTCTTCTGGCTGTTCGCATTCGTCACGAAAGGAACCGGCGGGTTCTTCCAGCGATACACCATCACCCGGGAGGTCATCGGTCAAATCGTCGGGGCCATCTTCTTCTTTTACGTCCTCTGGGGGTTCATCTGGTGGGGAATCAAGACGCTGCTGTTGAAGTATTTCGTCGGATTCACCAAAGCCGAGCGGCGGCAGGCGTTCTCGTCGCGCATGCGCGAACCATTCGACGTCGCGTCGTTCACCTCGCGCTACTCGGAGCGTCGAATCCGCATCGCCGACATGATCGGCCGTCGCGGTCGGTTCATTACACTCGCGGCGTCCGGATTCTACTTTCTGTACGTGCGGGTGGTTGCCGAGCCGTCGCCGGATTTCGCAACGCTCTTCCTCCATGACAGCCTCGCCGACGCGGTGATCACGAGCTGGGTCTTCCTCGCGTTCTACTACGCCGACGGTTTGCTCGCCGCCGCATTCTACGGACCGCAGTCCCGGGTCATGGACGGCGTGCTGGCTCGCGCGAACTGTCTGCTGATCACGACACTGTGGACGGCGTTCAAGTTTGTGATGGTGCCGATTGGCGGACGGCTGGCGACGGTTTTTCCACCCCATCGCTTTGCGACGGTTTTCGCTCTCATCTGGGGTGCCTATCTGGTGACCGACGCGATGTCGGAGGTTGGCGGCGCACTGTTTGGCAAGCAGACGCTCCGCGTGCGGGGCATCGGCGACGTCAACCGTAAGTCGATTGGCGGCACGATCAGCGGGTTCGCCGCCGCCCTGATCTTCTGCCTCTGGATTGTCGTCGGGCAAGGGCTGCCGCCAGCCTGGATCGGCCTGGCGATCGTCATTGCGATGGCGAGCACCCTCACCGAACTGTTCTCCCCGCGAGGGACCGACGACTTCTTCATGGCCACCGCCAACGCCTTGATCTGCCTCGCCTTCGGGACGATGCTCCCGTCCTGATCGCGGGTACTCAGGTCCCTGGCCATGCACCTGGTTGGCGCTTGTGAGTGCCAGTCACCCGCTGTTATCATCCAGCGTTACCTCGCCTGGGACTGCAACGGGCACACCCCTTTTCATGCAGAACATCGGCCGCTACGAGCTTGTCGAAAAACTGGGTCAGGGTGGCATGGGCGCGGTCTACCGCGCGCATGACACGTTGCTCGAGCGCACCGTCGCCGTCAAGGTGATCTCGGCAACCATCGACCAGAACGACGAACTGCGCGAACGATTCTTCCGCGAAGCTCGAGCGGCCGGGCAGCTCTCACACAAGAACATCATCACGATTCACGATCTCGGCGAGCACGAGGGGCAGCCGTACCTGGCGATGGAGTATTTGCACGGACAGGATCTGCTGCAGCGGATGGCCTCGCCTCAGCGAATGAGCCTGCGACGCCGCGTCGACATCGCCACCGAGATCTGCGAGGGGCTCGAGTACGCCCACAGCCACGGCATCGTCCATCGCGACATCAAGCCCGCGAACATCTTCATTACTGACTCGGGGGCGGTCAAGATCCTCGACTTCGGCCTGGCGCGACTCGTCACCTCAGAGCTGACGCGCAGCAACATGATGATGGGCACCGTGAACTACATGGCGCCCGAGCAGGTGCGTGGCGAGCGCATCGATCACCGGGCCGATATCTTTTCGACGGCGGTGGTCGTCTACGAGCTCCTGAGCGGCCGCCGCGCGTTCGATTCTGATTCGTTCGCGGCCACGCTCTACAAGATCCTGCAGGAGATTCCCGAACCGCTGCAGCAAATCGATCCAGCGATTCCGATCGAGCTGGTGCGCATCGTCGACCGCGCGCTCGCGAAGCCGCGCGATGAACGCTATCAGCACATGAACGAGATGCTGCTCGATCTCGCGGTATTCAGACAGCAGCTGGCGGGCATGGATTCTCCGGCCACCGGACGAGTGGCGCCGGCGATGTTGCGCACGCCGTCCGACCGGCCGTATGAGGTAACGCCCGCCGTTCCGTTGCCGCCGGTGGCGACGCCGACGCCGTCTCCGTCGGCGCCGACCACGGCGGCACCGAGCGGGCCGCCAGCATGGGGACCGCCGGGCTCGACGACGACCGCGCCGTCGCTGTTCCGGGCCTGGATTCCCGTCACCGCGATCGTTGCGCTGGTGATCGCCGCGGTCGCGGTGTGGAAGGCGAGTCAATCGAACTCGGGCCTGGCGCCTCAGCAAACCGTGGCAGCACCCGCGGCTCCAGCGGTTGCGTCCCCGACGACGGGCGACCTGATGAAGACGGCGTTGACGGCTGTCGAAGCCGAAGACTTCGACGTCGCGGCGCGGACGGCCGAAGCGGTGCTCGCGCGCGATCCCGGCAACGAAGCAGCCCGCCAGCTTCGCGACCGCGCGCGTGCATCGGAAGCGAAGATCAATGACGGGCTGAAACGAGCACGCACGTCGATGGCGTCGGGACAGTACGAGGAAGCGGTCCGCGCCGCGGGCGCCGTCCTCAATGAGGCGCCTGGCAACGGTGAAGCGCTGCAGATCATGCAGGACGCGAACGCGCGGTCGCGCGGTCGCGGCGCGGACGAGGCGCGAACCCAAGCGGCCCGCGCCCGCAACGCCGCACGGGCGGTCGGAGCCCAACGTCTCGCGTCGGCGCAGTATTCGGCGGCGGTCAACGTCGAGCGCGATGCGCAACGGCTCTTTGATGCGGGACGGCTGGGCGAAGCGACCCTCAAGTTCATCGAGGCGAGCGGTGCGTATCACGGCGCTGAGACGTCAGTGCACAACGAAATCACGCGTCGTGAAGCGGCCGCACGCGCTGACAACCTCGGCCGTGAGCGAGCGGGAACTGCCGCGCTCCCTCCGACTCCGGCGACATCGCCGCAAGCCGAGAATCGCGAGCCCGCGCGAGTGCCGGCACCGGCGCCGCCGGTGGTAGAGTCGGCACCGGCCCCAGCTCCGACACCACCGCCGCCGACGACAACGGTGGCTCCGACGACGACCGTCGCACCGACGCCGGCCGCGCCACAGCCAAGTCCTGAAGCGATCGCCGCCGCGCGTGACGCCGCGATCACCGACCTGATCAACCGCTACAAGGCGGCGATCGAAGGGCGCAGCCTCGAGGCGGTCAAGCGCATCTGGCCGGGTATGTCGGCCAGGGAGCAGGAGGCGCTGCGCGAAGAGTTTCGTCTCGCGACCAGCATCAACCTCGACATCCTCAATCCGCGAATTGCCGCGAGCACCGATACCGGGACCGTCACCTTCATCCGTCACTACGAAGTGATCAAGGAAGGCCAGCGGCTGCAATCGCAATCGAATGCGACCATGGAGGTCCGGCGCAGCGGGACTTCGTGGGTGATCGAACACCTGCGATTCGACGTCCGACGTTGAACCGGCCGGGAAATATTTCGGAAAGGACTCACGATGCGAAGACTTGCGTTGATGGTGGCGGTGTGCTGGTGCCTCTCGGCCGTACAGGCAAGCGCGCAAACCAAGGCGTCCTCGCTCGCCACGCTGTTCGAGGACATTTACGGTCCGAACGGTCTCGTGCTGAGCAGCGACGACGTGCAACTGGATGGAAGCAACCACGCGGCGCACTTCAACAGCGCATTCCAATCGGACTTCCGCCTTGTCAACATCGCCTTGACGGGCCAGCTCACGGCGGTACCGCTGCCGTCTCCCGCGTCCGGCTTCACCTATGAATTCGACTCGACGACCGGCACGTTCGTGCGGTCGACGCGCAGCTTCGGTCCGATCCTCTCGGATCGCGCAGAGACCATCGGGCGCGGACGTCTGGCGTTCGGTTTTTCCAATCAGTACTTCTCATTCGATCATCTCGATGGCGTGTCGCTTTCGAACATCCCCGCCGTCTTCAGGCATGATTCATTCGAACTGGGCGGCGGGCGCGCCGACGTCGTCTCGACGGCGAACACCATCGAGGCCACGGTCAATCAGTTCTCCGGTGCGGTGACCTATGGGTTGACCAGCCGCATCGATCTGTCGCTCGCGGTCCCGATGGTCAATACCAGCCTGTCGCTGCTGTCGAACGCCAGGATTCTGCGCCTCGGGACCGGCAGCAACCTTCAAGTGCATTACTTCAAGGATGAAGCCGCGCTCGGGGGGTTCGGATCCACACGTCAGTACTTCTCCGAAGACTCGGCAAGTGGCCTGGGCGATCTCGTGCTGCGCACGAAAGCGATGCTGATCCGCGAAGGCAGCCGCGCGCTCGCTGCCGGCCTCGACGTGAGAATCCCGACCGGCGACGAGTTGAACCTGCTCGGAACCGGCGCGATGGGACTGCGGCCGTTCGCGGCCGTGTCCGGGACCTCGGGTCCGTTCGCGCCACACGCGAACATCGCGTATCAGTGGAATGGCAAGAGCGTGCTCGCCGGCGACGTGCGCAGCGGGACGGAAGCCAGCCTCCCCGATCAGTTCCAGTACGCGCTCGGCAGCGATGTCGCGGTGAATCCAAAATTCAGCATGGTTTTTGACATTCTCGGCCAGCGCGTGCTGAATTCCCCGCGACTGAGCGTTTACACGCTGCACGCGACCGGTCAGGCCGGAAGCGCCGACTTGCCGGATATCCGTTTCAGCTCTGATTCGTACTGGGTCACCGACGCATCACTCGGCTTCAAGGCCAACGTGGCATCGCGGCTTCTGGTCAATTTCAACATGCGTTTCAACGTCGGCGACAAGGGTCTGGCCGATCGCGTTGCGCCGCTTATTGGAATTGAATGGTCTTTCTGAGGGATTTCTGATGAGTCGCTGATTGCCCTTCGCTTTTTGACCTTTTCGGGGGCAGAATAGCGCCGAACGGAGCGGCACGTGCTGCGCATTGCACTCTTTGCGGCTTTCCACGCCGTCTTTTTAGGCGTGTTCGTGCTCGTCACGCCGGCCTTGGGGCAGGTCGCTGCCCGTCCGGACACGGTTTCGGAGATTCCGCTGCCGGGCGGACTTCGCACGGCCCTTGCCGCGGTCGGCGATAGTGCGGCCCCCGACCGCGCCCAGTTCCTCGCCGAGTTCATTCGCCGGTTGTACGACACACCGCTCGGTGTGAGAGGCGATACCCGCGAACCCGTACTGCGCCGCCTGCTGGCCGCGATGGATCCCGCAAAGGGAACCGCCGAGACGGTTCCACTGCCGCTGACGCCCAAGATCTGGATTGATAACGTCTTCCGCGGGCAGGCGAGACTCGACACGCTCGTGAGCGCCATCCTGCAATCGCGGAATGCCGCGCTGTTCTACATCGGCCTGCTGTCGCTCGACGACGAGACGCGGGCGTGGATCGCCGGTCAGCCGTCGCTCATCTCCGAGATCACATCACGCCGCGCGGCGAGCTTCATGATCGTTGCGCCTGGATTCCGCGTCACGTCGGCCGGCGCGCGCCTGCCGGGCGGACCGGCCGCCGACCCGGTATGGCAGGCGCTCGTGGGAAAGCGTCCCTCGGAAACAACCGACTTTTTGCGCTCGCTGATCGGTGCTGATGACGGCCGCCTCGCCTATTTTTTTGGCTCGATGGCACAGCTCACGCCGAACCAGATTCAGATCGCCCTCAACCTCGGCGCAGCTGACGCATCCAAACGTGCCGAGGCGGCACACCGCCTCTACTCCGTGTATGAAAGAGTGTGGACCGGACGCGCGCTCGAACAACGCGTCTTTACGCGCCCCGCCTACGACCCGGCGCTCCTCGTTTTGCAACTGAGCGCACAAGGCAACTCGAGCCTGTCGGTACCCGGAACGCGCGGGTTCTGGAGCGCCGTCTTCGCTGAGACTCCTGAAGCGCCGGGAAAGTCCGCGCGCGCGCAGGCTTCCACCATCACATGGGACCAGCCGCCTGAATTCGAATGGATATGTGAGCAGGTATTCAAGGGCGATCAGTCGGAGTCGCGGCGGCACTTCATGATGGTCCTTTTTGCTTCCCGCCATTCGGCCGGCGTGACCAAAGAGGGGTCACGTGACGCGCTGGATGCGATTCGGGCGTCGGTCGTGTATCCGGCATTGATCATGTCGCTCGAGCGCGCTGGCGTTCAGGAGATCCCGGTATTTGCGGCGGCCGCGCGTCGCGCCGCGACGCTGTCCGCCATTGAAGACGAGGCGCGCGCGTCGCTCGCCATTACGCAATATCAGGGAGCGCTGGCCCTGATTACCCGCGCCGCCTCCCGAGGCAGCCTGACCGCCGACGTCGTCAGCAGGCTCGTCTCTTCGCTGGCCGCGATCGAGACCGACGAGCGTGGCGAGTATGCGGGCCGCCTGGTGACGTGGCTTGCCGGTTGGCTGAGCACAGACGGAGGGTCGGCGCAAAGAGCAACGACTGCCGCATCGCCTGCCGACGGCTCCATCGACCCAGTGTACGAAAGCGCTGCCGGACCAATCGAAGAAGATGCGTTGCGCCTGCTCGCCGGTGCGTCCACGGGCCCGCCTCGCCTGGTGGACTGGGAGGGCACGCGGTATCGGGTGGATCTGGCACGGGCCGAAGCGGTGCGGATCACGAACTCGCAGGGGCAAGCGTCCCGTCCGTATCTGTCGTCGGCGTGGGCGACCATCGCCATAGCGGATGCGCTTGCGGATCAAGGACTCACACGCGAGTCGATTCGACAGCACTCGGAAGCGTTCGACCGGCTCTGGCATCGCGACGCCACCCCCAGCGCCGACGAACCGGCAGGCGGTGTGCTCACCAGCTATCGCGAAATCGCGACCAGCTTGAAAAAAGCGGCAACGACCGGCGACGTTCGGGGCGCATCGCGGCTCGTCTCCGCTCTTCGCCTGTTCGCGGACGAGCTCACCGCGCGAGGATTGCTGGAGTGGGCCTACGCAGCGGCGCTCGGCCCGCGCGACGGCATGTCCATCCCGGCACCGGAAGCCGCGAGCCGACACGACTTCGGGGTTCGCGGCGCAGGCGGTGGCCGTGGGGCCGCCTGGCGCTTCCCGATCGCCGGTATCGACTTCACCCAGCGATGGCGCGTCGTCGGATCGATTCTCGGGCTGGATGTCACGCTTGCGGACTTTTCGCTGATGAAGCTGTCGTCGAAATTCCCGCCGCGCAGGCCCACCTTGAACGAAGTCGATCGACGCGTCTTCATCGACACGACTGCGCTGCTCCGCCCCACCTTGCTGACCGATCGGGATCGCGATGCGATTGCCATCGCCATCCGCAATGGACGCACCCGACTGAATGCCGTGCGGACGTCCGCCGACGTGCGCGCGCTCAGCGACGTCGCCGGTCTCAGCGCGCAACGAGAAACGCTGCTGTCGTGGATCGTGACTCACGATCAAAAGCGGCTCGAGGCGTTCCTCTCGCCCGGCGAACTCTTCTGGCTGGGAGCCGGCGATGTCGTGCCCGCGGCGCTCGACGCGTGGGGCGTACCGGCCGGCTCGCGACTCGGGTGTTTGTGCCTGCAGGTGCTGGCGCCGCGTCCGTGGGAACTCTTCGCGGGCCGATGGAACACGGGGATGGCCGCGAGCGCGTTCCCCGACCTCAATCTGCGGCTGGCGGAGCTGCTCGGCGAGCTGCATATGCCGGCGACGCTCCTCGGACCGGTGCTCCTGGCTGCGACGCTCGACTTCGTCAATTCCGTCACCAGCCGCGACCCGGACGATCGTCGCGGACTTGCCGAGTTCGTGCAGTCCCTGAAGCCTGATCGCGTGGAACTGTACCTCGCGCTGCTCACGATCGACGGCCCGCTGGTGCCGCTTGGAGACACGCCGGCGTCAAAGGATCCCGACGCGCTCGAGTGGCCGGCGGCTCTTGGAGGGCGGCAGTGAAAAGCATCCTCGTTGTATCGGCTGCGATCGCCGGCGCGCTGACCATCGTCGTCAGCGGCCAGCAGGCGCCGACGACCATGAGGATCGTCTCACCGGATCGCGACACGGACGTCAGCGGATCGACGAAGCTCGAAGTGAGCGTCCAGCCCCAGACCGCGATCCCGACCGTCAAGTCGGTGATGTTTACCGTGGATGGCGTCCTTGCCTGCACGGTGGAAAAGCCGCCGTTTGTCTGTT
This sequence comes from Acidobacteriota bacterium, assembly GCA_046732715.1. Taxonomy (GTDB): domain Bacteria; phylum Acidobacteriota; class Vicinamibacteria; order Vicinamibacterales; family 2-12-FULL-66-21; genus JALZOC01. Next base: position 4,344 of record JBKPNQ010000008.1, on the reverse strand, counting down.
GGTTTGATCCCGGCGACATCGTGCGCAAGCACCAGGTGCGCGTGGTCGCGACCCTTGGCGACGGCAGCACGCTCAAGGACAACGTCATCACGCACGATCCAGGCTTCACCGAAAGTGTCCGGACCGACGCGGTGCTGGTTCAGGCCATCGTCACGCACGGCGGAAATTTCGTCCACGGGCTGAAGCAGCAGGACTTCGAGATCACCGAGGACGGGGTCAAGCAGAACATCGTCAGCATGGTCAGCGAAGACGCTCCGCTCGATCTCGTTCTGGCGATCGACGTCAGCGGCAGCATGGAACACGCGCTCGACGATGTGAAGATCGCGGTCAAGCAGCTGCTGTCCAAGCTCCGACCCGCAGATGCGGCAACGATCATCGGGTTCAACGACACCACGTTTCTCGCGGTTGAACGCGAGAAGGACCAGCGGACGCGCGAAGATGCCGTCGATCTGCTGACGTCGTGGGGAGGCACCGCACTCTACGACGCGACGATCCGCGCCATCGATCTCGTCAGCCGGGATGCGGGACGGAAGGGTATTGTCATCTTCTCAGACGGCGACGACCGCAATAGCATTACGTCGCGCGATGCGGCCACTGCGCGCGTCCAGGCGAGCGACGCCATGCTCTACACCGTCGGATTCGGCGGCGGCGCCAACGTGCCAAGCCTCAAGCAGAAGCTCGAGGAGTACGCCCGGGCGACCGGTGGACGCGCGTTCTTTCCGCAGCGCGCCTCGGATCTCAACGCGGTGTTCGACGAGATCGTCGCCGAACTTGCCAACCAGTACGTACTGTCGTATTCGTCGACGAACGAGAAGCAGGACGACAGCTGGCGGGATATCAAGGTGCGCGTCAAGAACGGCAAATACAACATCAGGGCACGGGACGGATACCGGCCTCACGGACCAAAACGACCGGGGAGGTAATCATGCGAAGGGCCAGCGGTGGCGGCATTCTCGCGCTCGCGTCGGCAGCGGCGCTGCTGTCGGGCGGAGTGCCCGTCGTATCGGCGCAGCAGGCGCAAGTCGAGCAGGCGCCATCGTTCCGCAGCGGCGTTGAAGTCGTCAGCCTTGATGTTGGAGTCGTCGACAAGCAAGGTATGCCGATTCGCGGCCTGACTCCCGCAGATTTCGTCGTGACGGTCGCCGGTCAGCAACGGCGGGTGGTCACGGTCGATTTCGTCAACCGTGACGCAATCCCTGTCCCCACCCCGGTCCAGAACGACGGCGCCGCGATCAGCACGAACCAGGGAGCCGGGATCGGCCGGCTGTACGCGTTCATCGTGGACCAGAACACGCTGGACCTCGGAAGTGCGCGGCGAGTCACGACCGCCGCGACACCGTTCTTTTCACGCCTGACCTTCTCGGATCGAACGGCGCTGACGTTGCTGCCGGTCGGTCCGAACATCACGTTCACGTGGTCGCACGACAAGGTGCAGGAAGGACTTCACAGGGTCACGGGGATGAGCCGTCCCTTGAACGGTTGGGAGTACGGCAGCCTGGCGGACGCGAGAGACATCACCAATCGCAACATGATTGCGCTCCGCAACGTTGGGGAGCGCGAATGCGGAGGGTCGTCCGCGGCGGCAAGCTTCGGGGCGGCGAGCGCGTCACCCGGTGCGACGTCGTCACCCGTCGCGACGCCGCAACCACAGCCGTCAGGGGGAGCGCCGTCGGGAGGCGAAAGCAGCGGGTCGACCCCCGCGCCCGGTTCAGCACCCGCGCCGGCAACGCCGGCACCTGCGCCCCGGACCTCCAGCTCGAGCAGCGCGTTCGGTTCAGGCTCTTGTACCCGCGAAATCCAGATGCAGGCCGAGAGCACCTGGCGATCCGTCACTCTGACGTCGATGCAGAGCATCCATGCGCTGCGTCAGTCTCTCGCCGCACTGGCGCAGGTGCGCGGCGACAAGACCGTCATTCTGATCTCGGGCGGCTGGCCGATGGACGAACGCGAAGAGATGGCGACATTGAACATGGTGGCGTCGGAGGCGGCGGCGGCTCGCGCCACCATTTTCACCATCTATGTCCCGACCTCGACGTTCTCCGCCGACCGGCGGTTGATGACGACGACGCCGCTCGCCGACAGCTATCTCCATTCGGGTCCGCTCGAGACGCTGGCGGCAATGACCGGTGGCGGATCGTTCCGTGCCGAGGTTGGCGCGGAGGCCGCATTCGAACGGCTCGGCCGGGAAACCTCGGGCTTCTATCGCGTCGCGGTTGAAAAGGATCCGAGCGACGTCGGTGCGAAGGATCGGCGGATGAAAGTCCAGGTGACGCGGTCCGGCACCACGGTGCGGGCGCGCGAGGTGTTCGACGTCCACACCTACGAGGATCGCGACTGGGCGGCCCGATTCGGATCGGCGATGGAGGGACCCGTCACCGCCACCGAGATCGGTTTGCGCGTGACGAACTACGTGTCCCCCGACTTCGAGAATCCCTCGAAGCTCAAGCTGATGATCTCAGGCGAGGCGTCTCGCATCGAGAACGGCGACGCCACAGTTCGAATGTTGATTAGCGATCTGATGGGAAAGCGAGTGGCCGGCGGAGACATGCCGCTGACCCATTCGAATGAAGCGACGCTGCCATTTTCGACCAACGTCTCCGTGCCACCCGGCACCTACATCGTCCGCGTCGCGGTCATGGACAGCGGGGGACGAGTCGGCTCGGTGGACCATCGGGCGGACGCACGCAACACGCAGCTGGGACCGCTCTCGGCAATGGGGCCTGTACTGGTGCGGGTTCCGCGTAACGACACGCCATATCTGGCGCTCGATTCGGTCCGGCAGGATGAGCGGCTGGCGCTCGAGCTCGACCTCGAAGGAGACGCGACACGCCTCGAATCGGCTGACGTCGAGTTTGAAATCGCGTCAACCGCCGACGGCCCCGCCCTTCTTCGTCCAGCTGCGGCGATCTCACGAACGACGCGTCAGGGATCGGCCGTCGTGCAAAGCGTCGCCGACATGCGAGTGCTCCCTGCGGGCACCTACGTCGTGCGCGCGAAGGTGACGGCGGGAAATGAACCAATCGGCGAAGTCCGCCGCAAAATCACGGTGATTGGAGCGACAGGTGCGCTCACCGAGGCGGCGCCGCCGCCGAGGGCGTCGTCGGCATTCGCGTCCAATAGCAATATCAGCAAGCCTAGCGCCGCTCATCCGGTTGCACGCATGCCCATCGCCGCCGCGCCGGGTTTCAGCGTGGACCAGGTCCTGGCACCTCAGGTTCTCAACCCATTCCTTGAACGCGCCGCCGCCCGGCCAGACGCGAGTGCGCCGGGCGTAAAAGAGTTGCTCGACCGGGCACGCACGTCTGGGCTTAAGGGACTGGAAGTGCCCGACTCAATGGCAAAGACAGCCCCGGTTGCAGGATTCCTGAAGGGGCTCACGCTTCTGTCCGAGAGCCAGACTGACCAGAAGAAGCTCGAACCGGCGGCAAATGAGTTCAGGAGCGCGATGAACCGCTCGCTTGATTTCTATGCACCAATGATCTATCTCGGCGCGAGCTTCGCCGCCAATGGAAAGGACAAGGAAGCAGCCGCCATCTGGCGGACGGCGCTTATCAAGGAAGGCGACGCAGCCTCGCTGCACGTCATGCTTGCAGACGCCCAACTGCGTCAGGGCCGAGGAGATCTCGCGGTTGACGATCTCACGAAGGCCCGCGAGCGCTGGCCGGACGATGCCGGACTGAAACGCCGATGGGCGGTCTCGGCCCTGCTCTCAGGGCAACGCGTGGAGGGACTGAAAACACTGGACGAGCTCATCGAGAACAAGACCGACGACGAGACCTCGCTGACTGTTGGACTGCTCGTGCTCTACGACGCCTTCGACAGTCATCAGGCGATTGAGACCGTCGAGCTCGATCGCGTGCGAATGGCGCGCCTGGCCGATACGTACCGGGCCCACGGCTACGCATCCCAGGCCCTCGTTGATACCTGGGTCGCGACTGCCACCGGCCGGAAGTAGCGCGCGGGGGTCAGACCGGGGTCAGACCGGGGTCAGACCGGGGTCAGACCGGGGTCAGACTGGGGTCAGACCGGGGTCAGACCGGGGTCAGACCTCTCGGCGGTTTCTGCGTACTTGGTCGCGTGCTTTGGGCCTTCTGAGCCAAATCGCGCGCCGAAATCAGGGCTCACGACCAACCCAACGCGACGCTCGCTTCGAGGAGCAGCCATCACCAAAGCGCACGTCGGGCCGAAATTACCGGCGCGGCGGTGATTTGTCCTCACGGCCTTGACGGACTTCGGCAAGCATGCGAGCGACGTCGGTTTGTTGTGGATCGAGCCGCAACGACTCACGGAAGGCTGCGGCCGCTCCCGCTCGATCCCCGAGCTCAAGGCGCGCCAGGCCTAACC
>JBKPNQ010000007.1:0-9158 GCA_046732715.1 Acidobacteriota bacterium | reverse complement strand
GGCGGCTTTCTTGCCATGTCCAATCGCGGTTGTCACCGTGCGTTCGTAGGGCACCATGTCGCCGCCTGCGAACACACCCGGGTAGCCGGTCTGCAGATCGGGCCCGACAATCACCGTGCCGTCCTTGTTGAACTCCAGCCCAGGGACGTCGCCAAGAAATGCCGTATCGGTATCCTGTCCGAGCGCCAGAATGAGTGAATCAATCTCCAGCGTCTCGAATTCGCCTGTCGGCTGCGGATAACGCGTGTCGTCGAGTCGCATCACCTCAACACGAACGTGTGACTCGCCGATGTCCTTGATCGTGCGGAGCCAATGAATCTTGACGCCTTCGCTGAGGGCATCATCGGCCTCGAAGTCATGCGCGGGCATCTCGGCACGCGTGCGCCGATAGATGATCACGGGCTCGACCCCGAGGCGGCGCGCCGTACGGGCCGCATCCATGGCGGTGTTGCCGCCACCGTAGATGCCGACCCGGCGGCCAAGTCGCGGTGGCTCGCCGCTGCCCTCGATCGCTTTCAGGAATTCCAGCGCATCGTAAATCCTCCCCGCGTCCTGCGCCGGAATATCCAGCCGTCTGCTCAGGTGTGCCCCGACCGCCAGAAACACCGCGTCGAACTGACCGTCGATTTTTTCTTCGAGGAGATTGGCCACCTTGTGGTTCAGCTCAATCTCGACACCCATCGCGGCGATGCGCTCGATCTCTCGATCGAGAACGCGTCGAGGAAGCCGGTACTTGGGAATTCCGAAGTGCATCATGCCGCCTGCCACAGGACCGGCGTCGTAAACGACAACCCGGTGCCCCTGCAACGTCAGATGCCATGCGGCTGAAAGGCCGCTCGGTCCTGCACCGACAACCAAAACGCGCCTGCCCGAAGGTTGCGCATCGCACGTGATGGTCCAGCCGTGCTCTAACGCCTGGTCGCCGAGGAAGCGCTCCACGGCGTGAATGCTGACGGCGTCATCGACCTCCTTTCGATTGCACGCGTCCTCGCACGGGTGGTAGCACACGCGACCGTGCACGGCTGGGAGGGGATTGTCTCGGACGATGATCTGCCAGGCCTCACGGTACCGCCCCGCTTGCGCCTCCGACAGCCAGGCCTGCACGTTTTCGCCGGCCGGGCAGGCATGGTTGCACGGCGGGAGGCGATCCACGTACACGGGGCGCAGGGTGCGAGTGGTCATGAGGGAACCCGTTCGATTGACGACCGATCGAGCAACGAACGGGCCAGCTGCGACGATCGAAATTGGGCGACAAGAGCTGTGGCGCGCCGGGATTGGAACGGTCTCGTGCGGGAGTTTTTGCACGCCGGTGGGAAGAAATCCCCAAAACGCGGCGGTTAAGGCCACGCAGGCAGGCCGCCGAAGTTTCGTCGCTGCGGCCGAGTATTTGCCTATCGATGAGATCTCTCGACGTCACTTTCACGCACGAGCGCAAAAAGCCCGTGGTGACGGTTCAAGACGCCTTTTGTTCTCGAACCGTGTCAAGGCCTCGAGATCCCAGGGCGGAGTAGAGCGCCTCCCGCAGCGCGACATCGCGCGGATCTCCGGTCAGACTGGTCCCCATCTGACTTGTCACATAGGCATATCCAACACCGGCAGTGGGATCAGCAAAGCCCAGCGAGCCGCCGGAACCGGGTGATCCATAGGACGTTCGGTTGCCGAACGGCCACACGCGGCTCGGCTTCATGAAGCCGAGGGAGAATTGCACGTCCGCCTTGAGGCACTCGTCGTGGAAGCCGCGCGTCGGTCGAATCGCTGGCGCGGCGAGCAAGTCCAGCGTCTGTGAGCGTAACCGCAGCTCGCGTCCGCCCGTAGCGAAGACGCCGTATGCCTGCGCGAGGCCGCGAGCGGTGCCGACGCCGCCGCCGGCGGGTACTTCAAGGTTGCGCGCGTAGATGCGCTCTTCATCGTGCGGGAACTCTGAACCTTTCAACGCGCGCACGACGTTGGCGTGCGGATTCAGCGCGAGAAGTGTGAAGCGAAGCGGAAACCCGAACAACATATCGACCGCGCGTGGCCGTGAGATCGTCGCCAGACGCGAGTTTGGGATGTTTTCGGGGAGCCGAATGAACACGTCAAGGCCGAGCGGCGATGCGATCTCGTCGTCGAAGAACCGTCCGATGCTGCGATGCTGCGGGTCGATTCGTCGCAGCAGCTCGTTCTCGTAGTACCCCAGCGTGATGCCGTGATAGGCCTGGCGAGTTCCCGGTTCCCATGCCGGCTTTTGTTGGGCGAGTATGAGCGCCAGTCGATCGAGGTCCGCGACGACCGTGCGATCGACCGGCTCGCTCAAGGCGAAGAGCCCTGCCTGGTGGGCGAGGAGCTGGCGGACCGTGATGCGCCCTTTGCCCTGCTGCGCAAACTCTGGCCAGTACGCTGCGACCCGCGCTTCGTAATCGAGCCATCCGCGCGAGTGCGCGATCGCCAACGCCATAGCCGCCAGCCCTTTGGTGGCGGAATAGACGATGACCATCGTGTCTCGTTCCCATGGTTCCCCGGTCGCTTTGTTTCGGATGCCGCCCCAGAGATCGACAACCTTCCTGCCACGGTAGTACACGCAGCACGCACCACCGAGTTCGCCGCGCCGAGTGAAGTTTTCGGTGAATGCGTCGCGCACGACGTCGAACCCGTCACTGACGTCGCCCAACACGGGCGCGGTTTGTGTGTCAGACATTGTCGGTCTCCAGTGCGTGGCCACCGAGGCTGCAACTGGGGTGTCGAGCGCAAGTAGCGTGCCCGGTGTAGCGGTCCGACTGACGGCGCGACGGGCACGAAGATCGGCAAAGAACAAATCGTCGCCCGTTCCACCAGGCCGCGTCGTGCCGGTTGTTGCCGATTCCCCGGCACCGGAGCCGGAATTCTGACATCGGGGGGAGGACGCATGTCTCGACGTTCATCACCGACGACAGTCCCAAGCGTGATTGCGTCCGCATACCGTGGCATTCACATTGCCTGTCGTAAATGACGGGAGAATTACGATGAAACCGTTCCCGCACGAGTATGTGGTGACTGTCGTCAATTCACCGCAGCGCGATCCGTACCTGAGCGCTCCCGATTTGCCGATGTTGCAGTCCGCCCCGCCATCTGAGTTTGGCGGTCCCGGCGACCGCTGGTCTCCGGAGACCTTGCTCGTCGGCGCTGTCGGAGACTGCTTCGCCATCACATTTCAAGGGATCGCGCGTGCTGCCAACTTGTCCTGGGGATCCCTGTGGTGTGAGGTGACCGGCACGCTCGAGCGGCAGGACCGCACTCCCCAGTTCACCGGGTTTCAGATCCGCGCGCGGCTCGGCGTACCCGTCGGAACGAATCATGAGCTCGCGCGCAGCGCACTGCAGAAAGCCGAACAGCGCTGCCTGATTGCGAATTCATTGAAGGCGCCCGTTCTGCTGGAGGCGACGGTCGAACACCTCGAGCCCGCCCAAGTGGCGTAACCTGAATTGCCCGGATCCGCCTTCGGCTCAATGACGGCTACGGGCTGCTTGCGCAACCCGTCGACCGACGCGCGCTGTTCGTTGCGCTTTACTTTGGGGGTCGCCGATCGGTTGGCGGGAAGCTTCGTCTTTGGAGTCGGACTCCCGTTCGTCTGGAACGACGCATTGGCGGATCGCGGTGGATCTATCGCTTCTGACCCTAGCGGCGACGAGTCTGGACTGGACGGCGCGCGGGTTCGGGGAGCCAGTCCGGGCAGTGCGCGCAGTCGGCTGCGGTCACGCCAGTATCGAAGCGCTCACACGTCCAAAACGGCTTGAAGTCGTCGTCGCGATCGGACATCGGGTTGGGCCAACACGTCGGCACGCCCCAACGGCAGGTCTCTGGCCTTCGAATCGTGCGCAGTCCTGGCATGATGGCCTCCTTTGAGCCGGCGGCACTCACGGAGTTCGGAGGTCTTGTGCGGAAATCAAGTCCGCGGAGATCGGCCACCACCATCCGGCTGCACCGTCCCACCGTGAATGAGCAACCCCCGTGCCGGAAGCCGATGTCGACATCGACACGTTTCGATGAAATGACCCGGCATCTCGCGTCACAGCAGTATGTGCCGTATCCGGAAGAGAGCTGACAGCTCGCCTGACACCTAGGCAGTTTCCGGAATTTCGTTGCCGACTAACGGTGCGTCGTCGAAGATTCACCGCTCCGAGGACAGATTCGCGACTCCGCCGACGTGATCGCGCTGGCGCCATTGTGCGGCCGCTCTGCGACGGCAAGCTTGATGCGTAATCGACATCGATGATCACCGAAGACCAAACCGCTACTATCGAGTTCCTCGGCGCGCCGTCGACGCACGGCGGCGTGACAGTAGAACGAATTGAGACGCATGCCTCCATTGTTTTTTTGGCGGGTGAGCGGGCGTACAAACTGAAAAGGGCCGTACGGTTCGATTACCTGGACTTCTCCACTTCCGAGCGCCGCCGCCTTCTGTGTGAGGCGGAAGTTCGGCTCAATCGGCGGACCGCGCCGACGCTCTATCGCGGCGTCATGGCTGTTACTCAAGAAAGCGACGGATCGTATGCCCTTGCAGGAACCGGCACGGCCGTCGATTGGGTCGTCGAGATGAATCGCTTCCCGCAAGAGGCCTTGCTCGATCGGCTGGCAGCGGTCGGCCGCCTCGACATCGATCTCATGCCGCCACTCGCTGCGGCGATCGTCGAGTTTCACCGCTCCGCCGAGCACCGCCTGGATCATGGCGGGGCCGCGGGCATGTCGTGGGTCATCGAGGGGAACGCTGCCGGATTCGCTGAGTTCGGGAGAGCCTGTCTGGATGCATCGGCGACGCATCGGGTGACCGACGACGCCTGTCGCGAGCTCGAACGGCAGACGGGGGCGCTCGAACGGCGTCGGGAATCGGGGTTCGTTCGGCAGTGCCACGGTGATCTCCATCTGCGCAACATCGTGTTGTTGGATGGACGACCGACGCTGTTTGACGGTGTCGAATTCAACGACGAGATTTCCTGCACTGATGTGTTCTACGACCTCGCCTTTCTGCTGATGGACCTCTGGCGCCGAAGGCTGCCACGTCATGCCAATGCGGTTTGGAACCGTTACCTGTTCGAGATGGCAGACTTCGACGGCATCTCGCTGCTGCCGCTGTTCCTGTCCTGCAGAGCGGCTGTTCGTGCAAAGACGAGCGCAACGGCGGCACAGCTCCAGGCAGAAGGGCAACGTCGCCGCGAGCTGGAGGGAACGGCGCGGGAGTATCTGGCAATGGCCGAGGAATTCCTGCATCCGCCAGCTCCTTGTCTCGTCGCGGTTGGCGGTTTCTCGGGCTCCGGGAAATCGACTCTCGCGCTCAGCGTCGCGCCGTCGGTCGGCGCCGTCCCTGGTGCGGTCATCTTGCGCAGCGACGAGACGCGGAAGCGCTTGCGCGGCGTTCCTCTGTTGCAGCGACTTGGTCCGGAAGGCTACACAGCGTCCGTGTCCGATCGCGTGTACGCACAGCTGTCGGAACATGCCGGACTGGCGCTTCGCGCGGGCCATAGCGTCATTGTCGATGCGGTGTACGCGCAGGCGGCCGACCGGCGCGCCATTGAACAGGTCGCGGATGCCGCTTCCGCGCCGTTCGTCGGGCTTTGGCTCGAGGCGCCAGAGTCCGTGCTCATCGCGCGAACCGTCGAACGTCACGACGATGCCTCCGATGCGGATGCGACGGTCATTCGCAGGCAGCGCAGCCAAGAGACCGGGGAGATCGGGTGGCACCGTCTTGACGCATCGGTTCCCCGGTCCGCTCTGTTGTCATCCGCGACGAACTGGATCCGCGAGCGCCGACACGGCGTCCTGAACGCCGTTGTTGACGAGGCGTGAAGACGAGCCGCCGGTTCATCGTTTCGCTGAACGACCAAGCTTGAGACAACGGCACTTAGCGTCACAGGTGTACTGGGCAAGCGACGTGCGGCTCGAGGATCAGGCACGAGCGTCTCGGTGGCCAGCAATCGGCTGTGTTGACGCGTCGCATGCGCAGTTCACCGCGAAAATCTCCTCACCGCGCGCGGGTTCTTCCCAAGCGTCGCGTCAGCTGGATGCTCCGCATGTTCCGTGCGGAACCGCCCGGCGCAGCGGCTTTCGATAACCAACGTCAGGAGCCTCACTCTGCTGAAGCGGAACCCTTCAGCTCGCGTTGGGCCTGCAGCCAGTCCTCCACGTCATGGCCGGGTTCACAGCCGCGCGCGAGATACAGATCATAAGCGCGACGGGCGATCTCGGTGTCGGCAATCGTCCGCCGTTGCGTAACGCCCCGGGGCACCCGGTCGCTTGCGGTGACGACTGCTTCACGCTTCGTCGATACCTTCGCCATTGCTCCCTCCCGTTTGGAACGTCAAAACTCTCTCGGCTTGCGGAAAGCTTTCCATCAGTGCGATTGAAACCATCCTGATCGACGTCAGAAGGACGTCGCGATCCCTATGCGACATCGCGGTGCGATGGTTGGTTCCGATCCGGTCGAGACAGGGAAGGTCGCAACGCGTCACGCAGGGGCACGAGGTCACGCCGATAACGGTCCGCGTCGCCGTAGTCGAAGAAAAGGTGGTAGCGGCTGTGCGGACTGGGGCGGTCAGGAGATTGAGAACGTTGCCTTCGAGGACATATGCAGGAATGCTCGGGCGGAGCCGCCGATGCATTTCTCGAAGCTCACGGTCGAACCACACTCGCGCGCGGTGGCTGCGAGAGTGCCACCGGCGTCGTCGATCTTTGATCTCACGTTCCAGCCCCGCTTCGGCGACGTGAAGTCGTTCGACCACGAATCCCATCGGGGACTCCTCTCTGACGTGAGCGCGGCGTGCGTCAACGGGCAGCCACAATTCCCCCACTCGCCACTCGCACGGCTACGACGATGCCGGCGAGCGTCGCGAGCGCGAACCATGCGGCCCATGCCATACGCATATGCTCAGCACCGCAAGCACTGGCCGTGCCGCCCAGATCGGTCTCCCGAATCGCCGCTCACTTGCCTCCTCCCTTCTGCCACCCGAGTCCTAGCGAGACCGTGAGCGTCGGCACGTACCGATGCGACACGTTCGTTTGATACCCATAGGGAGTCACGCTCGCGTAGGTGTAGGTTGTCGATCGCAGCTCATAAAACGGAAGCCCGACGTCCCCTTGAACGAGAATGTGGATCGATCCGGCGCGACCCATCTCGAACCCGGCGGTCAGCTCTCCCTGAAGCCCGTTTCCTTCCCAATACGTGTTGTTGTGATCCAGGTTCGTGTTACTCAAACTCAGGCCGGCACCGATGTACGGGCTCCGATCCGCGGCGGGAGCGAAGTAGCGGAGAACCTCGAGCTTCAGCCACGTCCCGGTCATTCCGGAACTGCCCTGCGGTGACGGGTAGTCGTACGTCCGGTCCGACGACTTGTACTGGAAGTTCAGGAAGGAGACGTCGATTCCGTAGCGAGTCCCTTCTCGGCGGTATCCGAGAAAGCCGACCGCCGGCCCGCTATACGACTGGTCGGCGAAATACATGCCGTAACCGAGCCGCGCGTACCAGACTGAATCGGAATGCATCCGGTTTTGCGCGGCCGCCTGTGTCGCCGTCACATTGGTGCGGTCGACCACGCCCGCCGCCGCCATCGGCTCACCTCGCAGTAACGAGCGGACCATCTGGCTGTACACAGCCGGCACGTCGTCCATACCGATCGCAGGGGCATCGCGCTGGCCCTTCGGGCCGGAAAGCGTGATCATGATCCGGGTTCCGAACGTCACGTGTGAAACGACGTACGCCTGCTGGCACCCCGGCTCGACCACACGCTCGCCGGCCAGCTCGAATTGGCGTTTCAGAATCAGCAGGGCGGCGGAACGATCCGACGGCGAGAACGTGTCATGGGCTTCGTCAATGGTGACGCAGACGTCGGCACGGGCTGGAGCAGGCGTCGACGCAACGAGTGCGACGGCGAGAGGCACGATGAAAAGACCGGGATAAGGGAGCCGTGGACGACGGAGCGAGGATGGCACGGGAGACCTCCTTGTTGCATCAATACTGAACGGCAGTACGCAATCAGGATGCCCGTGCTAAGCGGTTGAAATGGATCGCCGCTGCCGGATCGGCGGTAATCTAGTCTTCTCGAAACGATGGGTGGTTGGCCGCACAGCGTGTCGTGGGACGTTCCTGCCATAGACGCCGTCACGCTTGGTGAACACTCGCGCGTCCACCAATGCGCCGAGCGCCCTCGGCGGCGAGGAATTGTCGCGAACTCGGGGTCGTCACTCGGTGCGGCCGCAGATTCCGATCTTCCGAGCGGCGTCGTGTGCCGCTCGGATCACCTGCGCGATCGTCCGCTTCACGGCATCGTTCCGCTCGTCGAACAGGTGCGCAACGAGCTCGGAATCGCGATCGACACCGAGCATCAGCTGCGTCAGATCGTTGCTGCTGATGGCGTCAGAGCGACGTCATCGAACGATCGAGTCCATTCCATCGCGTACTCCCTGGTCGACCGAATTGGCGGCGTCGCTGCGGATCTCATTACCGAACGTGATGCCGACGCCGCAAGCGGCCCGTAGCGACGCGGAGTCTGGCGGGACCAGTTTCATCCGGCCGACGACACGGTCCAACGGCACGGTGCAGAAGTCGGGAGGGCGCCAGGCGACGACCGTGCCAAACTGCCGGTCCGCGACCAGCTCCATCGCGCGCACGCCAAAGCCGGTCGCGAGAAGGCGATCGGCACTTGTCGGTGCACCGCCGCGCTGCAGATGACCGAGCAACAGACTGCGTGCTTCGCGTCCGGTCGCGCGTTCGAGCGCCGCCGCCAGCCGCGCGCCGATCCCTCCGAGCCGCTCGGCCACCGCCGCGGAACCGGGTTCAAGCACGGTGTGCTGTCCATCGACCGATTTCGCTCCCTCCGCGGCAACGACGATGCTGAACCGCGCCCCCAGGCGTTCGCGCTCGAGAATGTGCCGCGCGACGATTTCGATGTTGTAGGGAATCTCGGGAATCAGGATCACGTCGGCGCCCCCGGCGAGGCCTGCATGCAGCGCGATCCATCCCGAATAGCGCCCCATCACCTCTACCACCATGATCCGATGGTGTGCCTCTGCGCTGGCGTGCAGCCTGTCGACCGCTTCGGTCGCAATGCTCACGGCCGTGTCGAATCCCACGCTCGCTTCTGTCTCGACCACGTCGTTGTCGATGGTCTTCGGAACGCCAACAATCGGAATGCCTCGTTTCCACAGCCCATGCG
>JBKPNQ010000006.1:0-27415 GCA_046732715.1 Acidobacteriota bacterium | reverse complement strand
TCGTTGTGCTCATCACCGGCGGCAGGGACAGCGGCGATGCGTTGTATAGCGGCTCGCACAACACCTCGACGACCGCGTCGTCGTTTCTGTCGGTGACGGCGAGCGGCGTGACCAAGCGCGTCCCGATCGCGGTCATCGCGGTCAAGCCGGCAGCCGCGGACGTCGCGTCGTTGCAGGCGATTGCCACCAACAGTGGCGGCTTCTACTTCAGCGCATCAACGGCCTTCGAGGTCACAGCCGCGGTTGACCGCGCGGTGCAGCAGGCGTTTGCGCGATCCGCGGATTTCGACACGAGCACCGCGAGCGAGTTCTCGCCGGTCAGCCCGATCGTCGGAACCGTGAACCTGAAGAACGCCCGCGACGCCAACGGCAACTCGCTGCCGAACACGGACATCACTGCCAGCCCCGGCGGCCAGGATCTTCAACAGCGCAGCAATTTCCTGCTCACCGGTGGCTTCACGCTGCCGGGTTTTGATGGTGTGTTGCGCGCGTTCCGCACGTACCAGCCGGTCGTGGACGCAACGAAGCCGACCGGGTGGAAATTCGTGAATGATGGCACGCGCCTCTGGCCGGATCTCGACGGACGTCCATCAATGGCTGGCAAGGCCAGGACCCCGCTGGATCCGAATATGCGCAACATCTATACGTACATTCCCAGCGGCAGCGGCGGAGGCTCCATGGTCCCGTTCACGACGGCGAACGCGGCGCTGCTTGCGCCGCACATGGGGACCAACGCGACGACGGCCGCGCTCATCACGGCAATCCGGGCGCAGGGCATCGGCGCGATCATCGGATCGACCCCGGCGATCATGGACGTGCCCTCGCTCGATCCGCCGCCAGACGACGATTACGGACGAGCCGATGCGGCGACGTCGTTCGCAGGGCTCCATAAGGACCGGCGGGCGCTGATTTTCGTTGGTGCGAACGACGGCATGATCCACGCGATCGACGCGCGGACCGGGTACGAGGTGTGGGCATTCATCCCGTATAACCTCCTGCCGAAGCTGAAGACATTCCGCGACGGGCAAGGCGTCGACCTGTTTGATTACTTTGTCGATAGTTCACCCAAGCTCGCCGAGGTCAAGTTGAGCGGGGTGTGGAGAAGCCTCCTGCTGATCGGCGAAGGGCCGGGAGGCACCTTCTACCAGACGTTCGACGTCACCGAAGCGGGCATGGGGCTGGATCCTACACAGGATGGTCTGTCAGCGGTCAGTACGATGCTGAGCCTGTTCGACCAGCCTAACGAGTCAATCGTGTTCAAGTGGGCGTTTCCCAACTACAACAGCTTCGACCCGACCTACAACGCGACCTTCACCGTTCTCGATGGAACGGCTGGCGGCAAGCAGCGTATCTATGGCGACCTGAAAGCCTCGGCGACGTTCGCGGAAAAGACCGTCGGGTTTTCGTGGTCCGATCCGGCGATCGGCGCGCTCGCCCCGGATCGATCCGTGACGGCGGTCATCCTGGGGTCTGGCTACTTCCCGGACATCGAGGTGTCGATTCCCAATCGTGGCCCGTCTGCGCCGAAGGCCGGGAGTGCCTTGTATCTCCTCGATGCGAATACCGGACTGCTGCTTGGCAACAGCTCGGGCGCAACATGTGCGACGATCTCGAGCGGCTTTGGCTCCGGCAACGGGTGCGTCATTATTGGAGACCTCGCCGCGAACGGTCGAAAGAACGCGCTTCAGGCAGACCCGACGGCGGCTGGTGAGAGTGGATCGGTCGCGGTGTCGAAGGCGTACCTGGGCGACATCGATGGCAAGTACTGGAGATTCAACTTCAACGCCACCGGCAGCATCACCGCTAATGAGATGTACGATACAGGCCAGCCAATTTACGCATCCTCAGCGCTGTTGTTCGTCGGCACCAAGGAGATCTATATGTTCTTCGCGACTGGTAGCGATCTGCTGCCCAGTAGCGCGCCAGGTGGTGTCGACACGTTCAAGTTGTACGGCTTGAAGGACAACGCTCCCGCCGCCGGCGCAACCAAAAAGTTCGCCGTCGATCTGGCAAAAGTCACCAATACAAACGGTCTGGCGACGGGCGAGCGGCCATCAACGTCGCCGTCGGTTGCCGGCGACATCGTGTTCTACACGACGACGACGGAGAATGCGGCGACGCCGTGCGCGGACTTCAATGCGAACCTCTACGCGCTGACCTATGTGGGCGGCGCGGCGTACGACACGAACAATAACGGCAAACTTGACAGCAACGAGAGCCCGATTGCGAAGACGATGGCCGGCCGCGCGACGGCGCCGTTCATCGTCGACCAGCATCTCTACACTGGAACGAGCGGCGCGAACGGCTCTCGAGTTGAAGCGTTCGGCGATCCGGAAGACTTCAACAACGGCATCGGGCAGGTTGGGGTTCGCATCCTGTCGTGGCGGGAAATCCGTTAGTGGCAGAGTCAATCATTTGTGAGAAGTGCGGCACCAAGGTTCGTGCCGGACGGGACCGGTGTCCGCGGTGTCGCGCGTTCATCAAACTGCCGGATCCCGCGCAGGCTGCCGCCGATAGCCGAAAGCTGCTCAAAGCCACCGGAGTCATGGTTGGCTGCTTCGTGCTTCTGCTGGCGGTCCTGTGGTGGCGTCGCGACGCTGCGCCGGTGGCCTCGCCATCCAGGCCTGTTGCCGCGGCCCCCTCACCGAAGCGTGACGCGGCCAGTACGGCGAATCAGACGCAGGCGCCGGAACCACAGCTCGGACGCGATCGTCCATTTCTCGACGCCGCCGACGAAGGGGCGATGGCCTACGAAGCGGGAGACCTGGCCGCGTCATTAGCCAAGTTCCAGGCCGCAATCGAGCGCAATCCGCAGGACGCCGATTCGCTGAGCAATCTTGGACAGGTGCTGGTGAAGATGAATCGTTCCGCCGACGCCATCCCCTACTTGACGCGTGCCGTTTCGTTGGCGCCCGATCGCTGGGCGTATCAGTTCAATCTGGCGCGAGCGCTCGGTCTGGTTGGCCGACTGGACGAATCGATTCAGGGCTACCGCCGCGCGCAGGAACTCTTTCCCAACGATTACGTGACGACGTTCAATCTGGCGCTCTCGCTGCACAAGAATGGCGACGACGCAGCCGCGGTCGACCAGTATCAAAAGGCGGTTACGCTGCAGCCAGACGACGCGTCGTTCCGGAAGGCGCTGGCGATCAGCTACGAGCGGCTGCAGAAGTCGGCGGAAGCCGCGGCGGCGTATCAGGAGTATTTGCGTCTGTCCCCGGCGGCTCCAGACGCCGATAAGGTTCGTGCGCGGATCGCGGAACTGACCGGAACGCCGGTGCCCTCCTCCGCATCGGCCGACACAGGTCGGCTCTGAAAACGCAAAAAAGGTGGCTGGCGCCTTTCCCGGAAAAGTGCCAGCCACCTTTCGAATCGATTCGATTTCGTGCGGCGAAACGTCGGAGTGGTTTTGTCTCTGTTACACTGAAAGGTGCCAGGCACTTTCCCGGCGAAAGTGCCAGCCACGCATTGAAGCACTATGAGCCTGAAAGCATCTGAGCGGATCGTGGCGACGGGGCTCGGGCTGTTCTTCTGCCTGCGAGCCGGCGTGGCGCTTGCGCAGACGCCGCCGTCGTTAGCGGAGCTGGCCCAGAAGGAGCAGGAGCGCAAGAAGGCGCTCAAAGGAACGGCCACCAAGGTCTACTCGGACAAAGATCTTCCCAAGGCGGCCACGCCGCCAATCGCATCGACGGTGCCGTCACCGGCGGTCGTCCAGGCGGACAGCAAACCCGCGGAAGCCAAGCCTGAGGATCAGAAGGACGAGAGCTGGTGGCGTAATCGCGTGCTCCAGGCGCGCGAAGCGCAGAGGAGAGCCGAGGCGTTCGCCGCGGCCCTGCAGAGCCAGATCAACGGCCTGACGACGGATGTCGTCAACCGCGACGATCCCTATCAACGCGCGAAGCTGTCCGACGACCGGCTCAAGGCGCTGTCCGAGTTGCAGCGCGTGACCGGCGAGATCGAGCAAGCCAAGAAGGACATTGCCGACATCGAAGAAGAGGCGCGGCGGGCTAACGTCCCGCCGGGCTGGTTGCGCTGACGACCAGGTCCGCGGTTTCTGAAACACTGCAGTCCGGTCACGATTGCAGGTTCTGCAACGTTCACTGATTCCTTCAACAGCCACCTGCCGTTTCCCGCCGGTTTTCGCCAAATCGATCTGACGGCACCGGTGGAGCGCCCGTTGCACTGATTCTTCGCCCGAGGGTGAATGTTTTCCGTATCGAAGCGCGTGAACGCCGGCGGCTTTGCGCTGCTCGAAGTCGTGATCGCAGCCGGCCTGATCGCAACCGTCGCCGCAGGCGCCAGCATCCTGGCGGCAATGGCGTGGCATGCGAGCCGGCAGTCACATGTCCGGACGATGGCGACCATGGTCGCGACGGAAAAGATGGAGCAGCTTCGATCGCTGGCCTGGACGCACGTCACCACGGCCGGTCCGGCGATCAGCATGTCGTACTCCGACGTCACGACCGACTTGAGCAACGATCCGGCGACCGACGATGGCCCGGGACTCCTGATGTCGCCTGCCGGTACGCTCACGTCAAACATCATCGGGTACGTGGACTATCTCGATGCGAGCGGACGCTGGATCGGGCACGGGCCGTCTGCGCCCCCGACGGCGGTCTACGTCCGGCGCTGGGCGGTTCGTTCGCACGCCAGCGATCCCGACAACACGCTCGTGTTCGAAGTCGTGGCGGGCACACGAGGGCCAGACAGTGCGACGCTCGCCGACATGATCCGCCTCGTCACGATCGAGGCCAGAAGATGAGGCCGCATCATCGATCGGCAAGTATGTGCGGCTATGGCCTGATCGAGATGCTGATCGCAACCGCAATCGCCTGCGTCTTGTTGGGTGTGCTCCTCCAGCTTGCGGTGTCGGCCCACAAATCCGCCGCGGTGCACTCGGAGCGGGCGGATCTTTACCAGCGGCTGCGTGTGGCACTCGAATCGATGCGCCACGACATCGCGCTCGCAGGCGCCGGACCATCTCGCGGGCCTGGCGGAGCGCCGTTGGCGACCATATTCCCTCCTATTGTGCCGGCGCGGATCGGTATCACCGGGGCCGATCCGGAGCTTGCGTTTCTGCCGGATCGCATCAGCGTCATCTACGTGCCGCTCGATGGGGCACAAACCACGGTGGCTGCGTCCATGGCGTCGCCCGCATCGCCAATCGCGATCGATGCCAGTGCCCCGTGGTGTCGTCCAGCATCCGCCTGCGGTTTTGTCGCCGGCAGCGACGCTCTGGTGTACGAGCCCGTGGGAGCCGGCGGCCCGCACGAGGTGTTCACCGTCAGTTCCGTCGATACCGCGACCAACACACTGGTCCCCACCGCATCGCTGTCGCGAGCGTATTCCGCTCGCGCCCGGATTGCCGTCGTTGTTCAGCGGACCTACTACTTTGATCGTTCAGGAAAGCGGCTCATGGTCTACGACGGTGCCCAGTCTGACGTCCCGCTTGTCGACCACGTGGTGAGCCTTCGCTTTGGGTACTACGCGGATCCACGGCCCGACGCCGTAGCGGCACCACCGCCGGGGGATTCCAACTGCGCGTATGCCGGCTCGCCACCGGTCTCGCTGTTGGCCAACCTGGGAGGCATGGCCCCCAAACCGCTGACCACGGCGCTGCTGACCGACGGCCCGGTTTGCGGGCAGAGCCCATACCGATTCGACGCCGACCTGCTTCGCATTCGCCGCGTCTCCGTCACGATTCGCGTGGAGGCCGAATCAGCGGAATTCAGGGGAAGGGGAGGTGGATTCGCGACAGCAGGAATATCCAATGGCGGCGCCTCGATTGTTCCCGATCTCGAGACGACGATCGACGTGATGCCGAGGAACATGGTCTGGTAAGGAGGATACGTGTCGCTAATGGAACGGCTGTCTCTGTCAGAGCGCGGCGCCGCGCTGATTGCGACGTTGATGGTCGTGGTGCTGCTCGGCACTCTGGCTGCGGCCATCGCGCTGGTCATCTCGACCGAAAGCGCGACCGCGGCGAACCACGCGGCGGCCCAGCAGGCCTTGTACGCGGCCGATGCAGGGATCGAGCGGACGATCGGGGAGCTCCGGCTTCTCGCGAGTTGGCGAACTGTGCCGGCAAGCACGTCGGGTTCGAGCGATCTCAACGACGCACTGTCGGTTGCGCGGGCGCCGGATGGAGCGGCGCTGGATCTCGTGCAGTTGACCGCCAGACAGCAGGTGGAAAGCGACACGCTGTATCCGAATACGCCGGACCGCCCGGTGTGGCGACTATTCGGGCACGCGTCGATGAACCAGATGATCGGCGCCGCTGCGAACGCGCCGCCTTACGTCGCCGTCTGGGTGGCTGACGATGCTGATGATCGGGATGGCGATCCGGCAACCGACACGAACGATGTGATCGTTGTCCACGCCAGCGCGTTTGGTATCCGCGGCGGTCATCGAGAAGTGGAGGCCACTCTTCGGCGCGAGCAGGCGATCGCGGCGGGGCTGCCCGGAGTCATGAGAACCGATGTTCGTCTGATCGCGTGGCGGGAATTGCCGTGACGATCCGATCGCGCGCCGTCGCGGCGCCGGATCAGCGTGCCGAGCGCTCACGGAGTTTCTGGAGGGAGCAGAGGATTCTTCACCACATTGATGCTAGACTGAAGCGCGCGTGCCCGCCCCCGCCCAGATCCTCATCGTCGAAGACAAGGATTCCCTTCGCACGATGTTGCGGCATGCCCTCGAGCGTCAGGGGCACGCGGTCATCGAAGCGCGCGATCAGCCGGAGGCGGTGAAGACGCTTCAGCAATCGCAGCCGGCGTTGGTCCTTTCCGATTTGCGGCTGCCGAATGGCGATGGCTTCGGCGTGCTTCGGGCGTCAAAAGAGATCGACGCAGACGTCCCGGTGATCGTCATGACTGCTTACGGCAGCATCGAGGATGCGGTCACGGCGATGAAGGAGGGGGCGCTCGACTTTCTCGCGAAACCCGTCGATCCCGATCATCTGCTGTTGCTCGTGTCGCGTGCGCTCGAGCAGAGGCGGCTGGTGACCGAGAACCTGCTGATGAAGGAGGAGCTGGCGGTGCGCCGAGGTGCACCACAGCTCGTGGGCGACGATGCCTCACTGCGAAAGGTGTTCGCCTCGCTTCAGCGGGCGGCGTCGACGGATACGACGGTTCTGATCGAGGGAGAAAGCGGCACCGGCAAGGAGCTCTTCGCCCGATCGCTGCATGCGCTCAGCTCGCGAACCGACGCGCCGTTTGTCGCGATCAACTGCGCCGCGATCCCGGAAACACTGCTCGAGACCGAGCTGTTCGGTCATGAAAAGGGCGCCTTCACCGGCGCGGTGTCGCGCAAGCCGGGCAAGTTCGAGATGGCGCATCGCGGGACGTTGTTCCTCGACGAGATCGGCGATCTCCCGCTGGCGCTCCAGGCCAAGATTCTTCGCGCGCTCGAAGAACGACGATTCGAGCGGGTGGGCGGCACGGCGCTCGTCACTGTGGACGTACGGCTGGTGGCGGCCACTAACCGCGGACTTCGTGCTGCGGTCGCCGCCCGGCGCTTCCGGGAAGACCTGTACTTCCGCCTGTCGGTTTTTCCCATCACCGTCCCGCCGTTGCGCGAGCGTGGCAACGACATTCCGCTCCTCGCGCGTTACTTCGTCGATCGGTTCTGTCGCGATCTGAAGAAGAAGTCGCTCACGCTGGGGCCCGCGGCGCTCGAAGCGCTGCAGGCGTATCGATGGCCGGGCAACGTTCGTGAGCTGCAGAACTGCATCGAGCGAGCCGTGATCCTTGCCGATGGCGATTCAATCCTTCCGCGCCATCTCAATCTGGCGTTCGTCACTGCATCACCGGCGGAGGAGCCGCCCAATCCCTGGTCGCAGGTCGATCTGACGGGCACGCTCGCCGACGTCACCAAGCGCGCCGTGTCGGAAGTAGAAAAGTTGAAGATCCGCGAAGTGATGCGGGAAGCCGAAAACAACAGAGGGCGAGCGGCAGAGCTGCTGCAAATCAGTTACAAGAATCTGCTCATCAAACTCAAAGAACACGGTATCGAATAACCGCTGCTCGAGGAGCCACTCTTTCCCAATCAACCACAGCCATCATCACGCCGCGATCAAATCAAGAGACGACAGGAGCAAGTCGAAAGGAGAATTCTCCCTTCTCTTTTCTCCTGTGTGCTCTTAGTGAGATCGCAGTGACGGCGCAGGTCGCTGATTGGTGCTATGGCGATCACTCTTTGAGTCCAATCGCCAGCAGTGCCTGCGTCAGTTCCTGTGTTGACACGTCGGTGACGGTCGTGGCGGCACCAATCCTGGTCGGCAGCACGAAGTGGAGGCGGCCCTCAATCACCTTCTTGTCGCGCCGCGTAGCCTCGACGATGTCGGCGGCGGAGAGGTCGCTGACCGGAGGAAGTGGCCCCATCTGCATGATGTGCGCCGACAGCGCCTCGCGATCGGCCTTTGGCAGCGCGCCGCGGGCGGCGGCCAACTCCGCGGCTGCCAGCATCCCGTACGCAACCGCTTCACCATGCAGGAACCGGCGGTATTTCGTGACCGCCTCGAGTGCGTGGCCCGCCGTGTGGCCGAAATTCAGCGTGCGCCTGATCCCGGATTCGCGTTCGTCCTGTTCCACGATCTCGGCCTTGATGCGGCACGATTCGGACACGATGGGCAGGAGCGCGGCCGGTTCGCGCGCGAAGAGCGGCGTCAACTCGGCGGCCGTTCGATCGAAAAGGGGCCGGCTCGCGATCACGCCGTACTTGACGACCTCGTACAGCCCGGCTCGAAATTCCCGGCGCGGCAGCGTCGACAGGAGTGACGGATCGACGACGACGGCGGCCGGCGGATGAAATGCGCCGATGAGATTCTTGCCCATCGGATGATTCACCCCCACCTTGCCCCCCACGGCGCTGTCCACCTGCGCCAGCAACGTCGTCGGAACCTGTACGACCGGAATGCCACGGAGATACGTGGCGGCCGCAAACCCGGCGATGTCGCCGGTGACTCCGCCGCCGATCGCGATGATCGCGCTTGACCGATCGGCGCTCGCGCGGATGAGCGCATCGTAGATGCGGCCGACAGTGGCCAGCTGTTTGTAGCGCTCCCCATCGGGCAGCAGGATCGGCTCGTCGTCGACGATGCGGCGCAGCGCGTCGCCGTGGAATCGCCACACGGTCTGACTCGACACGATGAAGCGCCGCGGCGGTACGCGCGTCGAATCCAGGATCTCGCGCAGCCGATTGGACGATCCAGCGGCAATCTCGATCGTGTACCTGCCGGTCGAGGTACGCACCGATAGTCGTATGGGATCGGCCTGCGGTGGTTGCTTGGAACGCATCGTCTTTTGGGATGGTAGGATAACAGCATCAGGAGCGGCTTGGAGCTTCGCTCGGACTTTCTCATCATCGGTAGTGGCATCGCCGCGCTTCGCGCGGCCCACGAAGTCGCCGGACACGGCGATGTGCTCATCCTGACCAAAGCTGGCCCCGAGGAAGGCAACACCGGTCACGCGCAAGGTGGCATCGCCGCGGCCGTTGGTGCAGGGGACACGCCCGAGCTGCATGCCGCCGATACGATCGCGGCGGGCGACGGCCTTTGCGATCCACGTGCGGTTCAGGTTCTTGTCGAGGATGGGCCGCGCTTCGTTCGTGAATTGATGGCATGGGGCGTCCGGTTCGACCGCGCGGCGGATGGACAGCCCGCCCTCGCGATGGAGGCCGCGCACAGCGCCCGGCGAGTGTTGCACGCCCACGACGCCACCGGCCGTGAAATCGGTCGAGTCCTCTGGGATCGCGCCTCGCAACTGCCGCGTGTGACGACGCAGGATCATGCGCGGGTCGTCGCTCTCGTGATGGAAGACGGATGCTGCGTCGGTGCGCGGTGCCTGACGACGGATGGACAGCTTGCGGTCGCACGCGCCCGTCGCGTACTCCTCGCGACCGGTGGCGCCGGGCAGGTTTACCACGAGACCACGAACCCGCAGGTGGCGACCGGCGACGGCATCGCGATGGCGTTCGAGGCGGGGGCTGAGGTAATCGATCTCGAGTTCGTGCAGTTTCACCCGACCGCCTTGATGGTCGAAGGCCAGCCGAGATTTCTGTTGTCCGAAGCGCTGCGAGGGGAAGGCGCCCGGCTGGTGAACGGCTCTGGCGAAGCGTTCATGACGCGATACGAAGCTGCCGGAGATCTGGCGCCCCGCGATCGCGTCTCGCGCGCTATCGTCCGCGAGAGCCGTCGGACCGGCCAGCCGGTGTTCCTGTCGCTGGAACGACTCGACCGCGACTTCGTCCACGCGAGGTTTCCGCTGATTTCGGCAGCCTGCCGCCGAGCGGGGCTGGACCTTGCCCGCGATCGCATTCCGGTCGGTCCCGCGGCGCACTACGTCAT
The DNA here is from genome assembly GCA_046732715.1 of Acidobacteriota bacterium. Taxonomy (GTDB): domain Bacteria; phylum Acidobacteriota; class Vicinamibacteria; order Vicinamibacterales; family 2-12-FULL-66-21; genus JALZOC01. The sequence goes on along the minus strand of JBKPNQ010000006.1, from coordinate 17,073 downwards.
GGGCGGGGTGCGGACCGATCTGGATGGGCGTTCGACCATTCCCGGCCTGTTTGCCGCCGGTGAGGTCGCGTGCACCGGTGTTCATGGTGCCAATCGACTGGCCAGCAACTCGCTGCTCGAAGGACTGGTCTTTGGCGCTCGTGCGGGACTGGCGATGAGACTTGAAACAGCATCAGGCAACGAGCCCGTGCGTGGGTCGCAGGCGACGTCCTCGAGGAAAGCCGCTACCCGCCTGACCGCTGATCCGGTCGAGTTGTCGAGGGTCATGTGGCAGGACGTCGGCCTGTTCAGGGATCGCGACGGCCTGACGCGCGCGCTGGCCGCTCTCGAGCCCGCCTGGCAGGAGCTGGACGCGCGACTCCAGGACGATCAGGCGCTCGATGCGAACGACTGGCGTACGGCAAGCATCCTGACGGTGGGCAGGTTGATCGCGCGCGCCGCGCTTCGGCGCGAGGAGAGCCGCGGCGGCCACTACCGTGCGGACTTCCCGGATCGCGACGATGTACACTGGAAGCGCCGGGTCGGAGAGACTCGCGAATAAAGGGTTCTACAAGGGTCGACCGGGTTCTGCTGGGTTCTACGAGGTTCGTTCTGGTTCTGCGGGTTCGTCGGCTCCCGGATCTCGGATCTCTCGGATCCGGATCCCGGATAGTGCACGGCTCCTTTGAAAGGTCAGGAATGGCGGAACAGACGGCGGCGAAGACGAAAGAGAAAGACACGAAAGAAGCGCTGGTGACAGAGATCACTCCGCAGTCGGAAGACTTCTCGCGCTGGTATCTCGATGTGGTTCGACGGGCAGAGCTGGCCGACTATACGCCGGTCAAGGGCTGCATGGCGATTCGTCCGTACGGATATGCCATCTGGGAACTGATTCAGCACGGGCTCGACCGGCGCTTCAAGGACACCGGACACGTCAACGCCTACTTTCCGCTGTTCATCCCTGAATCGCTGTTGATGCGCGAGGCGGAGCATGTCGAAGGCTTTGCTCCGCAGGTCGCCTGGGTCACTCGGGGCGGCGACGAGGATCTCGAGGAACGCCTGATCGTCCGGCCGACGTCGGAAGTGATCGTCGGGACGATGTACTCGAAGTGGATCAAGTCGTGGCGCGATCTGCCGGTCCTGATCAATCAGTGGGCCAACGTCGTGCGCTGGGAAAAGGTCACGCGGCCATTTCTCAGGACGACAGAGTTTCTGTGGCAGGAAGGGCATACGGCCCACGAAACTGAAGCCGAGGCGCAGGACGAAACGATGCGCATTCTCGGCATCTACAAGGAATTCGTCGAAACCGAGCTGGCGATGCCGGTGATCGACGGGCAGAAGAGCGACAGCGAGAAATTCGCCGGCGCGTCGCGCACGTATTCGATCGAAGCGCTCATGGGCGATGGCCGCGCGCTGCAGGCTGGCACATCGCACAATCTCGGGCAGAACTTCGCCAAGGCGTTCGAGATCCAGTTTCAGGGTCGCGACAAGACGGTGCAGCACGCGTGGACGACCTCGTGGGGCGTGTCGACGCGCCTCATCGGCGGCGTGATCATGACGCACGGCGACGACAGCGGGTTGATCCTGCCGCCGCGGATTGCGCCCTATCAGGTGGTGATTGTTCCGATTGCTCGGGGCAACTGGCAGGAGACAGTCCTGCCTCGTGCGCGGGCGATTCAGGCCGAGCTGATGGGGCAGGGAATCCGCGTGATGCTCGACGATCGCGATGCCTATACGCCGGGCTGGAAGTTCGCCGAGTGGGAAATGCGCGGCGTGCCTCTGCGGCTCGAGATCGGGCCGAAGGATATTGAAAAGTCGCAAGTGCTGCTGGCGCGGCGCGACACGCGCGAAAAGCTGCCAACGCCGATGGACGGCCTGACGGGGCAAATCGTCACGCTGCTCGAAACCATCCAGAAGAACCTGTTCGAACGCGCGGTCCAGTTCCGCCAGGAGCGCACGAAGCGCGTGTCGACGTACGACGAATTCAAGGCGTTGATGGAAGGGCGGCCCGGGTTCGTCATCGCCGCCTGGTGCGGCAGTGCCGAGTGTGAGGCGCAGATCAAGGCCGAGACGCAGGCGACTCTGCGTAACATCCCGTTCGGCTCGGAGAACGTCCAGGGCTCGTGCGTGAAATGCGGCCGCGCGGCTGCGGGCGAGGCGTGGTTCGCAAAGGCATATTGATTTGTGAATCCAAGGCGCGCGGAGGCGGAGGTGCCCCGGCTCGATGGGAAGGCCTGGCCAGCATCGGAGTTTGCGCAGCGAATCTCGCGGCTGTTCGAGCCGATCACCCCGCCGCGCCGCCGGACGTTCACGCTGGCGCCGTAAGGTCGCGCGCCGCGTCGGGCCACCGCGCCGCGATGCGTTTGATGACGACGTGCCTGCGCGTGACGCGCTCGCGCCGGGCGATCGCTCGAAAGGCAGCTGCGAGTTGGGCTCTCCACCACGCATCCGCGGGATCGGCGCGCGCGTAGGCCGTGGCGAGCGGTTCCAAACAGGACTGATCGCCAACCACGTGCAGGGCCGCAAGAAACGAAGTCGGCAGATGCGCTTTCGTGTCCTGCAGGGACTCGCGGAGATCGTAGACGGCGATGCGGCTGCCTCGAAGCGCCAGCGCCTGGTGAAGCGCGCCGCGGAGGGCTTGCCATTCAGCCCGCCTGGTACGAGGGACGGTTTCCTCGCGCACCCGGCATGCGTCGACCATCTTTTGAAGCGCGCTCAACGCCGCAGCGCCCGCGCGCGTCGCTGCGGCCTCGCGCAACACGCCCGGTGAATCCGGAAGCCTTCCCTCGAGCGCATCCTGCCAGACATCGTCCGCCGTTGCGACACCGTGCGATGCGTCGGCGACACGTGCTTTAAGCCGTTCATCGGGATCGGTCTGCAGCGCTTCAGCGACCCGTGCGCGGACGCCTTCGGGAATCGCGTGTAAAGCCTCGAACGCCGCAAGCCTCACGATCCGGTCGGATGTGCGATCGAGAGCGGTTGCGACGAGAACATCCAGTGCGTCCGTTGAGGTCGGACCATGCGGTGAATCGAGCAGCCCGCGGAGCGCGGCGGCGCCTGCGACTGCCACGTCGCCGCCCTCGGCAATCGCTTGGCGCGCGATAGCGATGGTGCGGCCGTCGCCGGTGGATTCCAGCGCACGGAGCACAGCCACCCGGGTTTCGCGGTCCGAGGCGGCGGCGTACGCCTTGTGCAGCCCATCAATGGCCCTGTCGCCGATGACCGCGAGGCGTGCGATCGCTGCTTCGCGGCGTACTTCGTCAGTGCCGCCGAGCGCCGCGAGGAGCTGACGGATCTCAGACGCGGCAGAGGCTTTGATGACCACAGGGGACGTAAGAAGTTAAAAGTTAGAAGTTAAAAGTTAAAAGTACAAAACGAAAGGGACAAGAGGAATTCTAGTTCCCCTTGTCCCTTGCCGTTCTCTGTCGGTACTTTTAACTTTTAACTTTTCACTTTCGAGTGACGAGCGTTAGCGAGTCAGTCGGACGACCATGGCGGCGCGGCGGTTGAGGCGCCGCGTCTCTTCACGGGCGTTGTCGTACTTCGGTCGTTCCTCGCCGTAGCTCACCGTGCGCAGCCGGTTGGCGCCAATCCCGCGGCTGGCCAGGTAATCGCGCACCGCGTTGGCCCGCCGTTCCCCGAGCGCCAGGTTGTATTCCGCCGTCCCGATGTTGCACGTGTGCCCTTCGATTTCGATGTTCAACTCGGGATTCGCCTGCAGCGTCGCAATCGCTTCGTCCAGCGTCCGCGTCGCTTCCGGCCGCAGCGAATACCGGTCGAAGTCGAAGTGCACGTCTTCGAACGTGAACTCCCGCACCGGCCGCGCCGTCACCTGGATGTTCACCGTATCGCTCGCCGTCTTGCCGTCCTGCGGGCACGTCACCGTCACTGTCACCGGTACCGTCCCCGGCTGCGGCGGCGCCGTCCACGGCGTCTGCCGTCCGGTGCGATCCGAGAACGTGCCGGTCGGCGCGCTCCAGCTATACGTCACCGCGCACCCGATCGAGTCCACGGCGGTGGCGGTCACGGTCGAGACCTGGCCCACTTCCACCGTGCACGGGTTGCACTGCGCGCGCACCGTCAGGGTGTGCTGCGGGGCTGGCGCGGGCGGCGGCGGCGGCGGTGGGGGCGGCGGCGGCACGTAGACCCGCACGCCGGGGTGATACCCCACGCGGAATTGCCAGCCCGCCGCATCGCCCGTCCGATCGTCGATGCCGCTGATCAGACTGCTGCGGCTGTCCATGTTCAGGTTCCAGCCGATTCCACCGCCCGCAAACACCCCGTTCTTCCCGATCCACGTCAACCCGAAGGTGGCGTTGACCGGCGAGGTCAGGTTGGTGACCGTCGGCGGGAGGCTGCCGTCCTCGGCCACCAGCGGCGACACCGTCGGCGCGGTGATCGTCAGCGTGTCGCTCAGGTATTTTTCCCCGTGCAGTTCCGCCGTGAACCGCAGACTCTTCCGCGTCGGCAGCCCGACGCCGAAGCCCCAGCGCAGCCCGTTGGACAAATCGATCTCGTCGGGGTCGCCGCGGAAAATGAACCCGCCATAGCCCGACACTTCCACCCGCTGGTTGATTTCCTTGCTGACGATCCCGTCGAAGGCGAAGTCCATCTTCCCGCTGCCGACCCCTTCGTCCTCGGTCTTCGCCGTCGGCAGCTTGATCAGGCCGCGCACCGCGACCGCCGCCGGCTGCTGCCGCCACTGCGACGTCAGGTTGATCTTGGCGCCGATCCACAGATCGCCGAGCTGATTATCCGACCAGCCTTGCCGGATGAACGGCGCTTCGTTGACCAGCCCGCCGGCCACCGGTTGCGTCGCCACGAACAGCGGCCGCACGTCGCGGTCGACCCGCCGCACCAGCGTCCACGCGCCGAAGATCTCGGCCCGATCCGCGGCGCCGAACGCGAACGTGGCCGGCCAGTCCGACACGTCGGTGAAGCCCTGATCGCGATCGAAATTCACGCGATACGCGCTCACCGCATACTTCTTCGCCGGGACAATCTCGCCCGTCGGCACGAACCACAACCCGGTATCGCCATCCTTGGTTGTCGTTGCGGGACGGGTCTCCGACGATGTTGTGGCTGGTGGTGTGGTTTGTCCGGCCGACGACTGCGCAAAACCCGGTGCTGCCGCAGCGGACAGGAGAATCGTCAGGGGAACGGTTTGGAGCAATCTACTCTGCATCACCAACTACCTCTAGGGACAGCAAGTGTACGGCTTGATGCACAAGCCGTCAATGTGACCAAAGACCTATGTCGCTGCGCCGTCAATGTTTACGCAAAATTGCGCGGTTTGGCAAAGGCCCAGGCCACGAAAATGCTCACTCCATACAGCGCAAGCATGGGGCCTGCCATGAGGCACTGCGACACGACGTCGGTGCCGGGGCTGATGACGGCGGCAATGATGAAGATGATCAAAACGGCGTATTTGGTGTGCCGCAGGAGGAAACCGGCCGACACGAGGCCCAGACGGGCAAGGAAGAAGACGATCGTCGGCATCTGAAAGATCAGGCCGAATCCGAGCAGCATCTTCACGTACAGCCCGAACGCTTCCCCGATCGACGGCCGGAACTCCATGTACTCAGTCTGCCAGCCAAGGAAGAACTTCCAGGTCCATGGAAATGCCACGTAGTGCGAGAAGATCGCCCCCAGCGCGAAGAAGGTCGTGCAGAAAACCACGAACGGCACGGCCATCTTCTTTTCATGCGAATACAGCCCCGGCGCGATAAACAGCCACAGCTGATACAGGATGAAGGGGACGGACAGCATCAATCCGGCGAGCGCGCCAATCTTCATGGTCAACATGAAGGGCTCGAAGCCGGAGGTGTACATGAACTTCACGCCGCTCGTGTTCTGGAGGTCGTGGTAGAGCGGCAGCCAGATGAAGTCCTGAATACGGCGGACGAAGATGAAGGCGATCGCGCAGCCGATGACAAGACCCCAGACACAGGCGATCAGTCGTTTCCGGAGCTCATCGAGATGATCCAGAAACGACATCTTCGCGCCGGCGTCTTCGTCGCCGGCGTCGATCAGGTCGATGTCACGATCATCGTCTTCTGGAGCCGGCTTCGCGGCGCCAGGGAAAGGCACGAGCGCCATGGGGCAAGATTAGGCGTCGCCGGCGGAGCGACGCGGCACACTCTGGTCGTCGTCTTGTTGGTGAGGATCGACCGGCTGCGGACGTGCGGGTTCGACGGGCGGCCGCTGTTTCTCGGCGGATCGTTGCTCCTCGATCCGGATTTCCTCGTCGAGGGTGTTCTTCAGCTCGTTTGAGGCGCGTTTGAATTCGTTGATGCTTTTGCCGAGCGAACGGCCCAGCTCGGGCAGCTTTCGGGGCCCGAAAATGATGAGCGCGATCACGAAGATGATGATCAGCTCGGGCATCCCGATGGAACCGAACATATAGAAATCCTTGAATTTATGAGAGTTAACGACCGGTCGTTTCGGGCCCCGTGGGCCCACCTTGCATTATAGGAACGGCATTCCGGCGGGTCAAGGACAACGACCATCGACGGATCGCCGGAAGTCGTTGCCGCAGCGGCACTTCGTCTGTTACGATCAGAAATATGCGAAATCCTCGTTTCTTGCCGGTGGCAGTTCTTGCGATCGCGTTGTCGGCGCTGGCGGGCGGACTGTTCGGGAGCCGCGCGCTCGCACGTCAGGACGAGGTCACGCAGCAGTATCGGGTGTTCACCGCCGCTCTCGACGCCATCGATCGCGAGTACGTGGACGACGTCCCGGCCGACCGCGTGATCTACAGCGCCATCGACGGGATGCTGCACACGCTCGATCCGCATTCGAGCTTCTTCGATCCGAAGTCGTACGCGCAGATGCGTGAGCGACAGGAGGGGCGGTACTACGGCCTCGGGATCACGATTCAGTCGATTGATGGCGACATCACCGTGATGTCGATTTTCGAAGGCTCGCCAGCCTACAAGAAAGGGTTGCGTCGCGGCGACATCCTCTCGAAGGTTGGCGATCTCGATATGAAGGGCTGGACGACCGACCAGGCCGTCAAGAAACTCAAGGGGCCCAAGGGCACCCTCGTCAACGTCAGCATCAAGCGCCGCGGGTACGATGGCCTGATCAACATGGACGTGGTCCGCGACGAAGTGAACATCACCACGGTTCGCGCCGCGTTCATGATCGACAAGGAAACCGGCTACGTGAAGCTGGATCAGTTCACGGAGACGTCCGACCGCGAATTGGGAGACGCGCTGCAGAAGCTCAGTTCAAGCGGCATGAAGCGGCTCGTGTTCGATCTCCGCGAGAACCCCGGCGGTGCTCTCGATCAGGCGATCCGCATCGCCAACCGGTTCCTCCCTCGCGGCGACATGATCGTCTACACGCGGGGCCGCGTGCCCAACGCCAACCAGAACTATCTGGCAACCGAGCAGAGCGACTACACGCATCTGCCGATCGTGACGCTCGTCAATCGCAACAGCGCGAGCGCGTCTGAAATCGTCAGCGGTGCGCTCCAGGATCACGATCGCGCGCTCATTGTCGGCGAAACCACATTTGGAAAGGCACTGGTCCAGTCCGTCTATCCGATCAGCGAACAGGCGGGTGTGGCGGTCACGACCGGACGCTACTACACACCGTCAGGCCGGCTGATTCAGCGACCGTGGGATGGCACCTTCGACGAGTACCTGACCTACACGCTGCGCGATCAGACATCAGGCGAACGACAGCACAAGGCAGCGGATCTGAAGTACACCGACGCCGGTCGCAAGGTCTACAGCGGCGGCGGCATCGACCCGGACAAGTTCGTCGTCGGCGCCGGTATGGAAGGTTTCAACCCCACGCGCCTCGGGCGGTTGCTCTTTGCGCGCCAGGAATTCGCGAACTTCGCCGATCAGTTCCGCGCGGAAGGTGACACGCGGTTGAGTGACGCGAACAAGAACAAGAAGCCGATCGCGCGCGGGTTCACCGTCGACGACAAGATGCTCGCCGATTTCAAATCCACGATCACGGCCCGCAAGGTCAAGATCGACGAGGAGAACTTCGCGAAGGACGACACGTTCATCCGCGCGATGATTCATTTCGAGATCGATTCGGCGCTCTTCGGAATGGAAGAAGCGCGACGCAACCTGATCGCGAAGGATCCGCAGGCCCAGTTTGGGCTGGCGCAGTTTGGCGAGGCCGAGCACCTGATCGAGCTCGCGGCCAACAAGTCGACGCGCAACGCGAAGGGCGGCAACTGATCGTCTTGTAGGCGGGAGGCGGTGCGAAAGAAGACGCGAGCGAGCGCAGCGAAGCGAGCCACGCGAACGGAGCGAGCCGGCGAAGCGGCTCGCGAGAGAGCGTGTCGGGGGGTCCGCGGGGGCGAAGCCCCCCGGATCAATATCGTAGGGCATTTGGCCCTACATTTTGCGTAGCACTTTAGTATTGCCCCTAGGTATGGGGGCTGTTAGACTGACGCCCGTTCGCCGCGTCCAGGGGCCATCCCGCTTTGGGTGGGGTGTGGACATGGCCGTACGGTCTGTTGTCGTCACGTCACAGCCTCCAAAATAGACAACGATTTTCGAAGCGAACCCAGCCGCTTCCGGGTCAAGGCTTGTCAGCCGGACTCCAGGAGCGGCTTTTCTTTTTTCGAGCCTTGGGAAGGGACTGAACCGCATGCGGCTTCAACGTCTGGAGATTGTCGGGTTCAAGAGTTTTCCAGATCGCTCCGAGCTCACCTTCGATAATGGCGTCACTGCGATTGTCGGGCCCAACGGGTGCGGCAAAAGCAATGTCGTTGACGCGTTGACGTGGGTGCTCGGTGAGCAAAGCGCGAAGAGCCTGCGCGGCGATCGCATGGAAGACGTGATCTTCGGCGGCAGCGATGCGCGGAAACCGACTGGAGCGGCGGAGGTCCGGCTCAAGCTTGCCGGCGTCGCGTCGCGCGTGCCGGGCAATCAGCCACGGGATACCAACGGGCCCCAGGCGCTCGTCGGTGCCAACGGTGAGTTGATTGGCGCGTCGGCGGTTGCCGTCGCGGAGGAGGAGCCGCTCATCGTTCGCGACGTCGAGGTCATGCGGCGGCTGTATCGATCGGGAGAAAGCGAGTATCTGATCGACGGAGAGTCTGTGCGACTGCGGGACGTGCAGGACCTGCTGATGGATGCGGGCCTTGGCGTCAAGGCGTACGCGGTCATCGAGCAGGGCAAGATCGGCCAGATCCTCAGTGCGCGGCCGACGGATCGCCGCCAGTTGATCGAGGAAGCGGCAGGCGTCACGAAATACAAGACGCGCCGGCGCGCCGCCGAACTCAAGCTTGAAGCCGCGCAGCAGAATCTCACGCGCGTCGACGACATCGTCTACGAAGTCGAGAAGCAGCGCGGCGCGCTGAAGCGACAGGCGGCCAAGGCGCGACGGTACCGCAGGCTCCGAGAGGAACTGCGACGCTGGGAAAAAGTGCAGTTTGCCGAACGGTATCGACTGCTCGGCCAGGCCATCGAAACGGCACGTGAGCGACTCTCAGATGCGAGGACGCGCGAAACGGCGGCGGCGGCACACGTAGCGGAGCTCGAGGCGACCCTCGAACGGCTGCGGCTCGAGCTGACGGAGGCGGACAGCCGCACGACCGCGGCGCGCGAGGCGGCTCACGCCAGCGAACTCGAGACCGGCCGTCTGCAACAACAGATTGCCTTCGACAAACAACAGCTCGAGTCACTGGCGGTCACCGTCTCGGAAATTGAAGCCGAAATCGGGACGCTCGACGCCAGGCGGGACCCTGCGCGCGCTGAACTCGAAACCAGGCGCTCGGCGGCGGCGCGCGCGGTTGCGGAGCGCGACGCGGCCGCCCAGACGCTGCAGGGCGAGGAATCCGCGTATGCGGACCTTCAACGGCACATCGAGGGCCTCGAGGCCGACGTCGAGGCCGCGCGCAGCGAGGTGTTCGCAGCGGTGAACGCCGCCACCGCCCTTCGCCATGCCATGGAACATGCGGCCGCCGCGCGAACGCGCATGGCGGAACAGATCAGCCGCCTTGATAGCGAGCGCGCCGATCTCAATGTCGAAATCGATCGGGCCAGCGCGGAGCGCAGCGAAGCCGAAGCTGCCATGCGCCGTGCCGTCGAATCGATGGAGGGTCTTCGCCTCGATCGCGCAGCGCGAGAATCCGAGCTCGCCGGCGCGCGCGGCGATCGCGACGCACGACTGACTGAGCTTCGTTCGCGCGAGCGCGATCTGGCCGGTATCCAGGCCCGTCTGCTCTCGCTTGAGGAACTGGCCGCGGCGCGTGCCGAATACGGCGACGGCGCCAGGCGTGTGCTGGCCGAGTCGAATGGCAATGTGTCGCAGATGGGATCGGTGGCCGACTACCTTGACGTCGACAACGGCTACGAGCGAGCGGTCGAGGCGTATCTCGGCGATCTGCTCCAGCACGTCGTCGTCCCGTCGCATGAAGCGGCGGCCGCCGGACTGCAGTTCGTGCGCGAGCACGATGCCGGCCGCGTCGGTTTTCTCGTGGCGGGTGCTGGTGCGCCGGCGGCGGATGTGGCAATCCCGTCGCCGGACCTGACCCCCTTGCTCAATGTGGTTCAAGTCAGAGGACCGGCGTCCGATGCCATCCGTGGAGCGATTGCGACGGCATGGATCGCGCCTGGTTATCATGCGGCCTTGAGCGCCGCCGCCGTCTCGAGCGCCGCCGTCGTGACACTCGAAGGCGAGGTCTTTCGCGGACCGCACGTCGTCCAGGGTGGAACACCCGCCGAGGCGCGCGGAATCCTCACTACTCGTCGTGAGATCAAGGAGCTCCGTGACCGCGTCGACACCGAGGGCGCGGCGGTCGAGCGCCTGCGGACCGAAACCGCGTCGCTTGACGTGACTATTGCGTCACTCGAGTCCGCAATCCTGTCGCTGCAGGCTGAGGTTCACCGGCTCGAGAAATCGAGTGTCGGATTCGATCTGCAGGCGGCCGCCGGTGCGGAATCCATCGAACGCATCCGGCGAAAGCAGGATCAGATTGCGACCGAGCGTCGAACTGCGGAAGAGGAGCTTCGCGCCCAGGACGCACGGCAGGATGAAGCTCGTGAGTCCATTGCCCGCATCCAGGCGGAGCAGCTGACGGCGGACGATCAGCTCAATGCTGCACAACGCCGGCTGTTCGAAGCGCGTGAGGCGATGCAGATCCAGGCCGCGCGGACGTCGGAGGCGAAGGCGACGCATGCCGCCCTGGTCGAGCGATCGAGCGCCTTGGGGTCCGAGGTGCAGCGGCTCGAAGAGTCCGCGAAGGAGCTGGAAGAGCGAATCAACACCCGTCGCGACGACCTGCAACGAACCACGTCGCGCCGCGCCGCTCTCCTCGAGTCAATCGCGACGTCAGAGGCGAAGCTGGACGCAGGTCTCCGCACGTTTGACGAGCTCCGCGACAACGTGCGCGTGGCCGACGAAGCATCTCAATCGCTGCGCGCAGACTTCGAAGGATTTGAAGCCCGAATCCGTGAGGCAAGGCGCAGCCTCGAGACGGTTCGATCCGAGGCGGCACAGCTCGACGTCACTCGGGCCACCGCTGAATCCGATCTCGGACACCTTGCGGCTTCATGTGTCGAGTCGCTCCAGGCATCGCTGGACGAAGTGGCCGCAGAAGTCGCCGAGCTGGAGCGGCAGGGCCTCCTGGCCAGCCCGAAACCTGTGGATGACGCGCCTGAGGCGGCCGAGATCGACGACGAAGCCGCGGCGGCCGCTGCTGCCGACGAAACCGAGCCGCCGGCGGCCCCGGTTGCGCGCGCGATGACGCCGGACGAGATGGTCACCGACCTCCGGACCAAGATCGAGCGCATGGGCGCCGTCAACATGATGGCCATCGATCAGTTCGACGACCTGGAGTCCAGACACGCGTTCCTGACCGCGCAACGGAAAGATTTGATTGACTCGATTGCCGCAACGGGAGAAGCGATCCGCCGGATCGACAAGACGACGAAAGAGCGGTTCAAGGAGGCCTTCACCGTCATCAATCAGAACTTCGAGCAGACGTTCACGACCCTCTTCGGTGGCGGTCGCGCCGGCCTGATCCTGCTCGACGAAAGCGATCAGCTCGAGAGCGGCATCGACATCATTGCGCAGCCGCCGGGCAAGCGCCTCCAGAGTGTCCAACTGCTCTCCGGCGGCGAAAAGGCCCTTACCGCGATGGCGTTGATGTTCGCCATCTTCAAATACCGCCCCAGTCCCTTCTGCCTGCTCGACGAAATCGACGCGCCGTTGGACGACGCGAACATCGGTCGGTTCGTCGAGATGCTGCAGGGCATGCAGGAGAACACCCAGTTCATCCTGATCACGCATAACCGCAAGACGATGGAGATCGCGGATCGGCTGTACGGCGTGACGATGGAAGAGCCCGGGGTTTCGAAGCTGATCTCAGTCCAATTGAACTGACGGTATAGTTTCCAGTTTCCAGTTCCCAGTTTCCAGCGCTGTTAAACTGGCAACTGGAGACCGGCAACTGGTAACTGAGATTGAACGAGAATAAATCGGTCCGCTATCACCGGCTCAAGCGGCGATCTGCCGTCGCGTCCGTTGCGATGACGGCCGTCCTGCTCGCGGTGATCCTTGCGACCGGATTCTCATCGTTCATCGCCGACGTGGCCCGACGTCTCGCGCACTCGCCGGATTCGCCGTCCTCGGCGTTGGCAATCGGCATTTACGTGGCGATCCTGGCTCTTCTCCAGGAGACACTCACCTTCCCTCTGTCGTGGTACCAGGGTCTCGCGCTCGAACGCCGCTACGGACTGTCGCTGGAGCGGTTCGGCGGCTGGCTGCGCGACCATCTCAAAGCTGTCGGCCTTGGGTTCATCCTCAGCGTCGCCGCCGCCGAGGGCGTGTATCTGGCGCTGCGCCTCGCGCCCACGTGGTGGTGGCTGTTCTCGGCGATCGCATTTGTCCTGGCGACTGCCGGCCTTGCGAGCATCGCGCCCGTCGTCCTGCTGCCGATGTTCTACCGGTTTACTCCGCTCGAGCGTGAATCGCTGCGGAACCGGCTGGTCTCGTTGTCCACGCGCGCCGGCGTGCCGGTGCTCGGAGTCTACGAGTGGGCGCTGGGAGAAAAAAGTCGTCGCGCGAACGCCGCACTGGTCGGCACCGGGGCGACCCGTCGCATCCTTGTTTCCGACACGCTGCTGGCCGAGTATTCGGACGATGAGATCGAGGTGATTCTGGCCCATGAAATTGGCCACCACGTCCACCACGACATCCTGGTCGGGTTTGCTGCCGAATCGGTCCTGTTGGTTGTGGCCTTCTATGCGGCAGCGGTTGCGCTTCACGCGTGGGGGCCACGACTGGGACTGGAACGCGCCGCCGATGTCGCTGGTCTGCCGCTGCTGCTGCTGGTGGGCGGAGCCGTGAGCGTCCTGGCGACACCGTTCGTCAACGCGCTCTCGCGCTGGAACGAGCGCCGCGCCGATCGATACGCGTTGACGCTCACCGGCCATGCCGGGCCGTTCATCTCGGCGATGCGTCGTCTTGGCAACCAGAATCTGGCCGAGGAGCAGCCATCGAGGATCTCGCTCTGGCTGTTTCATAGCCATCCTCCGATCGAGCAGCGCATCGAGGCTGCTCGAGCATTCCTGTGACGCCGGCACTCAGCTTCGTCGTGCCGATGTACAACGCCGGGCCAACGATTGCCGCGTTGGTGGCCGACATCGAGCAGCTGGAGATTGAAGGGGGCCACGAGATCGTCCTCGTCAACGATGGCGGGTCGGACAACACGCTGGCCGTCTGTCGGGAACTGGCACGCACCTCGCGGGTTCCGCTCACCATCATCGATCACGCACGCAACTTCGGCGAGCACAACGCCGTGCTGACCGGCTGGCGTCACGCGCGGGGTGTTCACATCGTCAATCTCGATGACGACGGACAGAATCCGCCGCGCGAGGCTGTCCGGCTGTGGCAGCATGCGAAGGCAACCGGAGCGGATGTCGTGTTTGGCCATTACGAAATCAAGCAACACTCGGCCTTTCGCAATTTCGGCAGCTGGCTCACGAATCGCTTCACCGATTGGGCGCTCGACAAGCCATCGGGCTTCTACCTGTCGAGTTTCCGGTGCGTCACCGCCTTCGCGGCTCGCGAAGTCATGACCTATGCGGGCCCATATCCCTACATCGACGGACTTCTCTTACAGGTCACGCAACGATTCGATTCCATGGTCGTCGCGCACGAACCCCGGCGTCAGGGGCAGAGCGGTTACACCTGGCGCCGCCTGCTGCGTTTGTGGCTGAGCGCCTGGCTGAACTTCTCTCTGCTGCCGCTTCGATTGGCCACGTTCGCCGGTCTTACGACAGCTGCGCTGGGGCTCGTGGCATTTCTCGCGGTGCTCTGGCTGTGGTTCGTGAATCGCGGCCCTGGTTACGGCTTCGGCTGGCTGATGGCAGCATTCCTGATTTTTTCAGGCACGCAGCTCGTCATGCTCGGGTTGATTGGCGAGTATCTCGGGCGGATGTTCCTGACCATCAACCAGCGGCCGCAAGCAGTGGTGCGGGAAGTCATCTCGAGCGAGGGAGTCAACCGATGATTTCCATTCGTCGTCGCGGCGTCGCAACCGTCTTCGCTGTATTTCTCCTCTGGGTACCCAGCATTCTCGCTCAGGACAGGCCGAACATCGTCCTGATCATGACCGACGATCTCGGCTATGGCGACGTCTCCTCGTACGGCGCGACGGCGCTGCAGACGCCGAATATCGACCGGCTCGCGAAGGCCGGCCTGCGTTTCACCGATGCCCACTCATCGGCGGCGACCTGCACGCCGTCACGGTACTCGCTCTTGACCGGTGAGTACGCCTGGCGCAAACCTGGAACCGGCGTGCTCCCCGGCAATGCGGCGCTGATTATCGATCCAGCGCGGACGACGTTACCGTCGATGCTGAAGCGAGCCGGCTATGTGACCGGCGTTGTCGGGAAGTGGCATCTCGGCCTCGGACCAGAGGGCGGCCCTGAGTGGAACGGCTCTGTCTCGCCCGGGCCGAACGCCGTGGGATTCGACTCGGCGTTCATCATGGCCGCAACCGGCGATCGCGTGCCCACGGTCTACATCGAGAATCAGCACACGTCCGGGCTCGACGCCGCCGATCCGATTACCGTCAGCTACGCCCAGCCGGTCGGCGACTGGCCGACGGGGAAGGATCATCCCGAGCTCTTGAAGATGCATCCCAGCCACGGCCACGATCAGACGATCGTCAACGGCATCAGCCGCATCGGCTACATGACAGGCGGCCGGGCGGCGCTGTGGAAGGACGAAGACATGGCGGACGTCTTCACCTCCAGAGCCGTGTCATTCATCGAAGCGCACAAGGACCAGCCATTTTTTCTCTACTTCGCCACACACGATCCCCACGTCCCGCGCGTGCCGAATCCGCGCTTCGTGGGCAAGACGACGATGGGCCCGCGCGGCGATGCGATTGTCGAGGCGGATTGGTCGGTCGGGGAGATCCTCAACACGCTCGAGCGGCTGCAGCTCACGAACAACACGCTGGTCATCTTCACGAGCGACAACGGCCCCGTCGTCGACGACGGGTACAAGGATGACGCGGTCGCGAAGCTGGGGAACCACACGCCCGCCGGTCCGTATCGCGGCGGGAAGTACAGCAACTTCGAAGGCGGCACCCGGGTGCCGTTCGTCGTGCGGTGGCCGGGTCACGTCCGCACCGGCAGGTCGAGCGCGCTGGTCTGCCAGATCGACTTGCTGGCGTCGTTCGCAGAGTTCACCGGCCAGGCTCTTGCCATCGCCGATCTTCGCGACAGCTCTGATGTGCTGAAGGCTTTGCTTGGAAAGTCGAAAACAGGTCGCACCGAGCTTATCGAAGAAGCGGGTGCGTTGTCATTGCGTCAGGGCACATGGAAGTACATCGAACCCAACAACAAGCAGCAGGTCAACGCCAATACGAACACCGAGCTCGGTAACGATAGCGTGCCGCAGTTGTACGACCTGAAACAGGATCCGGGAGAGACTCGGAATCTGGCGTCGAGTCAGGCTGATCGGGTTCGCTCGATGGCTGCGGCGCTGGCTCGTATTCGCGGCAATACACACCCAAAGTAGCGCACACCATGGTCGGCACGGTCGGGTGCTCGATGCTCCTTGGAGCCGTGGGCGATGTTGTGTCCCTGGCCCGCCGAGCGATCGGCAATCGTGTTCGGAGAGAACCGCGATGACTGCAGTCACGCCGCAACGGCAGCCATCGAACGCTTAGGTGCGCCGTGGGCCTTCGAGACGCTTGACGCGCTTCTCATGGCCGTCCAGGCGGACCGCGTGGTGGCCAGTGACCTCGGCAACGAGTTTGACGGATTCCTGCATTTTCTCGACCATCACGTCGAAATGAGTACGGATGGCCTCTTGTTGGCGCTTCATGTCCGCTCTGATTTTGGCCTCAAGTTTTTTGAACCGGTTCTCGATTTTCGCGAACCCCGCCTGCATCTCAGCGTGAAGCTCTTCGATCGTCATCGCGCCTCCATCCTAGCATCGTCTGGATTTGCGTGGACCATGCCAGACGACTGGTCGTGGGCGAAGTCAGGAGTATTCGCGCTTTTCTGCAACCGACCTATTGGGCTGCACGAACGAGTACGCAGGCGCTGAGTACGAACTGTGTAGGGTAGATGCGGGAAACTGCATCGGTCACCGCGGCAGCGTTGTGGCAGGCGGTCCCAGGATCCGTTGCAGGTCGCGTGACCATTCGAGCGTGAGCACCGCGTGTGCCGGCGGCGTGTCACCACCGACACGCGCGAGGATTCGATCGCCGGCGATCCCGACGACGGTGGCATCTGGAGGTGCGGCAAGGACCATCGGGGCACCGAGCGGGTGACCCGATGGGTCAATCGCGATCCGCATCGTTCCTCCCGTGGCGTGGTACAGCAGCGCAGTGCCATTGGCCGACCACATCGGGTCGCGACCGCCAGACGACGATACGGGAATCCGCTGACGGTCATCGAGCTTCAGCAGATAGATCTCCCACCTGCCCGATTCGTCGGACTGATACACGAGCAGCCGGCCGTCGGGCGAGAGCACACCGTTGGTTTCGTCGAACGGCGTCTCAATCGACGCGACCGTCGCGCCGTTCGAGAGTTCCGCGACCTTGACGTCGCCACGTGTTGTACCGCCGCTTTCGGTGTACGCCATCAGCTTCCC
>JBKPNQ010000005.1:0-19241 GCA_046732715.1 Acidobacteriota bacterium | reverse complement strand
GCGATGAAGATCGACAAGTTCCCGCTGGCAGTCGACGAGTTGACCTGGAATTTCGCTGACGTGACGCCCACCGGAGGGAAGCTGGTTCTGCAATGGGACACGGTCATCGCGTCTGCACCTTTCGCTGTCGCCAAATAGGTTCTACGGGGTTCCGCTGGGTGCTACAAGGTTCTGCGGGGTTCGTTCAGGGTTCCGCGAGGTTCGTTCGGGCTCGATTCAACCGCGACGAACCCGGCAGAACCCAGAACGAACCTAGCAGAACCCAGTGGAACGTTGCAGAACCCAGTAGAACCTAGGAAACCGGCCTCAGTCTTCCCTCTTCGAGTCTCAGGACGCGATCGCACGCGGCGGCCAGCCGTAGGTTATGGGTGGCGATGATGGAGGTGAGGCCCCGCTCGCGGTGCATTTCGCGCAGCAGTTCGTGGAGCGAGTCGGCCGTGTGCTCATCGAGATCGCCGGTCGGCTCGTCCGCGAGGAGCAGGGTCGGCTCCATGACGAGCGCACGGGCAATCGCGACCCGCTGCTGCTCACCTCCCGACAGCATCCCCGGACGGTGATCGAGCCGGGCCTCGAGGCCAACCCGGCGCAGCAGCCCAAACGCACGCTCGTGACGATCGGCCGCCGATCGCCGGGCGATGCGCATCGGCATCTCGGCATTCTCGAGCGCGCTGAACTCCGGAAGCAGATGATGGAACTGGAACACGAAACCGACATGCCGGTTTCTGAACGCCACGAGTTCCGGATCGGAGAGCTGAGTCAGTACGGTGGTGTCGATACGCACCGTTCCTTCATCCGCCGCGTCCAGGCCGCCGAGGACGTGCAGCAGCGTGCTCTTGCCCACGCCCGACGCCCCGACAATCGCCACCATCTCCCCCCGCTCGAGCGACACGTCCAGCTGCTTCAGCACCGTCAGCCGGTTGCCGCCGACCGGGTAGCTTTTGGTCAGGTTGGTGATTTCGATGAAAGACAAGTTCCCAGTTCCCGGTTACCAGTTCCCAGTTGGTTCCTGGCAGCCCCGAGTTCCAGTGACTGACATCGCACTGGAAACTGGAAACTGGCAACTGGAAACTGACACCTTCATCATTGATATCTCAACGCCTGCGCCGGATCGAGCTTCGAGGCCTGACGCGACGGGTAGATCGTCGCCACCAGGCAGATGCTGAGCGCCGCCAGCACGACGATGGCGAAGTCGAGTGGTTGGAGGATGAACGGGACATAGGAAATCTGGTAGACGTCGATCGGCACGTGAATCAGCTTGTAGCGATCGAGCACGTAGATGATCGCCGAGCCGCCGAGGGCGCCGGCGCCAGTGCCGAGCACGCCAATCACGAGCCCTTGCAGGATGAAGATGCGCCGGATGCTGGCGGCGGAGCTTCCCATGGTCTTCAGGATCGCGATGTCGCGATTCTTTTCCATCACCAGCAGCACGAGCGAGGCGGCGATGTTGAGCGCCGCAACCATCACAATCAGCCCGATCGTGATCGAGATCGCCATCTTTTCCAGCCACAACGCGGAGAAGAGCGATTTATTCAAGTCGGCCCAGTCCTGCGCCATGTAATCGGCGCCAAGACGCTCCGGAATCGAGTCGGCCACGCGCTGCGCGGCGAACATGTCGTCGATCCGCAACTCGATGAAGTCCGGGTGTTCCTTTCCGAGATTGCGCTCCGCGACGTCGAGGCGGACGAACGCGTAAGCGGAGTCGTACTCGAGCAGGCCAAGGCTGAAGGTACCCGCGACTTTGAACGGGCGCTGAACCGGGACCGGGCCGAACGGTGTCAGCGTCGCATTCTGCGTCGTGAACACCCTGACCTTGTCGCCCACAGACACGTGCAGCTGCGCCGCGAGATCCTTACCGAGGAGAATCGCCGGCGTTTCTCCTTCCGCCGTGTTCAATGCCTCGAGGCTGCCCGACACCATGGCACGCCCGATCTGCGTCACCGTCCGTTCCTGCTCGGGGATGACGCCTTTCACCTCGATGAACGCCTCGCCGTCCGCTCCGCTCGCCACGATCGCCTTGCCCTGGACGATCGGGGCCGCGCCGACGACGTGAGGCACGGTCAAGAGCCGCTGTACTTCCGCCTGCGGATCCTTCAGGCCGCCAGCCTTCAGGACGTACACGTGAGCGGCGGATCCGACAAGCCGATCGCGCAGTTCGGCCTGCAACCCGGTCATCAGCGCCAGGGCGATCAACACCGCCATGACGCCCACCATGACACCGACCGCCGAAATCATCGAGATGACCGAGATGAACGCCTGCTTGCGTTTTGCCAGCAGGTATCGCAGCGCGACGAAGAGTTCAAACGGGAGGTCCAACTATCTCGGTCTCATCAACGGAAAGAGGATGACGTCACGGATTGACGGGCTGTTGGTGAGCAGCATCACGAGCCGATCGATGCCGACCCCCTCGCCAGCCGTGGGTGGGAGACCGTACTCCAATGCTCGAATGTAGTCTTCGTCCATGGCATGCGCTTCGGCGTCACCGGCGGCGCGATCCGCCAGCTGCGCCTCGAACCGACGGCGTTGCTCGGCCGGATCGTTGAGCTCGCTGAACGCGTTCGCCACCTCGAACCCGCCGACATACAGTTCGAACCGCTCGACCGTGTCCGGATCATCCGGCTTCTGCTTGGAGAGCGGTGATACCTCGGTCGGGAAATCGAACACGAATGTCGGCTGAATCAAATCGGACTCGTTCAGCCGCTCGAAGATCTCCGTCGCGATCTTCCCTGCCCCCCACGACGGCTGCAGCTCCAGGTGCAGCTGGCGCGCCAGCGCGGCGGCCGTATCCGCCCTTCGCAGGTCGTCGTCGCTGACCGTCGTCCCCAGCCGCTCACTCGCTTTCACCCGAGCGCCTTCGCGCAACGACACGCGGCGGTACGGGGGCGCCAGTGAAATCTGATGGTCGCCAAAGGTGACGCGATCCGTCCCGACCGAGTCGCGGGCGCAGGCCGACAGCAGCTCTTCGGTCATCACCATCAGCTCGTTGTAGTCGCTGTAGGCCTGGTAGAACTCGAGCATCGTGAACTCGGGGTTGTGCTGGGTCGAGATCCCCTCGTTACGGAAATTACGGTTGATCTCGTACACGCGTTCGATTCCGCCGACGACCAGCCGCTTCAGGTAAAGCTCCGGAGCGACCCGCAGGAACAGCGCGATGTCGAGCGCGTTGTGGTGGGTCTTGAACGGCCGCGCGAGGGCGCCCCCGGCAATCGGCTGCATCATCGGCGTCTCGACCTCGAGATAGCCGCGAGCGTTCAGAAACTCGCGAATCGACGCCAGCACCTTGCTGCGAACCTGAAACACGCGGCGTGAGTCAGGATTCACGATCAGGTCGAGGTAGCGCTGTCGATACCGGATCTCGACGTCCTGGAGGCCGTGCCACTTTTCCGGTAAGGGCTCGAAACACTTCGCGAGAAACTGGAGCGACGAGGCATGAATGGTCAGCTCGTTGGTCTTCGTGCGGAAGAGCTTTCCTTCCACGCCAACGTAGTCGCCAAAATCGAGCAGCTTGAAGACGGCGAAGTCCTTTTCGGGAAGCGAGTCCTGGCGGACGTAGGCCTGAATCTTTGCGCGGCCGTCGGACAGCACGAGAAAACTGGCCTTGCCGAAGCTTCGGATCGCCAGGATACGCCCCGCCGTCCGGGTCTGGATCGCTTCGGCTTCAAGCGCTTCCTTGGTCTTTTCGCCGTGCGCCGCCACCAGGTCAGCGACGGTATCGGTCCGGTCGAACCGTCGCGGGTACGGATCAACACCCAGTCGCGCCAACTCGTCGAAGTTGGCGCGGCGTTGGCGGAGAAGATCAGATTCGCGCTCGTGTTCTGTCATCTATCAGTCAGCAATCAGTAATCAACAATCAGCAATCAACCCTCGGGCCGCAAATTCTTCCGCGCCGCATCGAGCACCCCGTTCACGAACCGCACCGCCTCTTCCCCGCTGTACGCGCGCGCAAGCTCGAGCGCTTCGTTGATGACGACGCGTGAGGGCGTGTCGGGATCGGCGAGCAACTCATAGATCGCCAGCCGCAGGACGAGGCGATCGATCACCGCCATCCGTTCGACGCGCCAATTCTGCGCGTGCGACGCCAGGATGGCGTCGATCTCTTTGATCCGATCGAGCGTCCCTCGAACCAGGTTATTCGCGAATTCCCGCAGCGCGTCGGTCAGCTCGCGATCGGCATCGTGAGCCGGCCAGTAGGTCGCAATCGCTTCGAAGGCGCTGGCGCGACCCACTTCCGATTGATACAGCATCTGCAGCGCGGCTTCTCTGGCGCGGCGGCGTCCACCTGGATCGCCGCCGGTCATGATTCGCTGCGATCGAAGCCGAGGGCACGCGGCATCGCCCGCCCGAGCTGGCGAAACAGGGCGGCCATCTCGATCCCGGCGGCCGCCGCCTCCCACCCTTTGTTGTCCCGGCCAGACCCCGCGCGCTCGTTCGCCTGGCCCTCGTTATCGGTGGTCAACACGCCGAAGACGATCGGAATACCGGTCTCCAGGGCGGCCTCCATGATTCCATGCGCGACCGCCGACGAAATGTATTCGAAGTGCGGAGTCTCTCCGCGGATGACGCACCCGAGGCAGATGACCGCGTCGAAGCGACCTGTCTCGGCGGCCATGCGCGCGGCCTGTGGCAGCTCGAAGGCACCAGGCACGCTGTAGTCCTCAACATCGGCCGATGCGGCGCCCGCTTCGGACAGCGCGGCGTGCGCGCCGTCACTGAGCGCGCCGGTGATCTTCTCGTTGAACCGGGAGACAATCACCGCAAACCGGTAGCCGGCGGCCCCGGTCAGCCTCGCCGGAGAGGTGGTGGAATCCTGGTGTCGCACCGGCTACTTCCCCCTGAATTCCGGCTTGCGTTTTTCCAGGAAGGCCTTCGTCCCCTCGCGCATATCGTCGGTCGCGGCGACCAGCCCAAACAGCGTGGCCTCGAACAGCTGGGCATCGGCCAGCGGCATCTGCAGTCCCCGGTTGACGGCATCGAGGATGTAGCGGACGGCGATCGGCGCCTTCGACGCAAGCGCGTGCGCCAGCTTTCGTGCCTCCCCCATCAGGTTCGCTCCGGTCACGACGCGATTCACGAGGCCGAGTCGATGGGCGTCGGCGGCAGAAATCTGGTCGCCTGTCAGCAGCATTTCCAGCGCTGGTCCGCGGCCAATCAGCCGGGCGAGACGCTGGGTGCCGCCGTAACCGGGGATGATGCCGAGATTGATTTCAGGCTGCCCGAGGCGCGCCGTGTCGACAGCAATGCGAATCGTGCAGGCGAGCGCAAGCTCGCAGCCTCCGCCAAGCGCGTAACCATTGATCGCGGCGATCACCGGCTTGCCAAGGTTTTCGATCAAATCGAACACGTGTTGGCCGCGGATCGAGAGCTCGCGGCCGCCGGTCGGCGTTTGCGCTGCCAGCTCGTTGATATCGGCGCCGGCGACGAATGATTTGTCCCCAGCGCCCGTGAGAATCACCACCCGAACCCCGTCGTCATATTTCACGGCGAGTAACGCGCGGCGGAGTTCGTCGATCGTCTGAGTGCTGAGGGCGTTGAGGACCTTGGGGCGATTGATGCTGATGATGGCGATGGCGCCGTCGCGTTCGACCAGGATGTTCTCGAGCGTATCCAGCGTCATGACGAAGACCCGAGTATACCCCAGCGTTGCGCGGCACTCGCGAGCCAGCCGAGGGCTGTACCCATGGTTGCGCCGATGCAATCGGCGAGCACGTCGTAGCGATCGGCGCTTCTTCCTGGTACGAAGAGTTGATGGAATTCGTCGGTCACACCGTAGAGCGTGGCGAGCGCGATTGCCGCCAGACTACGCGACCAGGTCACGCCTCGAAGCCGGCCACCCGCCAGGGCGCGGAGGATGGCGCCTCCGAGCATCGCGTAGCCGATCGAGTGACCTGATTTGTCGGAAATGTCGCCCGGCAGAGTCTTCAGATTCGGAATGGACGACGCGCCAAAGATGACGACCAGCATGAGCACGACCGGCCCCCACAGAAGCCACGGGGAGCGCGGGTCGAGGGGCGGCCGCGTCACAGCGGGAACGGATACATCAACCAGCCGAGCACGATCGCCGTGGCGATGAACCCTCCGAACATCATCGCGCCCGTGCGGAGTTGCTCTCGTGGTTCATCGCGCAGCAGCACGCTGAAGACGAGCGAGACGAAAAGGGCGAACACGAGAAGGAGGAGGAAATGACTAGTCATTTGCGGCCCAGGGCGATGTCGTAGGCGTCGAGGATCACGAGAAAGTTCAAGAGACCGGCAACGATCAGGAAACAGTTGCCGTATTCGTAACTGGCGGCGGTGACCGTTCCGGCGCCCGCATCCATCATCCGCGCGATCATCCAGGGAGCCCCGGCGAGCAGATCCGCCACGGCCGCCAGGGCCACAAGCGGATCGGACAACTCAAACGGGAACACGCGGCCTTTCAGCAGAAGGCCGATCAGAAACATCGCTGGCAGAGCCAGCAGAAACACAATTCCCTTCTGCCGGCGGCCCATCCACAAGTGGCCGGCACCAGGAACGATCCATGCGGCCAGACAGAGCAGCACGAGCATGCCTGGCTCGGCGCCAGCGCGGGGGCGTTCTGCTGTCGTCGATTTCGTCGTCATATCCTCTCTGGCATGATATCGCACACTCTCACGGTCGCCCAACGGCCGGGTTGCGTGCGAGTGACATCTCGCTTCGCAGTGATTGAACAAAGATCCAACCAGCCGCAGCCCCGAGCGGCAGCGCGCACAGTGCGCGACCGAGATTTGAGAGATGCGCGAGGCCGGAGAGTTCGAGAACGAGGCTCAACGCTGTAGGAACGGCGGCCCACAGGAGCAATCGGCGCGTCCACGAGACCGAGCGTGGCTGTTTCGATGCAGCCCACGCCAGGAGCGCCCCGAGCGCTCCTGAGAAATAGAGCCCCGAGCAGCGGCCGCACACAGGAAGCTGGACGCCCGCAAGATGAAAGGACCGCGTGGCACGCTGGTGGCAGATGAGTCCGGCCGCGCTATACACGGTCGCGGCAGCAGAGACCAGTCGGGGATTGTCGCTGGTCAGCGCGTAGGGGGCACTAACCAGCGTGACACACCAGGCGATCGCGGCAATCGTGAGCACAGCGGGAAGAATCCGGTGCACACGTTGATTGTAATTTGAGACGCTATCGCTGGGGCGCTTGCAGGGAGTGCGTCGTATGCGGCATTTCCGCGGTATAACCCTGCCGCGCGCGAGAGCGGAACTCCGGGTGCGCGTTGACTTTCACGACGATTCGACGGAAACGTCCATCCGGACGCCAGTTCGTCGGCGAGTACCCGAGCGAGTACTGATTGGACAACTCGTCAGAAATGCTCGCGTAAATACCCTTCAACTCCTGCACCGCCTGCGGAAAATACGAGAGCGCGCCGGTTTCCTGCGCGAGCGTCTTCATCGCAAAATCCGACTCCGAGAAGTACCTGCGAGTTGATTCCGCTCGGGCCGTCGAATAGCGGTTCTGCAGGCAAATCGTATAGATATTGATCCCGCTCTTTCTCGCCATCGCCAGCACATCGTCGAAGCTGATCACGCTGGAGGTGTCTTCCCCATCTGAGAGCACGGCAATCGCCTGACGGCGGATTTCCCCGTCCTGCTGCGCGGTCCGCGCGAACTGCTTCATCGCCACATACAGGGCGTTGTTGAGCGCCGTCGACCCATGCGGCTGTGCCTTCCGAACGGCTTGCTCGAGCACCGCCTTATCACTCGACAGCGCCTGGACGATATTGACGTTGTCGCCGAAGGTCACGACCGCCCCCCGGTCCCGGTCGCGAAGCGTTTTGAGGAAGCCAATCGCCGCCTCGTGAACGACTTCCATCTTGTCGGCCATGCTCGCGCTGGTATCGATAAGGAGGATCAAATCGATCGGCACTTCATGCGCCTCGAAGAACTGCACGTGCTGGAGGACCCCGTCCTCGTACACCGAAAAATCGTCCTGAAGCAGACCGGGGATGAGGCGCTTGCCATCAGTCACGGTGACGTTGAGCGCGACGAGACTGGCGCCACTCCGAAAAATACTGCCCTGTGATGGTTGACTCGGTGCGGGCGTTGGCGCAGGACTTTGCTCGGCACTTTGAGCGCCGACAGGGAGGGCCAGTGCAAGCGCCAGGAGCGACGAGGATGAAATCAAGGCGAGGCGTTTCAAAAGCTCCTCCTCACCGCCGACGCGCGTGCAAGGCGCGTTCCGCGCCTGACGATAACGAATTACTTGAAAAATAGCAAAGCGAGAGTAGGGCGACTGACGACGCTACGTAAGTTTCACCCGGGAAACGTCACGGCCGTGCTCACTCGTGGCAGAACGCCACAAATCAAGATCGGGTTCTACAAGTTCTGCTAGGTTCTGCTAGGTTCTGCAGGGTTCTACAAGGTTCGTTCTATGCGACTCTGCAGAGTTCCGCCGCGTTCGCTCGTTGGAACCTGGACGAATGAACCCCGCAGAACCCAGTAGAACCTACGAAAAGGAACTACAACCCTGCGGCGTGGCCGAAATGACGTTCGTACCGCTCGAGGAATTCCGCCCAGGTGTAGGCGTGACTCTGGCCGCCAAGATGCTCGAGCGCGTAGGTCGCCGCCACGCTGCCGATCTGGGCGCACACGCGGTAGCTGGCCCCCCGCGCCATGCCTTTGAGGAATCCTCCGCGGAAGGCATCGCCGACACCCGTCGGATCGATGATCCGGTGTGGCGGGACGGCCGCCACATCGGTGGTCTGATGCCGCTCAATGATGGAGCAGCCGTTCTCGCCGCGCGTGACCACGAGCGCCCCGCTGCGCGCGAGAATCGCGGCTTGGTCGAGGCCGGTTTTCTGGCGCATCAATTCGAACTCATAGTCGTTGCAGATGACGATCGTGGCGGCCGCCATCCCATCCCTCAGCTCGTCGCCTGACATGCGCGCGCACTGCTGGCCGGGATCCCAGATGAACGGAATTCCGAGTGTGCGGCACTCGTCGGCGTACTGAAGCATGGCTCCTGGATCGTTGGGGGAAATAATCGCCAGGCCGCAGTCGGGCACATCGCGGAACGACAGCTCGCCGGCATTCGCCATTGCGCCGGTATAGAAGGATGCAATCTGGTTGCTCTCGACGTCGGTGCTGCAGAAGAACGAGGCGGTGAACTTGCCGTCGACTTCGCGCACGAGCGACGTATCGACGTGCGCCGATTCGAGCCAGCGCCGATAGTCGGAGAAGTCCTGCCCAGCAGTTGCCATGAGCCGTGGCTGCTCGCCGAGCAGCGCCAGCGTGTAGGCGATGTTCGGGGCACAGCCGCCGCGGCGCTTGTCCATGGAGTCGACCAGGAAGCTGAGGCTCACCCGTGACATGTGCTCCGGCAGGAAGTGCTCGGTGAACTTGCCCGGGAACGACATCAGGTAGTCGAAGGCGACAGAACCGGTGACGACGATGTTCATAAAAGGTATGGTCTCTTTCGAATCGCTAATCGCTCATCACTGATCCTGAATCGCTGATCCTCGAATCCCCGATCCTCGAATCCCCGGATCCTCTGAATCCTTGAATCCTGAAACCTCGAAGTGCGTATTGCCAGCAGCCAGAAGCAGCCAGAAGCCGACAGCCGGCAGCTAGGAAAGATATTTCCCCACCAGCGGCGCCAGCTCACGCTTGATGTCCGCGGGAATGGCGTCGGGACGCGTGATGATTGCGTACTTCAGCGCCGAGGCGCACTCGCAGGTGCGTTCGAACGGCAGCCGATCGACAGCCGCGGCGATCACTTGTTGCGCGTGGGCCGCATTCTGCATCAGGTTGGCGACAATCATCTCGACCGTCACCTGATCGTGCGACGGATGCCAGCAGTCGTAGTCGGTGATGAGCGCGATCGTGGTGTAGCAGATCTCCGCCTCGCGCGCGAGCTTGGCCTCCTGGAGGTTGGTCATACCGATGATGTCCATGCCCCACGATCGATAGAGATTCGATTCGGCGAGCGTCGAGAATTGCGGCCCTTCCATGCACACGTAGGTACCGCCCTTGTGCACGACCGGAGAAGAGGACGGCGTGGCAGACGCCGCAGGCAGTCCGGCCGCCTGCGCACTCTGAAACGCGATATCGCTCAAACGCGCACAGAACGGATGGGCGAACCCGACATGCGCGACCAGCCCACGGCCGAAAAAGGTCGACGCCCGGCCCTTCGTGCGGTCGAAGAACTGATCGGGCACGAGCATGTCGAGCGGACGGTATTGCTCCTTCAGCGAGCCGACGGCGCTCGCTGAGATGATGTACTCGACACCGAGGGCCTTGAACCCGTAGATATTCGCGCGGAAATTCAACTCGCTCGGGAGCAGCCGATGGCCGACACCGTGGCGAGCCAGAAATGCGACGTGCTTTCCGCGCAGCGTGCCGGTCACGTACGGAGCCGAGGGCTCGCCAAAGGGCGTGGCGATGCGCTCTTCGCGACGGCCGGTCAACTCCGCCATGTCGTACAGACCGCTCCCGCCGATGATGCCGATTGAAGTCATAGGCAGTTGGTGAATTGGTGCGTTGGTGAATTGGTGAATTGGGGCCGTCGCTCAATCGACCCAGTTGCCGGGCCGAACGGCAGTCCTCAATTCACCAATTCACCAAACCATAAATTCACCGATTGTACTTCACTCGCCCACCGGTTCCACGTACTTCCTCCCGTCCCGCTCGCGAATGTAGCCGGCGGTGACGACCGGGTCGTGCTCAAAGACGATCAGGTATTCGCGCTCGATGGCCTCGCGAAGGAACGTTCGCTTGAATGCGAGCGTCTCCATCGGATAGAGGTCGTAGCTCATGATCCAGGGCTCGTCGACGTGAGCAGTCGTAGGAATGAGATCAGCGGCGAAGACCGCGGTTCGCTTCCCCGACTCAATCATGACGATCTGATGATGCATCGTATGACCGCCGGTGCGCACGACGCGGATTCCCGGCGCGATAGCATCATCCCCGGCGACGAGATCCAGGACTCCGGCGTTCATTAACGGAACGAAGTTCTCCTGCAGGTAGCTGGCGCGGTTCCGCTCGTGCGGATGCGTGGCATCCTGCCACTCTCCCGTTCGTGCCACGTAGCGGGCTCGCGGGAACCGCGGCGTGAGCGTGCCCGCCGCGCCCCGCGTCGTAAATCCTCCAGCGTGATCGAAGTGGAGATGCGAGGCGAGAACGAGGTCGATCCCGGTTGCGTCAAGTCCCGCGTCCGCGAGCGAGTGATCGAGGTGGCGGGAGCGATCGATGGCATAGATCGACGTGCTCTTGGCGTCCATCTTGTCGCCGATGCCAGCGTCGATGATCATCGTCTTGCCGTTGCCGCGGACCAGCAGCGGCCGCATCGCGAGCGTGATGCGATTCTTCTCGTCGGCCGGAATGCGCTTTTCCCAGAGTGTCTTCGGCACGACGCCGAACATGGCGCCGCCATCCAAGCGGAAGAAGCCGTCGAAAAGAGAGGTCAGTTCGAAGTCGCCAAGCTTCATCAACGCCATTCACCGTCGCGGTGCACGTGGCCCACGGCAACGTCGAAGATCCGAAGAACCGAAGATCCGAACGAGACCAAGATCATGCCAAGGCTGATGCACGTCAGCCGAACACTGGCCCAGGCTCCGGCGTCCGCCGCCGCCAGCCTCCGGCTGGCCGACAGGCAGTCAAAAAATCACAGATACAAGCAGCACTTGTGCGCCAGCTGTTTGTATCTGTGATTCTTTGACTGCCTGACGCGCGAAGCGCGTGGCGGCGGACGCGAACCATCACCTTCGGATCTTCGGATCTTCGATTCTTCACGCTTGCCGTGGCTCGTGCAGGTCGACAACTCGACACCTGAAGGTCATCGCCCCCCTTGCTTCAACTCGACTAACACGCCGTGCGCGCTCGATGGGTGGATGAAGGCGACCAGCGACCCGTGCGCTCCCGCCCGAGGGGTTTCGTCAATCAGCCGCACCCCGCGGCCCTTCAGCCTCGCAAGCGCCGCAACGATATCGTCCACACGCAGCGTGATGTGATGCAGGCCCGGGCCACGGCGTGCCACGTACCTCGCGATTGGCGATGCTGCATCGGTGGCTTCCAGCAATTCGAGCGCTGACTCCCCTGCGGGTATGAAGTGCGCCCTGACATGCTGAGACGGCACGGCCTCCGGCGTATCGACCTCCAGCCCCAGCGCGTCTCGATAGAAGCGGAGCGCCTCCTCCAGGTTGGCAACCGCGATGCCGATGTGATCCAGGGTCGCCTTCATATCGCTCTCTTCATGATTTCGTCGACAGCCGTGTAGGGATCGAGCTCGCGGGCGGCCATCCGGTCCAGCACTCGATCGAACTCGCCCGCACCAAGGACCCGCTGTTCGACGTGCCGTAGAAATTGTTGGGCAAGGAGTTCCCTCAGGCGAAATTCGGCGCGCGTCCGGCGCCGGGTCCCCTCGGTCTCCGCAGTGTGCATTCGAAATTGCTCAATCGTGTCGAGCAACTCGGGGATCCCTCTCCCCGCCGTCGCCTCTGTCTTCAGGATGGGCGGCCGCCACTCGCCCGCAGCAAAGGTCTGCAGCGACAGGTTTGCTTCGATCGACGCGACCGTCCGATCCGCCCCTTCACGATCGGCTTTGTTGACGACGAAAATATCCGCGATCTCCATGATGCCGGCCTTGAGCGCCTGCACTTCGTCCCCCGAGCCGGGGACCATCGTGACGACCGACACGTCGGCGGTGCGGACGATGTCGATCTCGTCCTGACCGACACCGACGGTTTCGATGATGACGACGTCTTTTCCAGCGGCATCGAGCACCAGCGCTACTTCGCTGGTCGCCCTCGCGAGCCCGCCGAGATGTCCACGGGTCGCCATGCTGCGGATGAAGACACCGGCGTCACCGGCATGTGCCTGCATCCTGACACGATCGCCGAGGATCGCGCCGCCGCTGAACGGGCTCGTGGGATCGACGGCAACGATTCCAACGGTTCTTGACGTTTTGCGGATTTCGACGATGAGTCGATCGACGATTGTGCTTTTGCCCGAACCGGGGGGCCCGGTAATTCCAACCAGATAGGCGCGACCGGTGCGTGGAAAGATCTGGCGGATTAGATCCGCCCCGGCGGCTGATTCGTCTTCGATGAGCGAGATCGCGCGGGCCACTGCCCGCGGATCCCCTTCGAGCACGCGTTGAGACAACGGGGACGACGTCGTCACTGCCCCAGCAACTGCCGCGCGATGACCAGCCGCTGGATCTCGCTGGTTCCCTCTCCGATCGTGACGAGCTTCACATCGCGAAAGTATTTCTCGGCCGGATAGTCCTTGACGAAGCCGTAGCCGCCGTGAATCTGGACGCAGTCGTCAGCCGCCTTCACCGCGATTTCACTCGCAAACAGTTTCGCCATCGAGGATTCGCGCGTCGTCCGCGCTCCACGATCCTTCAGGTACGCCGCACGATAGGTCAGCCAGCGTGCGGCTTCAATCCGAGTGGCGTTGTCGGCAAGCTTCCATTGAATCGCCTGAAAGGCCGCAATCGGCTGACCGAACTGTCGTCGTTCCTTGGCGTATCGGAGGGCGGCCTCGTACGCACCTTGCGCCAGTCCCACAGAGAGCGCGGCGATCCCGATGCGTCCTGCATCGAGCACTTGCAACGTGTTGATGAAACCCTGGCCTTCTTCGCCGAGAAGATGGGTCGCCGGGATCCGGCAGTCCTCGAACACGACCTCACTCGTGTCGCTCGCCCGCATCCCGAGCTTGCTCTCCTTCTTTCCTGCTCTCATGCCGGGCGTGGCGTGTTCCAGCACGAAGGCCGAGATGCCACGATGCCCCTTCGTCCGATCGGTCACCGCCATCGCGACCATGACGCCGCCGATACTCCCATGTGTGATGAAACTCTTCGACCCATTCAGAACCCAGCACTGTCCTTGACGGCTGGCAGTGGTGCGCATGCTCGCCGCGTCGCTGCCGGCTCCCGCCTCGGTGAGTCCCCAGGCGCCGAGCACCTCGCCGCGTACGAGCCTCGGCAGAAACTCCGCCTTCTGCGCGTCGTTCCCGAACATGGCAATGTGCGATGTGCAGAGCCCGTTGTGCGCCGCCACCGAGAGCGCGATCGCCGGACACACCCGCGCAAGCTCTTCGATGCAGATGCAATACTCCACCGCCGACATCGCCGAGCCGCCGTACTCTTCTGGAAACTGGATCCCCATCAGCCCGAGCGCTGCCAGTTTCGGGAGAAGCTCCATGGGGAAGTGCTGAGACTCGTCCCACTCCATGACGTGTGGGCGAATTTCCGCTTCGGCGAACTCGCGTACGGTTCGACGAAGCAGTTCCTGCTCTTCCGTGGGACGAAAGTCCATCGACAGGACTGTAGCAAGGGACAAGGGAAAAGGGAAAGCGCCTGCGGCCCGAGCGAGAAGTGACCAGCCTCCGCCAAGGCTGCGGCGGTCCGCCGGAGCTTTAGCGAAGGCCGGAAGCCGCCGAGCGAGAGCGAGCGGGGGTGGGGCCCCGCGAGCAGTGAGAAATGCGGACAGGACAAACACTAAGGGAAAGTCACGCTATGCTCTTTGGCATGCGCATGCGTCCCTTGTCTCTTATCCCTTGGGCCTTTTCTCTCTTACTGCTCGCACCCTCGACCGCCTCGGCCGACATCACCGCGTTTCTCGGCGCGAACTCGACGCCGTCGGCCCGGACGGTCAAGGGCTTCGGCGTCGGCATGGGGCTCGTGATCGTCGGGTTCGAGTTCGAGTACGCGCACACGAACGAGGATCTTCCAGAAGGCGCACCCGGGCTCTGGACCTACATGTTCAACGGGCTGATTCAGACGCCGATTCCCATCGGAGGCATGCAGTTTTACGGCACCGCTGGTGGCGGGGCCTTTCACGAGACGCTGAGCGACAGGTCCGACACGAACTTCGGCGCCAACATCGGAGGCGGCATCAAGATATCGTTGGCGGGACCGCTCCGATTGCGTTTTGATTATCGCGTTTTCACGTTGCAGGGCTCACCGCTCTACGCGAAGCCACAGCGGTTTTATGCGGGGATTAACTTCAAGTTCTGAGACAAGGTAAAAGTTAGAAGTTAAAAGAAAGAAAAAATGAATAGGGCCAAGAGAACAAGAGGTTCCTTGGCCCGTACTTCGAACGTTTAACTTCTGACTTTTAACTTTCTACTGGCCGATCGGTGTCAGGCTCAGAAGACTCGGGCCAGAGGCGAAAGCGCCGGTAAATTTCTTCCACATCTCCGCGGTTTCAGGCGCCCGCAGTTCCTCCGGGGTCATCGTCTTCTGCAGCATCTGGAATACATCGTACTCGGCGTTCGGGACGACCGGGTCGATGATGATGACATAGAGCGCGTTTGCGCCAAACGGCTCGGCGGACCTGAAGACCTTGAAACTGGCGGCTTGCTGCTTCAGCGTGGCGTCCTGGGTGTTGGCGAGACCCGCTTTCAGTTTTTTCGCAAACTCTTCGAACGCGGCTTTCTGATCCGGCTTGACCGGCACGAGCAGCACGCCCGCAGGACTCGTGATCGCGAGCTTGGGCGCGGTCGGCTTGGCCGGCTCTGCGGGTGCCTGAGCAGCGGGTGCCTGCCCCGCAGGGGCTGCAGGAGTCTGAGCAAATAGCACGGCGGGTGCGAGCGCCAGCGCGAGACCAAGAGTCGAAGTTACGAAGGGACGACGCATTCAATCTCCTCCTTGACCGGGATGGCAAGGTAAAACCAAAACACATACTTTACCGTACTGCCCGGCCGTATGCCTAGCGGAAGGTGCCTGCCGTCCTCTAGACAAACGCGGACAGGATTTCGTTAGCGAGAAGCATGCCGTTGCGTGACAAACGCAGTCGGCCACCCTCGCGAACAGCCAGGCCGGCATCGAGCGACGGTTGAAGCGCATCACCATATCGCGCCCACACATCGGTGTCATATCGGCGCCCCACCGAATCGAGGTCGAGGCCGCCGGTGAGCCTCAGTCCCGTGAACAGCGCCTCTTCGAGCCGTGAGTCGCGGGACAGAATGCGGTGCTCCGTTGTCACCGACTGTCCAGCCTGAAGGCGACTAATGTACTCTTCCGTGGCGGACACGTTCTTCCAGCGAATGCCATCACGCGTCGAGTGAGCCCCGCAACCGAACCCCTGCCACTCGCCGTCCTGCCAGTATTTCAGATTGTGCCGCGACTCCAATCCGGGACGGGACACGTTCGAGATTTCGTACTGGCGATATCCGGCCGCGTCGAGCCGCTCCAGGCTCCACAAATACATTTCCGCCGCGTCGTCGTCGGGCGCGAGCGACCAGCCGGCGCGGGCCATGTCCTCTTTGAGCGGCGCGTTGGGATAGAGCTCGAGCAGGTAGAGCGACGCATGATCTGGTGAAACCCCGATGAGCGCTTCCACGTTTTCCCGCCAGTCGGCAGGTGTTTGCTGAGGCAGCCACATCATCAGGTCGAGTGAAATGTTACTGAAGCCGGCGGAGCGGGCCTCCGACACGGCATTCCGCGCCCGATCCGCAGAGTGGATTCGTCCCAGCCTCCGCAACTCGGCATCACGGAACGACTGGACGCCGAAGCTGACGCGGTTCACCCCCGCCGCCCTGAATTTGTCCATCCGTTCAGACGTAGACGTTTCCGGGTTGGTCTCGAGCGTCACCTCGGCGGCAGCGGTGACGCTGAACGCATTGCGGCACGCCGCGATCAGGCGCTCGATTTCAGCGGGATCCAACAGCGACGGTGTTCCGCCGCCAAAGAAGATCGTGTCAACGGGCTCGCCGCGTCCCGCACTGAGAATCTCGCGTTCGAGCGTCCCGACGTAGCGATTTTTGAGCTCGTCGTTCAAGAGTCCGCGATTGAAGTTGCAGTAGTTGCAGATCGAGGAACAGAACGGGATGTGCAGGTAGAGGCCCAGCATTGGGAATGCTGATTGCTGAATGCTGATTATCGATTTAGGTGCCTGCTTTGCCGCCCGTCCACGGCAAGTCGCTTCCCTTGGGATCCGGCGTCTTCAGTTGTGCCCGCACCGGGCCTTTTGAACGTACGGGCAACACCCGGCGGCCCGGTGAGCGCTTCCAGAGCATGACGAGATCGTCGACTCCTCCATTGGGCGGCAGGTGACGATAGTCAGCGCCGTCGTACTCCAGGAAATCGCACATTTCGTGGAGACGAGAATGGATCCGGAATCCGATTCGAGCTTTCAGGCAATCAGGATCCGCATCGTCTGGCGTGTCTTCGTAGTTTGACGTGAAGATCGTGTGGCGGCGTTCGTTGTACCGCGTGTTCACGATCAGGTTCATCGTCTCTTCCACCCACTCGGAGGTCTTCTCGGAGCCGATGTCATCAAGCACGAGCAGATCGGCTTCCATCACCGGCCGCAGCACATCCATTTCGGCCGTTCGAACCAACGGATTGTAGGTGCTGCGGATGACCCGCAGCAGATCCCGCACGTCATAAAAGAGGCCGCGCGCCCCCTTCGTCAGGATGACATGACGTAGCACCGCCACCGCGAGATGTGTTTTTCCGATTCCGGGCGGACCAATCAAGCAGAGCCCGTTACGTGGCACCGGAAAATCTGCGGCAAACCTGCGGGCCTGCTTCACCGCCGTCAGCAGTTTTTCGTTAGGGTAAGTGACGAAGGATTCGAGATCGCAACGACGATACCGCGGTGGAATCCGCGCTTCCTCCAGGAGACGCGCCGCGAGGCCTTCGCGCCAGCAATCGCATCGAACGACACGACGGACGCCATCCGTTTCTACGGCTTTCCAGCCAGTGTCGTCGCAGAGATCGCAAGGCATGAGGAAGGATGAAGGAACGTGCGTGATGATTGTAGAGCGCACGGACCGGAATGCGCAATGCGGAAATGAGCGCGACGGACTATGCCTTGCGCCGCGGCTCTTCGATCTGATCGGACTCGACGGATGTCTCCGGCGCGGGAGGGTGAGTCGATCGGACGAGATCGGTGGGTGACGATTTCACCAGTGCCGTGCTCAGCCGCTGCTCCCAATCGCCAATCCCGCGCGAGAGCTCGTGCTTCACGTAGTCGATGAACTCGTTGACCTCGTGCTGCATCGCCTCGATTTTGCGACGCATGTTGAGGATGATCTCGACGCCGGCGAGATTGACGCCCAGATCGCGCGTGAGCGACAGGATCGTTTCCAGTTGCTCGAGATCTTCTTCGGAATACAGCCGGGTATTGCCCTCGGTTCTCGACGGCTTGAGCAATCCTTCGCGCTCGTACAGGCGCAATGTCTGCGGATGGATGTTGTACTTTTGCGCCACCGCGCTGATCATGTAGTACGCCTTGCCCGAGCGTTTCGCCGTCATAGATGCAAATCTCGCCTGACGTCTTCCGAATTCAGCCGGCCGAATTCACGCATCAGTTCCTTCGAGCGCTCATCGGCCACCGCCGGAAGCACCAACTTCACTTCTACGATCAAATCTCCGTACGAACCTGACGAGGTCGGCGCGCCGCGGCCGCTCAATCGGAACTGCTGCCCGCCCTGCGTCCCCGGGGGAACGCGCACCTTCGCCGGACCATCCAACGTCGGCACGTCGATACGTGCGCCGAGGACCGCTTCATGAACCGCCACCGGCACCACGAGGAACAGGTGATCGCCCTCCCGTCGCAGGACCGGATGAGGCTGCACCTGAATATCGACGAACAGGTCGCCGTTGCGACCACCGCGTCGCCCGGTATTGCCCCGCTCCGGAATCCTGAGCCGCGATCCGGTCACGACGCCGGGCGGAACGCGCACCGGCACCGGTTCGCTGCGCACCAGTCGTCCATGTGCGCTGCACACGTCGCACCGTTGAAAGCGCTGTCTGCCTGTTCCTCCGCACGCCGCACAGGACTTCGAGAACACCATGTGCCCGCGTGCCCACCTCACCTTGCCAGTTGCCTGGCAATGCGGACAGCGTCCTTCCGGCGTCCGCACCCGACCGGCTCCGGAACACGCGCTGCACAACACCTGACGGGTGACGACGACCTGTCGATCGACACCGCGGAGCGACTCTTCGAACGTGACGCTCAGCGTGGCGTGTAGATCCGCGCCGGCTTCAGCCTTCTCGTCCTCGTGCGAGGTCGGATGCAGGACATCGGCAAACAGTTCGCTGAACGTCGCCGCATCCGTTCCTCGTGCCGCAAACGAGAAGTCAAAACCGGCAAACTCGAACGCACCTGTCGTCACGCGCGGATCCTGCGGGCCACCCGACTCGCCGACCGAATCGTATTCCTGACGCCGTGCCGGGTCGCTGAGCGTCTCGTACGCTTCGGTGACCTGTTGAAAAACCACCTCGGCCTGATGATCACCCGGGTTCACCCCCGGGTGATACCGCCGCGACAATCGCCGATATGC
>JBKPNQ010000004.1:0-72002 GCA_046732715.1 Acidobacteriota bacterium | reverse complement strand
CTGGCACGCGCACCTGAACGATTACAGAGCACACGCTGACGCCCGCCGACCCCATGGAGACACTACCGTGAGCTGCGAAGCGGTCAATCATGATCTGGATGCCTATGTCGATCGCGAGCTCGATGCGGACGCCGCGAGGGCGGTTCGAGCGCACCTGGGTGAATGCACCAGCTGCCGCAGGCATGTCGCCGAGCGCCGAGCGCTCGGTCAGGTCGTGCGGTCCGCCCCCTACTACTCGGCGCCCAATCGCCTCCGGGCGCGTATCGCAGCGAGCGCTGCGAAATCAAGGCTGTCGTCGCGCGTCCTCACCTGGGCGGCCGCCGCGGCCCTGGTGGTCGCGATTGGCGGCGAAGTCGCCCTCCTCCGCACGCTGACGATGCCTCATGATGCGCTCGTGGAAGCGGTCGTGGATAGCCACGTGCGATCGTTGATGGCGGACCACATCTTCGACGTCCAATCGACCGATCGCCACACCGTGAAGCCGTGGTTCCTCGGGAAGCTTGATTTCGCCCCGCCGGTTTCCGACCTCGCGTCGGCGGGCTTTCCGCTCGTGGGCGGCCGACTTGACTATGTGAACGGGCGTCCTGCTGCTGCGCTGGTGTACCAGCGCCAGCAGCACACGATCAACGTCTTCATCTCGCCGGTTGTGGATCAAGAGCCCGACTCGATCGAATCACGCACGCTCCGAGGCTTCCACGTTCGTCACTGGGCACGCGACGGCATGTCGTTCTGGGCGGTTTCGGATCTGAACGACGCGGAACTGCATCAGTTCGTCGTCGCGCTCGAGGGGTCGTAGTCGCGAGAGGACACACAACGGTGTGCCGTCTCGCGTCTCGGTTCCTGCCGTGAACTCAGCACCTCAATGAACGGTAATCGTTCCCACCATTCCCGGATGAATCGCGCAGTGATACGGAAACGTCCCGGCGTTCTGAAAGGTAAAGGAAAACTGCGCACGCGGCGCGATTGTACGGGAGTCCCATCCCGCCCCATTTGACGTCGACGTATGGGCGACGGAATCGGTGTTCGTCCAGGTCACGGTCGTGCCGACAGCGACGTCGACAGCGTCCGGGCTGAACGCCCTGTTTCCCAGCGTTTCCGCGCCTGTGGGAATCGTGATTGGCGTTCCCGATCCCGCCGTGACCGGGGCCGGGGTTGGGGTAGGGGACGTGGTCGAGTCGCTGCTGCCGCAAGCGGCGGCCAGCAATGCGATTGCGGATACAAGAATGACACGCGACGACAACATGCAAACCTCCGGGTGAATCAAACGTGCAGGCAGATGCGCACCACACTATTCATGCAACCTGCCATGCCGCCTGAAAATTCCCGGGCGTTCATGTACGACGCGGACAGCTCTCGAATAAGACGTCGGCCCGCGTGATCCCGGACCCGCGTCGATCACGATCCCAACAAGTTAGAAGTTAGACGTTTGAATACTTTAGATTTTCAACTTCTACTTTCGTCACCCGCCTCAGTTCCCTCCCCGTCGCTTGCTGTCGATATCCTTCAGCAGCGTCTCGATTGAGGCGCTGCGGCCGGCGGCGTGCGCGCGCGCCCAGCGGTCGGGTCCCAGGTGTTCCCGCACGTCACGTTCGAGGCGTTCGCGGAGTTCCCTCACGGCTCGATCGCCGGTCGTCCCACCGACTCGCTCGCTCACGGCGGCGGGCGTGCCCAGAATGGTTGCAGCCAAAGCTTGCTCTCGCTTTAGAGCCGCCGCTGCCGCAAGCGGCGTCAAGGCATACAGGAACCCAAACCTGTCGTGCAGCAGCCGGCTGCTCTCCAGGCTTCGGCGTACGAACGAGATCGCTTCGTCGGCCTTCCCGCGGCGAACCGACAGGATGGCGCGAATGTAGAGAGGCTGGTTGAAAAACCACGGTCCCGCCTTTCGCAGAACCGATGTCGCTTCGTCCAGCAACCGTTCACCCTGCTCGACGCCGCCCGCCGCGAGGGTCACGCTCGCCTTCCCGATGAGCGCGTTTCCGACGCCCCAGGTCACATCGAGCGCCGCGAATCCTTCCAGGCTGGAAGCAAATCGATCGTTGGCAGACTTCAGATTGCCGTCGGCCTGTTCAACGTGCCCGAATAGGTGCCCGGCCATCACCTCAACGTCCGGCTCCCGCTTCTCCACGGCCAGCGCGCGTATCAGATCCGCGCGCGCACGCGCATGGTCGCCCTGCGTAAAGCTCATCACGGCGGCGCCGACCAGCGCTCGTGATTCCACTTCGGGAGTCAGCGGTAACACGTTCACGCAGCGCTCATACCACTGCAGTCCCTCGGCGGACCGCCCGCGAATCAGCCAGTAGAACATCAGCCGCCACGCGATGGCGCACGCCTCGGCGGCACGATGGCGTTCGATCAGCCACGCCAGAACGGTCCGGTAGTTCTCGAGATCCGCGCGCACGCGATCGAGCCACTCCGCCTGGGACAGTCCGACCAACCCGACTGCCGCACGGGCCGCCTCGCCGTCGCAGTAGCGGACGAGCCCTTCCATCGCAGCGTCTCGCTCCCCTGCCGCCGCGAGCTCGTGCGCCGCGTAAGCCCGGACCGTCTCGAGCATCTGATAGAGCGGACGGGCCGTCGCATCCGCGCGGAGCAGCAGGCTCTTGTCGATCAGGCGAGCGGCCGCGTCAAGTGCCTGGCTGGTTCCCATTGAGGCGTGATTACCGCCGTCGAGCACGGCAGCTGCGGCTTCGATCGGAAAACGCTCAGGAAGCACGGCCAGGCGCCGGAATGTCCGTTGCTCGTCGGGATTGAGGAGTTGATAACTCCACGCGACCGTCGCACTCATCGTCTGCTGCCGCTCTGGCAAATCGCGTGGGCCGGCCGTTGACAGGAGCACGTCGTGGCCGAGCCGGCCATACAGCTCCTCGGGCGTGAGCACCTTCATCCAGGGCGCCGCCAATTCAAGGGCGAGCGGGAGTGCATCGAGCCGTCGACAGATGGCGCTGATCGTCGGGCCGTTCGCTGAGGTCAACCGGAAGTCTGGTTGCACATCGCGCACGCGCTCGATGAACAGCCGCACCGCCGGGATGCGACCGAGGTCCGCGGGCGACAGACCGTCCGAATTCCCCTCCAGCGCGAGTGGGCCGACAGCGTATTCCCGTTCGCCGCGAACTCGCAGCGGAAAGCGACTCGTTGCGAGCAGTCGAATCGACGCCGACGACATCAGCACGTCCGCCACGAGCGGCGCCGCCTCGAGCACGTGCTCACAGTTGTCGAGGACAAGCAATGTCGGCTGGTCTTCGCACGCGGCGCGGACGCGCGTCGGCAGATCGGCCGCCGTGACAATCGACAGCCCAAGCGCGTCAGCAATCGATGGCGCCACGAAGGTCGCATCGCGGGCCGCGGCCAGCGGGACGAAGACGACGCGGATCGCTCCGTCGTCGATCAGTGTGCGCGAGAGTTCCAGTGCGAGGCGCGTCTTGCCAACGCCGCCCGGCCCGAGCAACGTGATCAACCGCGCCGCCGGATCCGTCAGCCAGAGCCGCAATGCCTGAAGATCCGCATCGCGACCAAGAAGCGCGGTCAGCGGCAACGGCAGCAACCCCGCGTTCGGTTCCTCGGCCGCTCCACCGCCGGCGGACGCGCGCGCGCTGCCAAGGAGCAGGTCGCGCGTGGCACCAGTCAGGTCGAGCGCGGCCGACAACGCCCGTACGGTCTCCAGGTGCGGACGTCGCCGTTCTCCGCGCTCGAGCGCACTCACCGCGTGCACAGACAGGCCGGAGATCGTCGCGAGTTCCTCCTGGGTGAAACCCGCAGCCTCGCGAAGCGCTTTCAGTTGCGCCCCAAAGGATCCCGGAGCGCCGATTTTCATGATCCCCAATCTTACCGCGCCCGGTCGTACGGGCGCCGTACGGCTGCTGTATGGGCATCGTCCGTGGCGCCTGCATCCGAGGACGGTTCACACTGGCGCCATGACAGTCGGCGAAGGAGTCACCACTTTCGTTACGAACGCCGTCGGGTTTGTCGGCAGGGAGCTCGTGAAGGTCCTGGTCGCGGGCGGCCATCAGGTGATTGGCCTGGTACCTTCGGTGGAGTCAGCGCATCGACTTCGCCGGGCAGGAGCCACGGCCGTCGTCGGAGAGCTAGCGAAGCCGGGTCAGTGGCAGGACGAGGCAGGTACTGAGTGGGTGTTCCATATCCCACCGCAGCCGCTGATGCATGAAGCGCGCGGACGCCGACACGCGGCGGCGCTGATGAGTGAACGCGTCGCGATGGATGCCAACCTGCTGGATGCCGTCGCCAACGGGACGACGCGCCGGGTGGTGTACGTGGCCGATTCGAGCTGCTACGGAATCACCGGTGCACGTCCGATCACGGAAGACTCACCGCTTCGGCCAGGTGGCTGGGGACGCTGCCTCAGTCCGGCTCTCGATCGACTGGACGGGTATGTCGTCGCCGGGCTACCGGTCGTCACCGCGCTTCCCGGGTGGGTCTACGGCAATGGTGCCTGGTTTCGAGAGCGAATCCTGGAGCCCATCATGTCAGGCCGTCGAGTCCTGCAGTTTGGCGCGAGCCGGAATTGGATCTCGCCCATTCACGTTCACGACTGCGCCCGGGCGCTCGTCCACCTGGCCGAACGGGGCGAACCTGGAAGCCGCTATTTTCTCGTCAACAGCGATCCGATTCAGGTTCATGAGTTCGCGGAAACGTTCGCGCGCATGGCTGAGCGGCCGCTGAAGGTGCGGCGGCTCCCCGCCGCCGCGGCGCAGATTCTCGGTCGCCGCACGACCGTCGATTGCCTCGAGGGCGACATGGTGTTCTCAAACATCCGGCTTCGGGGAACCGGCTTTCAATTCAGTTATCCGACGCTCGAAGAGGGCATCCAACAGATCGTCGGCGCCAGCGAGGTCACATCGTGAATGAAGTCACACGGTCACTCGACGAGGGAGCGACCTTCGACGATGTCGTCCTGCCTCACCTTGACGCGGCCTACCGGCTGGCGCGCTGGCTGGTGCGGAACGAAGACGATGCAGAAGACGTGGTGCAGGAAGCGGCGCTGCGCGCGTTCCGCTACTTTCGGACCTTCGGCGGCGGAAACGGCCGCGCCTGGTTTCTTCGGATTGTCCGAAACACCTGCCACGGCGAATGGAAACCGATCCGGACGCTGACGGATCCGTTCGATGAGGAACGTCACAGCAGCGCGCAGTCGTCCAATAGTCCGGAGACGCTGATGCTGCGGACCGATACTGCGGCACGGATCGAGCGGGCGATCGGCAGCCTGCCCGATCGATTTCGCGAACTGATCGTCCTCCGCGAGATTGAGGGACTTTCCTATCGTGAGCTGGCGGATGTCATGGACATTCCGATCGGCACGGTGATGTCGGGCCTGTCGCGAGCCCGTGAAGCGCTGCGTGGCCTGCTCGGCGACGAATTGAAACGCGCGACCCCTCACATGCGAAGCGTAGAGGAACCAAAGGACGAAGGGGTGGCAGTGTAGGGACGATCAGGACCTTCGAACCAGTCGGCATTTACGGCGTGCGTAACGAGGCGCCGGTTTTTGTCGCTCGCAGCGATCGGGGCGAGCCGGCCGGGGCGAGGTCTTACCTTCGGACAGCTGCACGTCATCAAATATTGATCGTCTGCAGATCTTTCTCATCGTCCATCGTGGTCACGTGTCTTGCATGGAGTTGCTTCATCCGACCGATCGGCGGATGGTAAATACGCGAACGAAGAAATCATCATGACTGTTCTGACGCAGGAAGTTGATCGACACGATTCGGGGATCTCCGGAACCGCTTTCACACGGCTCCTTCGCTGGCTCGATGACGGGTCCGACTCGCAGGGCGAGCGCTACCTGGAAATGCGACGCCGCCTGGTCGCCTACTTTGATCGACGCAACCGCCCGGCACCGGACGTGTTGGCCGATGAGACATTCGATCGCGTGAGCAGGACGCTCGAGGAGTCCGGCCGCATCAAGGTCACGCCCCCGGCGCGCTACTGCTACGTCGTCGCACGATTTGTGCTCCTCGAG
Source organism: Acidobacteriota bacterium (assembly GCA_046732715.1). Taxonomy (GTDB): domain Bacteria; phylum Acidobacteriota; class Vicinamibacteria; order Vicinamibacterales; family 2-12-FULL-66-21; genus JALZOC01. Next base: position 66,031 of record JBKPNQ010000004.1, on the reverse strand, counting down.
GACATCCGGCGGACGCGTCGCGACGTTCCATTCGAGGAAACCCGTGCCGCCGTCCACCATGCGCGAGCTGACCTGTCGGGCGCCGACGACGGTGTGGACCAGTCGCTCGACTGCCTGGGGCGTTGCCTGAACATCCTGAAGCCAGAGGACAAGCACCTGATCGTCGAGTACTACCGCGACGCGAAACGACAGCGAATCGATCGACGCAGGGAACTCGCCCGGCAGCTCGGGATTAGCATGAACGCGCTGGGTATTCGAGCCTGGCGCCTGCGGGCGAACCTGGAACGCTGCGTCGGCGCCTGCCGAAAACGGCTCTGAAAGATTCTGGTGGCGGAATTCCTATCCTAAGAAGGGCCTTTCGATCTGGAGCCTATGTCTCAGCCCCGAGAACCGTTTAGCGACGACCAACTGGTGAGCTATGTCCTTGGCTGCCTGCCCGAAGAGGATACCGAACGTCTCGAAGAGCTGAGCATCATCGACGACGAGCTGTCGACGCGATTGCGGCTTGTCGAAGACGATTTGGTGGACGCCTACGCGGCCGGCACACTCAGCGGCGAGACGCGGCGGCGGTTCGAGTCGTTCTACCTCGCGTCGCCGCGCCGTCGCAGAAAGGCAGCATTCGCGACAGGCTTCCTGGCGAAGATCGATCGTCCCGAATCGCGTCTGTCTGCCGTGCCGCAGCCCGCAATCGTTCCACGGCCGGCCAGACGCCGCCGCATATTTCCGTGGGCGCAGGCGGTCGCGGCTGCGTTGTTTGTAAGCGTCAGCGTGCTCGTCCTTCAGCATGTCTCTCTTCGGCGTGACCTGGATATCGCCAGGGGACAGATCACCGCCGCGACCGAACGCGCCAATACCGTGTCGGCTGAACTCGACCAACAGCGGAAGGCGGCTGCGACCGCTACCCAAGCCCTCGCGGATGCGCGGGCCGTCAGACCACTCTCCGCGATCGCGCTCGTGCTCCGGCCGCAGACGCGCGGCGTCGGACCAACGCCGATCATCTCGGTGGCGCCGGGATCGCGCAGTGTGCCGTTGGACCTCGAGGTCGAAGCGGTTGGATCCGCCTCCTACGACGTTGCGCTCAAGGATCCCGCGACCAATCGCATCATCTGGCGCAGCGCGCCAGTGGCCCCGAATCGAGAGCGCCTCGCGCCAGTGGTATCAATCGGGCTGCCCGCCGCGCTGCTGAAGGCGCAGCACTACGCACTCGACCTTTTCGTGCACGCAAGCGCGCCGCCTGACTTCGTTGCCACCTACGCATTCGAGGTGGCGCGGCAGTAATGCGCGGCGCCTTTCTTTTCAATACCGCCACCACCTGGACCGCGACCGCTCTGCTCTTCTCGAACCTCAGCAGCCAGGAGCCGGAGGTCTCGAGGCTCATCCCGGAAATCCCTATCCAACGACACATCGCGCCGGGCGAGCAGCAGCGGTTTCAACTCGCGCTCACCGCGGCCACGGCCGTCGCCATCGCTGTCGAGCAGAAAGGGATCGACCTCGTGGTCTCGGTGTCGGACACAGGAGGAAAGCCGATTTGTGACTTTCAGGACGAAATCCGGCGCGACGGCGAAGAACACGTCGAGATTGTCGCGTCGGCGGCGGGGACCTACACCGTCACCGTCAGGCCGGCCACTGGAGCGGTAGACCCGGGAGATTTCGTCATCCGAATGGGGGCCGCGCGAGTGGCGTCGGAATCAGACCGCCGCCTGCAGCAATCGCTCATCTTGCGCTCGCTCGGACAACAACTCGAGCGGAGTGGACACTTCACCGAGGCGCGGACGCTCCTGGAGCAGTCGCTTTCGGTCGCGGAGTCGGTGCCGGGAATCGACGCCACGTCGCTCGCGCTGTTGCGATTCGACCTTGCCGGCAACGCGCTGGAGGCGCAAGACAACGACCGAGCAAGGTCTTTGTACGAGCGAGCCCTGGCGACGTTCGACAGCGCGTGGGGCGCGGCGCACCCGTATGCGGCGATGACACGATCGCGACTGGCGCTGCTCGATGAGCGCGCCGGTCAGCGTCTGAAGGCGGAGGCGGCTATCCGCGACGTGCTGCCGCTCCTCGAGCGCTCTCTTGGCTCCGCGCACCCGTGGTATCTGCTGTCGCTGGTCACGCTTGGAAACCTGCGCCAGAGCGCCGGAGACCTGCGGCAGGCCGAGCACGTCGACCGTGACGCGTTGGCGGTGGTCGAGCGTACCGGGCAGACGGGTACGCTTCTGGAGGCGACGCTCGAGAACAATCTCGCCGACGTCCTCCGCGCGAGGAACGACTACGCGGGCGCCGAGTCGCTGTTCCGGAAGTCGCTAGCGATCGGTGAGTCGCTGATTGGCAGCAACAGCCTCTTCGTCGCGACAGCCTTGCAGAATCTCGGCATCATGGCGCGCGAGCGCAAGAACTACGACGAGGCGGTCAGCTATTACAGCCGCGCCTTGTCGATTCGGGAACGGCTGCTCGGACCGGATCATCCGGGCCTGGCCGGGGTGCTGACGAACCTCGCGAACATCTATCGCGCAACCGGAAACGATCAACAAGCGCTCGAGATCCATTTCCGCGCCTTGAGCATGTGGGAAAAGAGCGTCGGACCGTACGGTCGCGAAACGCTCCTCGTCGTCGGCAACATCGCGCGCACCTACGCCGGCGCCGGCGACATCGAAAATGCGCTGAAGTTCCAGCGGCGGGCTGACGCGATTCTCGAGATGCAGCTGAACCTCTACCTCGCGACCGGCTCGGAGCGGCAGAAACTGGCGTTCGTCAGGAACGAAGCGGACCGCACCGACCGCACGATCTCACTCCATCTCAGGCAGGCGCCCGACAACCCGGACGCTGCGTCGTTGGCTGCGCTGGTTCTGCTTCAGCGGAAGGGCCGTGTGCAGGACGCGATGACGGATCTCTTCGCTGCGGCGCGACAGCGCGTGGCCGCCCCGGACGATCAGATGCTGATGGACGAGTTGAAAGAGACCGATGCCAGCCTCGCCCGCATCGCCCTGGGCGGAGCACGACAATCGGCGCCGGACGTGCGCGAGTCGGTCGCCGAGATTGAGGCGCGCAAGGAGCAACTGGAAGCGACGCTCAGTGAGCGGAGCGCGGAGTTCAGGGCTGATATGTGTCCGGTCACGCTGGAAACCGTACAGGCGGCGATTCCACGCGACGCTGTGTTGATTGAATTCGCCGTGTTCCGTCCCTTCGATCCGGAGGCCGAGCGGAATGAAGAAGCCTACGGACCACCTCACTACGCCGCCTACGTCGTCTCAAAGCACGGTCCACCCATCGGGTTTGATCTCGGCGCGGTCGAAGACATCGACGCACTGATTGTCGGCCTGCGCACAGCGCTTCGCGACCCGGGTGACACCGACGTGAACGCACGAGGCCGCGCGCTCGACGAGAGAATCGTACGGCCGCTGCGCGCCTCCCTGGCGGGCGTCACCCGCCTGTTGATCTCGCCAGACGGCGGCTTGAACCTGGTGCCCTTCGAGGCCCTGGTGGACGAACATGGCCGCTACCTGATCGAGCGATACGCCATGACCTATCTCACCAGCGGCCGCGATCTGCTCCGCATGCAGAGCGCGCCGGCCGCGCCTGGCAAGCCGGTGATCGTCGCCGACCCGCTGTTCGGCGAACCGTCGGCCACCGTCGCGCGACGCGGACAATCAGCGGCGACCGGCGGCTCCCGCTCCGTCACCGTCGGCGCCGACTTGTCCGGCCTCTACTTCGCCCCGCTGCTCGGCAGCGCGCTGGAAGGCCGTGCCATCAAGGCGCTCTTCCCGGACGCGACTTTGCTGACCGGACGACGTGCGACAAAGTCCACGCTCACACGGATCGCGGCGCCGAACATCCTGCACATCGCGTCGCATGGATTCTTCCTGGAAGACGACGCCAGCGGCGGATCGGAGTCGGTCATCGCTCAGAATCCGCTGCTGCGATCGGGACTGGCGCTCGCCGGCGCCAACTTCGCCGGAACCGCACAGGGCGATGGCGATGGCATCCTGACGGCGCTCGAAGCTGCCGGCCTGAACCTCCGCGGAACCAGTCTGGTCACGCTTTCGGCCTGCGACACCGGCGTCGGGGACATCCACAACGGCGAGGGCGTCTACGGGCTACGGCGCGCGTTCATGCTGGCCGGAGCCGAGACGCTCGTCATGAGCCTGTGGCCTGTGAGCGATGCCGTGGCGCGCGACACGATGGTGGCCTACTACGCGCGGCTGCGATCGGGCGCCGGTCGAGGCGACGCTCTTCGTCAGGCGAAACTGTCGATCCTGCGACGTCCAGGCCTGCGCCACCCCTACTACTGGGGCGGCTTCATCCAATCCGGCGACTGGACTCGTCTCCGCACCTCCCGCTGAAAGATTTCGTTCACCGTCGCCTATTTCGCTGGGAGGTACGGATGGATCGAGTGGCTTTGCGCCGCTTCTGGACTCGGCTTGCTCTCGCCTCAATCAGCACCGTTCGTACGCCCCATGCCGGGACGTCGCGGACTTTCTGAGCGCCGCTGCAGTGACTGTCAATCTGGTCGTTCTTGCGGTCGCGGCAGTCGCGGTAGTCAGAGTGGCGGCGCTTCAGCATCGGGTTCACATGCTCGAAGAGCAGGTGATCACCGATCCGCTGACCGGCGCGTACAACCGGCGGCAGATGCACACGACGCTGGCGGCGGCGGTCGAACGGCGACGCCGATCTGGTGAACGCGCCACGGTTCTGATGTTCGACATCGATCGATTCAAAGACATCAACGATGCACTCGGGCACGCCGAGGGAGACCGCGTTCTCAAATCGCTGGTCGCGCTGGCGGGACAACGGGTGCGCAAGGTCGACGCGCTGTTCCGCGCAGGCGGCGAAGAATTCGTCCTGCTGTTGTCCGGAACACGCTTCAGCGATGCGCTGTTCGTTGCCGAGGATCTCCGCCGCTTGGTGCAGGACGCGCGGCTGGTGCCTGGAGCGCACGTCTCGATCAGCATCGGCGTCGTCGAACTCGCGCAAGAGCAGTCGGCGCTCGAGTGGATCGAGGAAGCCGACGCCGCGTTGTATCGAGCGAAGCGCGCAGGACGCAATCGTGTCGCCGGGAGATATGGGGCGTCCTCTCGATTCGGTCGTGACTCGAGCGCACACAGCCCTCTCCGATTCCCCGTACGGATCTCCTGATCCCTGCCGCAATTCGTCGCGCGGTCGCGCCACTCAGTGGACGTTCGGTTCCTGAAAGAACTCGCGTAATCGAGCCCTACCTTAGTGTGGGCGTTGACGCTTCTCCAACGCCGAAGGATTTACATGGCAATGACGACGCGATTGACGCGTCAGCCGCGGCGGCTCGGAGCCTGCGTGCTGATGATTCCGCTACTTGGCTGCCTTGCGGCACCAGCGCTCGCAGCTTCACCCGATCGCGAGCGAGTATCGACACGCTGTCAGGGCTGCTCCGAGTGCGCAGCCGAAGCACTCCAGTCCCGCGTGCTCGGGCTGAAAATCTATAATCAGCCCGATATCGACGATACCGGAATCAAGCGGATCCTCGAGATGGCAAACCGGATTTGGAACCCGTATGGCGTCTGCATCGAACCGAGCACGGGCACTGACGCAATCGCCGTGGTCATTTCACGTGGCACGACGACCACCGCGACCGGCTTTCGACCCACGATCCTCGGCGATACGCTGTTCTCGGGTGGCCACGCGACGCCATACATTCACCTGTGGCCGGCCAACGCCGAGGCGCTGGCCACAGGAGCAGAGATCGAAGGCCGGCCGTTCCTCTCACGATCGCGTGTGGAGCGCGACCTGATCCTTGTACAGATGCTGGGTGTAGCGCTCGCCCATGAGCTCGCGCACTACCTCCTCGACACGACGAATCACTCGACCGTCGGATTGCTGCGCGGAACTCTCAGCGTCAACGATCTGGCCTTCCCGAAGCCTGGCCATCTCCGATTGACGCACGACCAGCAGCAGCAACTGATCTGTCTCGACAGCACATCGACGCGATGACCCTTCGACTCGCGTGAAGTGTGCGCTTGCTTACGGCGAGCTGCTTGGCGCCTGGCTGTTGGCTCCTGGCCGCGGGCGTGCCCTGAGCGACAGTCAGGCGAGTCGAGGGGTCTTCACAAACGCCGACACGAATAGACAGCCAAGAAGCAAGTCAGGGCCGCCGACAGCAAGTTGTCCGGCCTCGATGCTTCCTGTCATGTACAGCGTCAACAGGCTGATCACGTAGAAGGCCTTTTCGCAGACAGCTGGAATCATCATCGGACGGAAGCGGACAGGATCCCTGCCGATGACAAGGAACGCCAACTGCCACGCGAGCCCCAAGCCGACGAACCCGTAATAAAAGTCAGGGTGCGTAACCGGTGGCGGGTATTTCTGGCCGACAGCGTCGAACAGGAAGTACAGAGGCGAGAGCACCAACAGGCCCCAGATGCCAGCGCCTGTGAAAACGATCTTCGCAAACTTCATCAGATGTGCCTCGATCGGATCGGCGAGGAACCGGAGTCAGCCTGCGACGCCACAGCTGAACCAGTCCCTGACCGATCCCCCATCAAAGTCTCGCCGTCGCCCCTTTCGACCGGACGGGGCGGAAGGCGTGTCGTAGGCCACCGCGCACCGATACTTCCGTCGCTGAGCTCGCGCAACTTAGTAACGTAGGCGTAACACTGGTCAAACCTTTCGGCCCGAACACAACCGTTTCTTTCCGTGGTCAGTGTCTCTTGTCCCTTGTCGTTGTGGACCGTGGCTTGCACTAGCTGGCCAATAGACATCCTCGACGGGGCCACACGTTGACTCAACCGTTACGGCGCATCGCATTAATAGGACCACCATTCATTGAAATTCCCCCAAGGCGATATGGAGGCACTGAGCTTTTCATCGCCAACCTGGCGTCCGAGCTCTACATGCGGGGCCACGACGTCGTCGTCTACGCCAACGGCGAATCGGACACACCGTGTCCGGTCAAATGGCGCTACGAACACTCCGACTGGCCGCCTGACGGATCCGCGCAGTCGCAGCTCAAGAATGCCGATCACACGGCGTGGGCGATGAAAGATGCGTCAACGTGGGCCGACGTCATTCATCTCAACGACGTGGTCGGCCTGCCGTTCACGAGATTCATCGATGTCCCGGCTGTCCTGACGATCCACCATCCTCACGATGAGGAATTGACCCAACAGTACGTGAGATACCCCGACACGTGCTACGTCGCGATAGCCGAGTGGCTCGCGCGGACGGAGCCGATGCCCCGCGTTCGAGTGGTGCATCACGGCATTCCGGTCTCGGACTATCGCATGTCGAATGAAAAAGAGAAGTACGTCGCCTTTCTCGGCCGCATGGCCCCGTGTAAAGGCCCGCATCTGGCGATTGCCGCCGCGCTTCGTGCCGGCGTGCAGCTCAAGCTCGCCGGTGAAATTCAGCCGCTCTTCAACGACTATTGGCAACAGGAGGTCGTGCCATTCGTTGACGGCGATCAGATTGAGTACGTCGGCGAAGCAGACTTCGCCGCCAAGAATGCGCTGCTCGCCAAGGCCAGCGCCCTGCTCTTCCCGATTCAGTGGCAAGAACCGTTCGGGCTCGTTCTCATCGAGGCGATGGCGTGCGGAACACCGGTGCTCGCCTTCGCCGGCGGCGCGGTTGAAGAAATCGTCCGCAACGGCGTGAATGGGTGGATCTGTTCGGACGTCGACGACATGGCCAGGCGCATCTCATCGCTGGATCTCGATCCGACTGCCTGCCGGTCGTTCGTCGAATCGAATTTCTCGGTCGCCAAAATGGCCGACGGGTATCTCGACGTCTATGCGCGCACGATTGCCGCGTTGAAACCCACTGCCCCGCCGGAGTCTTGAATGAACGACGTCATTCGCGTGCAGGATCAGTTCTATATTCTCGCCACCGCCTCGCAGGCGGTGCAGCCGACCGCCGTCCTGAAGCACGACGACACCTTCGCCGTGTTCGATCACTCGGGCGACATCGGGACGTTCGGCGCCTGCGAGCAGGGGCTCTACCACGAGGGCACCAGGTACTTGTCGGTGCTTCGTTTGAGATTGAACGGGCAACGGCCGCTGCTCCTCAGCGCCCGAGTCAAGGACGACAACGAGCTCTTCAGCGTCGACCTGACCAATCCCGACATTCCGCTCGATGACGGCAGTCTCGTGATCGCGCGCGATCTCGTTCACCTGTTTCGCGCGCGATTCCTGTGGGACGGCACCTGGTACGAGCGAATCCGGCTCTGGAACTACAGCCGCACGCCAGTGCCGGTCTCGCTCACCTTCGAGTTCGATGCCGATTTCGCAGACATCTTCGAAGTGCGCGGGACGACGCGCGAGAAGCGCGGCGAGCTGACGCCGCCGCTCGTCGACGGCGCCACGACTCGCCTCGGATACCGCGGCCTCGACGGCGAGCAGCGGTGGACGGCGATCGAATGGAGCGAACCGCCGGCCGCCGCCACCGGAACCCTGGCGCGGTTCGAATACGAGCTCACGCCCCGCACACCGGTATCGCTCTCGATGGCGATTCGGTGCCAGCGGGAATGGCGGCCGGTGGCCGCGCGGCCGATCGAAGTCGCCGAATCTGCAGCCGAGGCATTTCAGGAGGCGGCGCGAGGTGAATACGCGATCTTCGAGAGCTCGAGCGAGCGATTCAACCAATGGATCCGCCGCTCGGCCGCTGACCTGCGCATGCTGGTGTCCGTCACCCCGCACGGCCGATATCCGTACGCGGGCGTGCCGTGGTTCAGCACTCCGTTCGGTCGCGACGGAATCATCACCGCCTTGCAATCGCTATGGGTGAATCCGCAGATCGCATGCGGCGTCCTCGAGTACCTGGCCGCCACACAGGCGACCGATGTCGACGAACAGCAGGATGCCGAGCCGGGAAAGATCCTTCACGAAACCCGCAGCAGCGAGATGGCGCGGCTCGGTGAGGTGCCATTCGGGCGGTACTACGGCAGCGTCGATGCGACGCCGCTCTTCGTGATCCTGGCCGGCGCCTATTTCGAGCGGACCGGCGAGCGGGAGTTTCTGGCGCGCCTCTGGCCGCACGTGACCCGCGCACTGGACTGGATCGACCGCTACGGCGACCGCGACGGCGATGGATTCATTGAATACGCGCGGCGATCGGCCAACGGCCTGGTGCAGCAGGGATGGAAGGACTCACAGGACTCGGTGTTTCACGAGGACGGCTCGCTGGCCGATCCGCCGATCGCGCTCTGCGAAGTGCAGGCCTACGTCTATGACGCGCGAATACGCGCGGCGCGGATGGCGGACGCGCTCGGCGAACACACGCATGGCGCCCGATTGCGCCGAAGCGCGGAGCAACTACGGGCCGCCTTCGAGGAACACTTCTGGTGCGATGCTCGGTCGACCTACGCGCTGGCCCTCGACGGCCGAAAACAGCCGTGCAGCGTGCGGACGTCAAATGCCGGGCACTGCCTGTTTGGCGGGATTGCTTCCCGCGCCCGAGCCCGCCGAGTGGCTGAGCAGCTGATTGCTCCGGACGTGTTCTCTGGGTGGGGCATCCGGACGGTCAGCGCAACCGAGGGTCGCTACAATCCGATGTCCTACCACAACGGCTCGGTGTGGCCGCACGACAACGGACTGATTGCCGCCGGGTTCTCGCGCTATGGATTTCTCGATCTGGTCACCGCGCCGTTCACCGCGTTGTTCGATGCCAGCGTGACGATGGATGGCCGCCTGCCGGAACTCTTCTGCGGTTTTCATCGGCGCGCCGGCGAAGGCCCGACGCGGTATCCGGTCGCCTGCTCGCCGCAGGCATGGGCGTCGGGCGTCGTTTTTCAGATGATCCAGGCGTGCCTTGGGCTGTCGATTGACGCCGATGCGCGACGCCTGTCCTTCGAGCGGGCGACGTTGCCGCCTTTTCTGACGTGGTTCCGCGCACTCAACCTCAATCTGCCGTGGGGACAGGTTGACTTGCTGGTCGAGCGGCACGACGCGGACATCGATGTGACCGTCCTCCGTTCCGAAGCCGACATCGACGTACGGGTTGTCGGATAACGCCGGGGCCGCGCGCTAGCGGGCAGCGCTCGCCGCGGGCGCTTTCAACGCGGTGAGCAGGACCGTCAGCATCTTCGCGTACTGCTCGTCGGACTCTCCCACCTTCTTGGTATACGCAGCTTCCGACAAGCCTTGCTGCTTCCAGTGGCCGTCGAACATGGTCTGTTTGCCTCTTTCGTAGAGGACGTCGACGGTGTCCGCGCCCGATTTCAGCCCGTCGCACCCGGCATCAATGAAGAACAACCGGGTCTGAAGCGATGCTGGCTGGTGCAGCGCCGCGTACACGTCGCGATAGTTCTTCTGTGTGAGCTGCGCCTGGAGTTCGGCCGGCGCCGGGTAATCCGCGGAGACGACCAGCAGCTGCGCGTCCGGGATCAACAGGGCAGCGATGAAGCGATTGGCGGCCTCAGGGTCCTGAGCGGCGATCGAATCGAGATGTCGATCGGTCAGGAGCGACGTCAGCTCGGTCGCCAGTGCCGCGGATCCACCACCGCCAGCCGCGCGAATCGGCGGAGCCACCATGGCGACGATGGCGACGACAGTACAGATCACCCACAGCCTGGACGGATGGGCACTCGAGGTCATGATTGAATCCCTCCGATTAGTTTGACCTGAAACTATTGTAGTTCAATCGGAGGGCTGCAGATACCTGGCCAGGCGCTCGAGCACCCGTTTCGTGGCGACCCGATCGAGGTGGCTGACCCCGGCGAGGGCGGCGGCGACCGCGGACTCCACCGTGCCGGCGCGAACCGCGTTCACCCGCCGGCCGCCCGGCGTCAGGCGGAGAATGGCGCGGCGACGGTCGCGCGGGTCGTCGATCCGGTGGAGAAGTCTCTGCGAGGTCAGGCGCTGGAGCACGCCGGTCAGCGTGCTGGGGTGGACATGCATGATGGTCGCAAGGTCCCCGGCCGACAGCCCCGGGAACAGCCCGACCACCCGCAGCACCAGCCGCTGCGGCCCGGTCACGCCGAGCGCGCGGCTCATACGCTTCGACGATCGCTCCAGGCCGTGCACCACCGCCCACAGCAGCTGCATGAATTCCAGCACGTCCGGCAGCGCCGCCGGCGTGTCTACGGGGCGGGTCGGACGCTTCACCCCGCGTTTTTATCATGGATTGGCGACCCCGGGGCGAGGCAGCCGACGGCGGCACTTGCCTCGAGGGTCCAATGATTTGAGCTCAAACTAACGTCGTAGTACGATCGATGGCATGTCCGCGTCATCGATTGTGGCGGTCGCGCTCAAAGCCCTGCGCCGCAACCTGTTCCGCACGATCCTCACTATGGTTGGCATTGCCGTCGGCGTCGCCGCGGTCATCACCATCGTCGCCCTCGGCAGCGGCGCCCAAACCGCCGACCGAGGCCGTTTTCGTCTCTGCGGCCGGCGGCATCGTCGGCATCGCGCTCGGATACATCATCTCAACGAGCCTGACTCCATTCCTGGAATGGCCCACGGACATCTCCAGTTCCACCGCGCTCGGCTCATTCGCGTTCGCGGCATTCATCGGCATTTTCTTTGGCTGGTACCCGGCTCGCCGGGCGGCTGAGGTCGATCCGATCGATGCACGTCGATTTGAATAGCCGCGAAAGGGATCGTCGTTTCACATCACTATCCAGGCAAGGGATCTGCAAACGCGGATTTGACAATTCAGCGTAAGCGCTTACGCGCGCCGAGCGGTTCCGGGCTGTTTCCGCCATTTTCTGGCGATAGCGTCTGGCACGCTCTGTGCGTATCCATCGGTTGCGCCGGTGCCCTTAGTTGGTTAATCTGTTCCAGATCAATGGCCGCATTTCGTCAGCGCCTGCGTCTTTTGTCGGCGGCCTGGATCCTTTTCCAGGTGATGTCGCTCTCGACGCTCGTCCCGAGGGCCTGCTGCCTGGCGCATCACTCAGGTTCCGCCGCCCACAGCGGTGGCCACGAGCAGGCGGCGGTTGCGCACTGCCCGACGCCGGCGGACGAGACCACTTCCCGGTCGATGCATCACGATCACGGCCAGATGCACGACGCGGCGGCGCCGGCAGGATCAACGCCTGGGCACGATTGCGCACTTCGCGGCACGTGCGGCGGTCCAACCGCAGCGCTGCTGGCCCTGCTCTCGACTGATGGCGTGTTGACAGCTTCGGTTGCCTCAACAATCGACTTTCCGGTCGCCGGCGACGCGCTTCCTTCCACGATTCAACTGATTCGACAGTTCCAACCTCCCGACGCTCCTCCCCCACGCGCGTAACGTCACTCGTCTCTGCACTCGAGGCACGTGTGTGCCTCGAAGTGGAATAGTGCCGTTTTCGTGGAGGTGTTTGCGTGCCGTGGAGTCTGGCGGTTCTCGTCTGTGCCGCGCTTGCGTGCGCCCAGCCGGTTGCCGCGCAGCAATCGGTTGATTACGCGAGCGTCAGCGGTCGCGTGACGGATCAGCAGGGAGCGTCGGTCCCAGGGGCCCAAGTCCGTGCCCGCCAGACCGACACGAACTTGACGACTGAGACTGTCACTGATGCGTCCGGGCGTTTCCGCTTTCCCTATCTGAAGGTCGGTCACTACGAACTGAAGGTTCGTCTGCAGGGGTTCGCCGGTCTGACCCGGTCGCTGACGCTCGCCGGTGGTTCGGCCTTCGACCTTTCGCTCGTGCTCGCGATCGCCGGGCTCGAAACGAATGTGAGCGTGAGCGGCAATGCGGCCGTTCTCGAGACAGCGCGAACCCAGATCGCAGGAACAGTACCGCAGGTCGAGATTCAGAACTTGCCGATGAACGGCAGGAACTTCCTCGATCTGGCGCTGCTCGTTCCCGGCGTCGCGCCGACCAATCTCGGCAGCGCGCAATTGTTTGCGGAAACGTCAGCGGTCCCTGGGCAAGGCATCTCCGTCGCCAGCCAGCGAAACCTGTCGAACACCTTCATCGTCGATGGCGTCTCGGCAAACGATGATGCGGCCGGCGTGAGCGGCATACCGTTCGGTGTCGACGCAGTCGAACAGTTTCAGGTGGTCACGTCCGGCGCACAAGCCGCGCTTGGCCGGGCTCTTGGCGGTTACGTCAGCGTCGTCACGAAGAGCGGAACGAATGCCGTCAACGGCTCCGTGTACGACTTCATCCGCGACGACAATCTCAACGCGGCAAATGCACTGTCGGGCAAGACGCTGCCGATGGATCAGCAGCAGTACGGCGCCAGCATCGGCGGACCAGTGGTCAGGAACCGAACGTTTTACTTCTCGAACTTCGAACAGCGGCTCCTCGATCAGACGGGACTCGTCACGATCCTGCCGGAGAATGTCCCGGTCATCAACGCGAAGCTGGCGGCGGTTGAGTATCCGGGATCGCTCATCAGCACGGGCGTCTATCCGAATCCCGTGCACAGCGCGACCATGCTCGGCAAGATCGATCATCACGCGAGCGGATCCGACCAGCTGTCCGTCCGATACAGCCTCTATCACGTCACCGCAGACAACTCCCGTGGGGCCGGTGCGTTGAACGCGGCGACCGCCTCAGCCGGTCTGGATAATACCGACCACTCCGTGGCGCTCGCGAATACGTGGACGATCTCGCCAAAGACGGTCAACGAAACGCGTGTCCAATTTGCCTACGGCGACTTGAAGGCGCCGCCGACGGATTTGACAGGACCAGCCGTCAGCATCGCTGGCGTCGCGTTGTTCGGCACCTCGTCGGGCAGTCCCACACGACGTCTGAACAAGATGTATCAGGTGGTCAACAACCTCTCACACCAGGCCGGCGCGCATGCGCTGCGGGCCGGTGTGGATTACGTGTTCAACGACGACACCATCACGTATCCCCGTTCGTTTCGCGGCAGCTATTCGTTTTCGACACTCGCCAACTTCCTGGCTGGCAACTATAGCGGGTTCACGCAGACGTTCGGGGATCCGGTCGTATCGCAAACGAATCCGAACGTGGGACTCTACCTGCAAGATGAATGGCGAATCGGATCGGATCTGACGGTCAATCTGGGCCTGCGCTACGATCTTCAATATCTGCAGCCGATCAACACCGATCGCAACAACGTATCGCCGAGAGCCGGCTTCGCATGGGCGCCATCCGCCTCGCGTGATTTCGTCATTCGCGGCAGCGGCGGTCTGTTCTTCGACCGTGTGCCTCTACGCGCAGTCGCCAACGCGATTCTCTCAGCGGGCAACACGACAGACGTGAACAACGTGCATCAGCCCACCGTGGCCGGACTTATCCCAACGCAGGATGGCGCGCCGACCTTCCCCAACATTCTGCCGGCGCGGATCCTGACGACCACGCTCGTCGACTTCACGACGATGGACAAAGACCTGCAGAATGCGCACTCGACGCAGGCAAGCCTGGAAGTCGAGCACGCCATTGGCGTGGGTCGAACGGTCAGTGCCGGCTATCAATATGTGCGCGGCGACGATTTGCTCATGTCCATCAACCAGAATGTCGCGACCTGCGTCGCCGCCGGACCCAACAACAGCTGCCGGCCCAACGCCTCCTACCGAAACAACAGCCAGTATTCATCCGCCGCCAGATCCAACTATCACGGCGCGCATCTGTCGTTCGTGCAGCGACCGACGGCGTGGTCGAGCCTTCGTCTCACTTACACGTTGTCCAAGTCGATGAACAACGTCGGCGAAGCGTTCTTCAGTTCGCCAATCGATTCGACCGACATCATGCGAGACTGGGGCCGGTCAGACGACGATCAGCGGCATCGACTCGTGGTCAACGGAACCGTGAACACGTCGATGGCGCCCGCCGCAACGGTGTGGGACCACATCAGCCACGGCTTCCAGCTGAGCGGCATGTTGCAGTACTACTCGGCCTTGCCTTTCAACATCACGTCGGGAGTGGCGAGCCTGCAGGGCCCGACCGGACGTCCACTGGCGAACGGAGCGACGACGTCCGCGAACTTCGATGTTCGAAGCGTGGCGTTCATCCCGAGGAATGCGGGAATCGGCAACGATTTCTTCGCGCTGAACCTGCGTGCGACGCGCACATTCCGGATCGGTGGCAACGTCAAGCTCGAGGGGCTTGTGGAAGGCTTCAACGTGACAAATCGCGTGAACAACCTGACCAGGAATACGAATTTTGGCAGCGGTGCGTATCCGGCGAACCCGGTGTCAACGTTCAACGAGATCACGGCCGTCGGCGATCCCAGGATGTTTCAATTCGGGCTGCGACTGACGTTTTGAGAGGAACGATCCATCACATGAGTCTCTGGAAAACCTGCGGACCGGTTCTGATTGTTGCGGCGCTGCTGCAGTCAACGTCCGGAATGGCAGCCGGACCGCCGACGCAAATCGGGGTAAAGGATCGATCCAACGCGTTCGCTTCGATTGCGGCGAGCGGCAGATTCGCAGCGATCGCGTGGGGCGCGACGAAAGATGGCGTCACCGGCGTCTACGCCTCGGTCAGCCGCGACGGTGGACAAAGCTTCGGAGCCCCCAGTCGCGTAAACAGCGCCACGGTTTCGGCGAACGTCTCTGGTGAGCAACCACCACGGGTAACGCTCATCCACCGCGCCAGTCTCGATCCCGCCATCATCGTCGTCTGGACGGCGAAGAGCGATACGGGAACCCGACTTTTCTCTGCGCGATCCGACAACGGCGGACAGTCCTTCACAGCGGCGCAGCCTGTGCCGGGCACCGATGCGCCTGGGAACCGCGGATGGGAATCACTCGCCACCAGTGGCGACGGCTCCGTCGTTGCCATGTGGCTCGATCATCGCAGCCTGGCCGTGGCTGGCGGAACAGCGATGAACCACGCGGAGCATCAGCACGCCGCATCGGGCGTGAACAAGACGGAGGGAGTCGCGCGCGCACAGCTCTCGAAGCTCTTCTTCGCGAGGCTCGACAGCCGCGACAGTGCACGCGCGCTGACAGGCGGCGTCTGCTACTGCTGCAAGACGTCGATCGCGACCGATGCCGACGGAGGCGTCTACGCGGCGTGGCGTCACGTGTACGACGGCAACATCCGTGACATCGCGTTCAGCCGGTCATTCGATGGCGGCCGATCGTTCAGCGCACCGGTGCGGGTGAGCGAGGACAAGTGGGTGCTCGACGGATGTCCCGAGAATGGCCCGGCCCTTGCCGTCGATCAGCAGAAGCGGGTTCACGTGGTCTGGCCGACGCTCGTCCCCGGCGGATCGTCGTCAACCGAGCCGGCCTTAGGAATGTTCTACGCGACGTCGCAGGACGGCGTCCACTTCACGCCACGGCAACCGTTACCAACGGAAGGGCTGCCCCGTCATGCTCAGGTCGCGGTAACGGCGAAGAGAGAGATCGTCGTCGTGTGGGAGGAGCAGGCGCCCGGCGTGCGCCGCGTTGTGCTTGCCCGCGGCGACGTCAACCGCTCCGGCGCCGCGCAACTCGTTCGGCAGCCAATCGACGATGCGGCTCCGGCCACCTATCCCGTTGTTGCGGTCACCGACGGCGGCACGGTGATCGCGTGGACGAGTGGGTCGACAGGACAGACCGTTCTGCGTACGCGGTGGATGCCAAAGTAGGAGCGCAGCCTCATCCCACTAACCTGTCAGGCAGTTCTTCGATGAATTGGTGCACTCTTGCAATCTGGCGATTCTCGGAGATGAACGAGAAATCGGTCGATACTCTGAGGCCGCGGCCGGAAGTTTTCGTGTCGAGATCGGCAGAAAGCACCGGGCACTCGTCGAGCAATCGAAGCAGCATGGCCCACGACGGGGTGTCGAGAATCGCGATGACGTCGAGGTGATCGCGGGCAGACCACGGAGTCCCGGCGCGGAGAGACGCGTGCAGCTTCCGGCACACCTCGCGCAGATCGCTATGCAGATCGCTATCGTCCGACGACAACTCTGACAGGATCTCAATCACGCGCCGGGTCACGTAAACCACCACCTGTTCGAAAAGTACAGTCCATCCCACCTTGAACACCGTGACGAGATCGTGGCGCAGCAAAAAATTCGGCGGTAGCAACGTGTCAGCCTCCGCGGCCTTTGACACGTCACGCCATTGCCGCGGCCAGTTCTCCAGGCCGAGATTGCACGTCGCCACGACGGCGTCCTGGGCGGCGGCAGAGCTGAATTCAGCCGAATTGAACGAGCAGCCAGAGACGAGCACGTTGGCGAGATAGCCGAGTTCCTCGTTGCGTCTCGTGAATGCATCCTCATCGTGTTCGCTGACGAACTGCAAGTGTTCGGTAAGCGTCGAGCGACGAGCGTTGGCAGCGACGTCGCCAGCAAGAAGCGCACGCGGTGCATCCGCCACCACGCCAGCCTCGCGCAGCGTTTCCATGAAGCTCGCCATTCCAGGCTCTGACTGGGGCGACGGCCCGGAGTTTTGCGACGGCGCCGCTGACTCGCGTTCGCTCCATCGCGGCTGGCGTTCGAGCTCACGAAAATAGGCTCGCGTCAGGTCATCGCGGGCTGGCGCGGCGTCGGCTCGAAGCGCAATACGTCTTGCCGACTGCAGAAACGCCGAAGCCTGCGGGGCGGTGACATAGCCCTGCCCTTCGCGGCGTTGTTCGCGATCGAAGGCCACGTCGAAACGCAGCTGCTCCGGTGCATTCAGCAATTCGTACGAACCGCTCTCGTCTGCAATCTCTTTTGCCGAAACGGAACAGCAGCTGCTCATCAACCGGTGGAAGAAATCCTGATGCTCGCCATGGAGCGCGCCAAGCACTGCGACCAGTGCGTCCCACGACTCACTGCGTTTTGCGACGATGGCGTATCCGGCTATCTCGCAGGTCGCACCGCTTTCCCGAATTCTTTCGATGATCGAGGGCCGCTCATACACCTCTTCTTCCTGGCTGTCGTTGACGATCTGCCGAAAGACAGCGGCCGCGGTCTCGGCCGCCTGGTCGATGACCATCACGTGCTGCAGGATCGCGGATGTAACAAAGTCGACGTCGAGTCCCGCCACCTTCAGCGCAGCGTTCGAGAGTCCGGATTCGACGAGGACTTCGAGCCAGATTCCAAACCGGGCCGCATCGAATTTCTCGGCATGACCGGGACGATCGCTTCGCCACAAGTCGACGTCGAAGACTCGGGTCAACTGAGCTGGAGTCGCCAGCGAGACGATTTCTCCGCAGTCTTCGAGCCCAACAACGCGGACCAGCCGATGCAAGATCTGCGGGTCGAGCTCGCGAACCACCTGCGGAAGATTCGGCGTATCGAGGAGACGTTCGAGCAACTGAGACGGCCTCTGCTGATCCAGCGCGTTCGTAGGCATGCAGTCGGACCTCCGGGCCGACCAAAGTAGCACGACAACCAGAACCTGTAACTCTTTATTTTTTAATCGGTTAAGTGAATTTTTCGCTTGGTGCCTGATTGACAGACCGGTATAATGGAAGTGTCAGAAGTTCGGTACGCGATCCCTCCCGAAATCCCCCTCTGTTTGAGTTCCGAGTTCCGCTTGCTGCTCGCCGGGTGTAGGCTGGCCCTCAGGAGGACGCTTCGACCGCCTAAACGAGAGGAGATTTTCATGAACATCATTGGCGTGCGGAATCGGATCGCAGTGGCCGGCATCGGTGCGCTCGCCGCGCTGACAATCGCACTGCTCCCCTTCGCATTGACCAGACCCGCCCATGCTGCGGCGGTGTCGAACGCGTATCAGCAGACAAACCTGGTTTCCGATCTGCCAGGCATGGCCCTCATTCAGGATCCTGACCTCGTCAACCCGTGGGGGATCAGCATGAGCGGTGGCAGCCCGTTCTGGGTTGCGAACAACGGCAGTGGCACAGCCACGCTCTATGCTGGAGACCACCCGGGTAACACGCCGCCCGTACCGCTAACCAAGAACGCGTTGGTCGTCACCATCCCTGGCGGATTGCCGACAGGCACTGTGTTCAACACCGGCGCGTCCACTGACTTCATCGTGAAATCCGGTTCGGCAAGCGGTCGAGCTGCATTTCTGTTTGCTTCACAGGTGGGCATCATCAGTGGCTGGAATACGAATGTCCCGGCCGCCGGATCAAAGCAGGCCCAGGTGGGTGCCACCGGCGATGCCGTGTATACCGGCCTGGCCATCGGGCAGGTCAGCAACGGACAAGGCGGCACGACCACGTACCTGTACGCCGCTGACTTCGAACACGGCAAAATCGACGTGTACGACGGGGCGTTCAAGCCGGCTACGCTCGATGGGTCATTCAGCGATCCCAACATTCCGAGCAGCTATTCCATCTTCAACATCCAGAACATCGCCGGGAAGCTGTACGTGACCTATGCGCAGCAGAGTCACAAGGAACCCGACGAGGAGACCGATCACGGATCGGGCTTCGTGGATGTGTTCGACACCAGCGGCCATCTGCTCCAGCGGCTGATCGAAGGCAACCATCTCAGGGCTCCGTGGGGGCTCGCTCTGGCTCCGGCGGATTTTGGCGCATTCAGCGGCGCGTTGATCGTCGGCAATTTTGGCGACGGGCAACTGCACGCTTTCGATCCGGATTCCGGGAAGTACCTCGGAGAACTGAACGGCGAGAGCGGCAAGCCGATCGTCATCGACGGTCTGTGGGGAATTGCCTTCGGCAACGGCGGCAACGGAGGCGATAAGAACGCGTTGTACTTTGCAGCCGGAATACAGGACGAGACGCACGGTCTCTTCGGATCCCTGCGAGCCGTCACTCAGTAAGGGTTCTGAAAGATTCGACTGGGTTCCACGAACCTTGTGGAACCCAGAACGAACCTCGCAGAACTTTGCAGAACCTATCTTCGTTACCAGCAGACCATCGACTCTTCGAATAGCCTGGCGAATTCCTCCGGTCCCGCGGGCCGTGGCGACAGTTTCGTCACGCGATGCTGCGGCAGTGTTGCCTCGACCAGGCGAGGTATGTCGGTCGACGTATACCCAACGGCCTTCAATCCGTTCGGCACGGCTAGACGCTCCATGAACCACACGATGCGGTCCGCGAGGATTCTGCCCGCATCGTCCGCCTTCGCGTCGGAGACGTGGGCGCCAAGCGCTTCGGCGGCTTGCAGGTGCCGTGCAGGATTCGCAGCCGCCGTGAATCGGAACACAGCGGGCGCATTCAGAATCACCGAGATCCCGTGTGGCACAAGCGGATGATCGGATGGATATCCGGGCAATCGGAAATCCTTCACCTGGCCCGACACCGCGTATGACATCCCGTGCGGCAGGTGCACACCCGCATTACCGAATCCCACGCCCGCATACGACGCAGCCAGAATCATCTGCGCCCTGGCCTCGTCGTTGCCGGGATCCTCGACAGAAGAGATCAGACAGCTGGCGACGATGCGTAACGCCTGGAGGGACCAGATGTCGCTGATCGGATTCGATCCCTGGTAGGCGGGACGCAGCGCGGGGCTCGTGGGCCGCGGGCGAGACGAGTACGGCAGGGCCGTGAACGATTCGATCGCATGGCTGAGGATATCGAGCCCGCTCGACGCCGCGACCTGGCGTGGCATCGTCCGGGTGTTCTCAGGATCCAGCACTCCGAGGGTCGGTTTCAGCCGCCGGCTGGCGATGCCGGTCTTCGCGTGGAGCTCTGTGAAGTCGAAGATGGTGACGCCGGTTGTCTCACTGCCCGTTCCAGCGGTGGTTGGAATCGCGATCAACGGCCTGAGCGGCCCCGGTACCGTCAGGGCCTTGCCGATCGGCGCGTTGACGTAGTCGAGGAAGTCTGACGGCGGATAGGTCGTATAGAGATTCACCGCCTTGGCGGTGTCGATCACCGACCCGCCGCCAACGGCCACGATCCCGTCAGATGGGTGCGCGTTGGCGAACTGAATCGCGTCGCGGAACGATCCATCGGTCGGCTCGACCCGCACGCGATCGTAGAGCACGGCTTCGACGCCCGCGGTTTCGAGCGCAGACAGCACCGTCTGCACCGGTGCGAGCTGCGCAACGGTCTGATCGGTCACGACCAGCGCGCGGTGCACGCCAAGGTCGACGAGGTCCATCCCCACCTCTTGCGTCACACCCGAGCCGAATCGGATGTTGGAGGTGGCCATCTCGAAGGCGAATTCGGTGCTCATGCGGCGCGATCGTCGCACGACGAGGCGAGTTTGTCATGTGAGGTCAACGACGTTCACTGTCGCATGGCACGAGCCGACGGCTAAGAGCCGGGCGTTCGAGGTCCCCGGGTCGGCGAATTCGTCGTCGCACGATTATCGTGGGGTTCCGAGGACGGCTCCCCGGGCTATCATCGTTCGAATCAAGCGATACGCTTGGTCGTTTGCCGGAATGACTCCCTTTTCACCCATTCCGCCTCGTCACCCGATACGAGTCGTCCTGTCGTCGCCGGCGCTCCTGCGGTTCATTTCCGTCAGGAACGCTGCCGCGCTGGTCATCGCGCAGCTTGGCGTCGCGGCGTTCTTCATGTCCGGCATCATGCCGGCCGCGTTGGGTGAGTCCGCCGGCTGGTTCGTTCTCGCAGCCACCGCGTTGGCCGCGCTCGTCCGCGCGATCGACCTCGAAAGCTGGGCGCTACTCATGCCGGGCGGCTTTGAAGCCCGAGTGGTTGCCGCGTTCGGCCCACGGGCGGGAGGCATTGCCGCTGGCGCGGCACTCGTCGAACGGCTGCTGTTCGGGTCGCTGACCAGTCTCGTCGTCGGTCACTACCTCGTGGCGGTCATGACGACGGCGGAGTGGCGTTTCACTGGACTGGTTCGATCCGAAGATCTCGCGACGGTGCTTGCCGCTGCCGTGATGGCGGTGCTCTGGATCCACGCACGCGTGGGGCGCGAACTTCGGCGCGAGTCATTGGCGCAAGGCGTCTGGATCGGCGTCGCCATTCTCACGGTCCTGATCGTGTGGGGCAGTGTGACCGCCGCCCGCGGAACCTCGACGCCCATCCCGGCGCTGGCGTCGATGCCTCGGTCGATGGTCGATACCGGCTGGTGGCTCGTCGATCTCATCGTCACGTGCGCCCTTGGCATTGCCCTGACGCTGCCGGTCATCGGTGGCGGCGACGCCCTCGCCCGTGCGGCCCATGAATTCCCTCCGCCGCGCGTGGACGCGCTCCGGCGCACTGGTTTCGTGACCGTGATCTTCTCGCTCGTCGTGACCACGGCGAGCACATTCCTCGTCGTGCTGCTGGTCCCTGGCGCCGATCCGTCCCTTTGGATCAATGCACCGCTGGTCGGTCTGGCGCAGCACCTCGCCGGCGCAGGATGGTTACGATACCTGATGTCGCTGGGCGTCGCAGCTGCCGCCACGCTCGTCGTCGTGCCCGCCGCCTACACCGCCCTGCGGGACTCAGAGAAGATGCTGCACCGAGCGTCCACCGATGGAACGCTGCCATCGGGACTGGCGTCGCTGCACGCCCGCTTCGGCACACCGGCGCGCGCCATCGACATGACCATCGTCGCGACGATCCTCATCATCGTCGCGACGGCTGGCCGGGTCGGATGGCTGGCGCGTGCGTACGGATTTGCCATTGCAGTGCTGGTGGTACTCACTGCCGCAGCGTTGATACGGCTTCGACGAACCCGGCAGGGTGCCACCCCGTTCAAGACTCCTGGGAGCGTCCAAACACGGAAGCGAGAAGTGCCGCTCGGGCTTCTCGCCGCGGCCGCGGTTGTCGGACTCTGCGCGTTCGCGATGATTGCCACCGGCGACATCGCAACGATTGCGTCGGCCGTCCTCATCATGGCCGTCGCGGCGTCGATCACGCTCGGCAGGAGACGCGCCCCCGCCGACGAGGCTCAAGCCGACGATGGTACGTCGGATCTGCTGCGGGCGGTTGAACTGTCGCTCGATCAAATCGCCGCTCGCCCCGGAAACATTCTGGTGCCGGTCCGCAACCCGCATGCGCTCTCGCATGTCGTGGCCGCGCTTCAGGCCGGCGGCGATCGCGACGTGGTCGTGATGACCGCGAGGTTGATCGACGTCGACGTCTCCGAAGACGCGGTCGGACAGAGTACACCGACTGCATACGAGCGACGGCTGCTCTCAGACGTGGTCGCCCTGGCGGAGCGCATCGGCCGTCCAGTGCGCCTCATGATCGTCCCGGCGCGGAATGTGATCGACGCGATCGTCGCGAGCGTCGTCCGGCTCCGTTCATCAGACGTGTACGTCGGTGAATCGGCCACGCTCTCGGCCGCCGATCAAGCCAGACTGCTTGGCGAAGCCTGGGAGCGGATTGAAAAACCGGAGCCGCTCGACGTCCGACTCGTCATCTGCCACCGCAGTGGCCGCGCCGATTCGTACCACCTCGGCGCGCATCCCCCGTCCCTCACATCGGTCGACCTCGACCTGATTCACCGCCTGTGGCTCGACGCCGTCAAGGCTGTCGGTCCCCACGTGCATCACCACGACGTCGTCAGAGCAGCGTTGAGACAAATGGAACAGCAACTGTCCGGTCCCGAACGGGATCATGCTATTGCCGCGATCCGGGAGATCGCGCAGCCGGCCGAAGAACTGGCGGCCATGCTGCGCGGTCGCGACTACGCCCGGCTCCGCGATGTGTTGCGCAATCGCCACGCTGGTGACGTCGCCGAGCTGCTGACCTCGCTCAGCCTCGAAGATCAGGTCATCGTGTTTCGCGTGTTGCCCCGCAAAGACGCCGCCGCGGTTTTTGAATACCTGTCGCAAGAAGCCAAGGAAGGCCTGCTCAAGACGATGGCCCAGGGCGAGGTCGCCGAGCTGCTCAATAACATGGCGCCGGACGATCGCACGTTGTTCCTCGAAGAACTCCCGGCGGAGGTCACTCGCGAACTACTGGCGCTGCTCACCCCGGCCGAACGCTCGGTCGCCGTGTCGCTTCTCGGCTACCCGGAGAAGTCCGTCGGGCGGCTGATGACGCCGCAATACCTGGCCGTACGCGAACAGTGGACGATCCAGCAAGTCCTCGATTACGTCCGAACTCACGGGCACGACAGCGAAACGCTCAACGTCATTTATGTGGTCGACGAAACCGGTTTGCTGATCGACGACGTGAGGATTCGAGAGTTTCTGCTGGCGCCGGTCGATCGCAAGGTCGCCGATCTGATGGATCGCCGTTTCGTTGCGCTGAAAGCCACGGACGACCAGGAAACCGCTGTCGGTGTGTTCCGGCAGTACGACCGGTCGGCGCTGCCGGTTACCGACACCGCCGGCATGCTCATCGGCATCGTAACGATCGACGACGTACTGGACGTCGCGGAAGCGACCGCGACGCGAGAGATTCAGCGAATCGGCGGATCCGAGGCGCTCGATGAACCGTACATGCAGGTCGGCTTCTGGCAGATGATTCAGAAGCGCGCCGGCTGGCTGACGGCGCTGTTCCTCGGCGAAATGCTCACGGCCACGGCGATGGGAGCCTTCGAGAAAGAAATCTCGCGCGCGGTCGTGCTTGCGCTCTTCGTTCCGCTCATCATTTCGAGCGGCGGCAATTCTGGATCCCAGGCCTCGACGCTCGTCATCCGCGCACTGGCCCTCGGTGAGGTGACGCTCCGCGATTGGTGGCAAGTGATGCGGAGGGAAATCTTTGCCGGGTTGTCGCTCGGTGTGATCCTCGGCAGCATCGGGTTCCTGCGAATCACGGTATGGTCGGCGTTCTCGAACATCTACGGCGCGCACTGGTTGTTGGTGGCGATCACCGTGGGCGTCTCTCTGATTGGAGTCGTCTTGTGGGGCACGCTGAGCGGATCGTTGTTGCCGTTTCTTTTGAAGCGGCTCGGATTCGATCCCGCGGCATCGTCGGCGCCATTCGTTGCCACGCTCGTCGATGTGACCGGGCTGATCATTTATTTCTCGGTCGCCCTGGTCGTCCTCAAGGGGACGCTCCTGTAGGATCACGTTGGCCCAGGTTCTGCGGGCCAGTAGAACCTTGTGTAGCTCGTCCGTCGAGTAGCCCTCCGACTTGTTCTCCATCCGGACCGAAGACGCTACTGAGCAGTAGTGGCGGCGGGCGGGGTGCTCGCAAGCAGCGGCATCCCCGTCCCCGCGATGTCCGCCCACGGGCAAACCGAAAGTTGCGGCCCGCGGACGAGTCCCTCAGCCGGCCATTGAGATGTGAGAAAACGCCGGCTACTTCTTCGCCGCCGGGGCTTCGTAGATCCGCAGCCCCCGAATCGACCACGGCGCCGGGTCCGTCGGCGTCTCCGTCTCCGTAATCCTGATGAACCTGGCACGAGTCGGAGCGAACGAGATCGTCGTGCGCGATCCTTCGCCTTTTCCCTCAGCCACCGGCTTGCTCCAGTTCGTGCCGTCGGTCGAGACCTGAACCGAGTAGCCGCGCGGATATCCCACGACCTGGGGTCCGCCACCAAAGCCGCCACCAAAGCCGCCGCGGCCCTGCTGACCTTGCGCCGCGCCGGCCGCTGCAGGTTGCCCTGCGGGCGGTGCCGCACCGGCTGGCGCCGCGGGTGCAGCCGTCGTCGGCGCAGCGCCGGCTGGCGTTGCTTGGCCAGGGGCTCCGGCAGGCGGCGCTGCCGCCAAACCGCGTCCTCCGCGACCGCCGCCACCTGTAGAAGCTGAGTCGAACTGCAGTTCGGTGACGACTGTGGGCTGCGGCAGTTCGATCGAGAACCACATGCCTGATGCCTGCGGCACCCCTGTGCTCCAGCCGCGCAGCGTCGCCGCGCCAGACGCCGCGTCGGTTGCGTGGCTCGCAGACATCTTCCACTGTTGTGCATCGAGCGGCCGCGGCATCGTCGCTTCGAGCTCGGCGACCGTCCACGGATTCTTTCGATCGGCCACTTCCGCGCGGACGCGCGCAACATCGGCAGGCGTCACCAAACCACCGTTGTTGCCAAAGCTCGTGCGAACGTATGACGCGATCCCGGCGATCCACTCGTCGGTTCCCCCCATCGGCACCATGACATCGCGATAGGTTTTGCCGTCGAGCGGACCTGTCAGTCCCTTCAACAGCACCTTGATCACATAGTCACGATGGCCCTGCACGCGTGGTGACGCGGCAAGCGGCGGCGCCAGCATCGTGCCCGCAGGTGCGTTTTCCATTGGCGCGCCGCCTCCGTCCGAACCGTGACAAGCAAAGCACACTGCGCCGAAGACGTCGTTGCCCTGCTGCAGACGTTTCTCTTCGTCCGCGCTCAACGGTCCACCGCGTCGTCCACCACCACCACCGAGCGCTGGTGCCGGCGCGAGCAGGCGATCGCCGATGAGCGCCACGCCCTTCGACGTGTTCGCCGCCTGGGCCGCCTTCACGAGATCCGCGGCGTCGGGCAGCTTGAAGAGATTGGCCGTCAGCATCGCCTGGATGACGACGTTGGTGTCGGGATCCTTCGTGAGCGCCCGGTAGTCGCCGGCGAAACTCTTATCGCCAGCCTTGTAGAGCGTTTCGCTCGCCCGGATCGCCTGGATGCGCATCCGCGGATTCTTGTCCTCCATCGCCGAACGAACCAGAGCCGGGTTGAGGGCCCCGAGCCCCTCGAGCGTCCACAGCGCGTGGAAGCGCGCGAGGATGTTGTCCGACGATCGAACCGTCTGCTCCAGCGCGGGCACAACTGATTTGTCCTGCTTCAGGATGAGCAGCCGCTGCGCCATGTCGCGCCACCAGCCGTTCGGGTTCGACAGATGCGCGACGAGTTGCGACGGCGTCTCGCTGTACATCCGGGGCGGCGCGAAGTTGGGCGTGATCGCCGCAATCGCCGGCTGACCGATATTCGTGGCAGTGGCGGCCACGGCTGGGCGGCCGTCGTAACGCAACCGCCAGATGCGTCCGTGCTGCGCGACCTTGTCGAGCTGATACTGCTCGATCTTCGCACGCAGGTACGAGCCGGGACCCGACCACTGCAGCTCCTGGATGATCCCGTGATACATGTCGGCGATGTAGACGGTGCCATCCGGTGCGTTGCTGATGTTGACCGGACGGAACAGCTGATCGGCGCTCGTGATGAATTCCGATTGCGGGTACACGTTGCGCAGCTGCGTCAATCCTTCGATGTTGTCGATCGCGGCGCGCCGGATCAGTCGCCCCACAGGCTCGGTGAATAGAAGATCGCCCTTGAGGTCTTCCGGCACTCGATCGCCGCGAACGATCGCAGGGCCAGTCGCCGCCGTGAAATGATTCAGGTTCTGCGCCGGCATGCGCGTGCGCGGGAGGCCGCCCTGCATATCGCCGATACCGGGAGCTGGCCAGACCGTCGCGAAGTCCTTTTCAAATCCGTTTTCCATTCCCGGTGGGCAGTTCGGATTCGGTGCTGGCGGCGGCGCTGCAGGAGCACCTGCACGCCCGCCGCGCCCCGCGGCCGGACATGGAGTGTACGATCCGTAATGGATCGGGAACTGGAAATTCATCGGGCCGCGCTCGCCACCGGCATCCACGAACCACGGCTTGCCGTCATCGTCCGAGGCAAGGCCCCACTGGCCGCCGTTGGCGCCGGTCGGTTCGCGAAGGAAGCCGGCGGGAGTCCAGCGAATGCGGAACGGGTTATAGGTCGTGTAGATCCAGTTGTCCATCGCCCAGAGCAGGCCGGCCTTCTGGTGCTCGATGTTCGGGTCGCCGCTCTGGCCTAGGCCGGTAAACACCACCTCACGCTTGTCCGCGACACCGTCGCCATTGGTGTCGGTCCACTTCACCAGATCGTCGGAGTCGGTTTCGCTCGTCAGGATGACGCCGTCCTGAAGCGGGAGAATCATGCGCGGCGCGACGAGCTTGTCGACGAATACCGTGTGCTTGTCGAAATGGCCGTCGCCCTTCGTGCTTTCCCAGCGGCTGATGCGGCTGATCGGATCGTGTTCGCGGCTCGCGCCGGCGTCCATCATGTAGCTGATCATTTCGCCGACATACATACGGCCGTTGCCGTCGAACTCGATGAGTGAGGGGCTAATGACTTGCGGATCGGCGGCGACGAGTTCCAATCGGTACCCGGTCGGCAACATGAAGCCCTTGGCTTCTTCCTCTGGCGTTCGGGCTGCATACGGCGTCTTGGGCGTGAAATCCGTTGCCTCGCTGGTCATCGATCGGCCGCCAAACTCTGTCGGGGGCTGCGCCGGCGCGGCCGGCGGCGTGCTCCCAGGCTGGGGTGCAGCCTGTCCATCATCCGAGATCGCCGTCACATGGGCGATGAGCAACGATGCGAAACTCGCGATGACGACCGCCGTCAACGCGGAACGGAAAAAGCGTGACATCAAGTTCACTCCTTGCGGACGGGGGCCTCAAAAACGGGTCTAGTTTATTCGACCGCTTCGGTTTTTGGCAGCTGAGCGGCCATCGTTTTGTCACAAATCGCGACAACCGGGATCGCGGATCCCGGACAACGGTTCTTACGACAAGCCAAGCAGGGCCGCTGCATTCCCGCCAAAGATTCTTCGGCGCACATCGTCGCTGACGTCCAGCCCGCGAATCGTCTCGATCATCAGAGGGATGCTGCCGATCTGATGGGGATAGTCGCTACCAGCAAGTATCCTGTCCGGCCCGGCGAAGTCCAGGGCCAGCCGGACAGCCGCGGGATTGAAGTTGACCGTGTCGTAATAGAACTGGCGTAGATACTCGGACGGCGGCCGATCGATGTGCTGACGGCAGTCCGCGAACGCTCGATAGCCGCGGTCGAGCCGTTCAGCCAGATACGGAATCGCGCCTCCCATATGCGTCAGCACCCAGCGGATTCGCGAGCACTGCGCGACGACGCCGGTAAAGACGAGCTTCGCGGCCGCGAGGGTCGTGTCCATCAGGAATCCCACGAGCGGCATCAGCCAGTAGTGATTGTGGAAATCAACGATTCGCATAGCGCACATAGTAGTAGACCGGCGCGAGCGTCAGGAGACCACAGGCGGCCCAGACGACCATGATTTGCGCAGGCGTTTCCAGATGACAGGCAATCTCAGACGGTTGCACGAAGATCGACGCCCCGATGATCGTTCCAGCGACCATGGCGATGGCGTTAGCGCGTGTGACGGGCGCAGGAGCTGTGCCAGAGCCGTTGAGTGTAATGCGTTCGTGCCCGTTGTCGTCTATGCTGCTGAGGCCGAGGGGCCCCGGACCCCGACAACGAGGAATCGACAACATGACGAGAGAACAGTATTCCTGGCTGAGAGCAACCCTATGCGTGACGACTCTCGCCACGACCGCCCTGACACTCCGCGCCGATCTGGGCACTGTGAAGACCGATGCCGGCACGCTCTCAGGCACGTCGGCGTCCGGCGGGGTAACGGCATATCTCGGCATTCCATATGCCGGACCGCCAGTCGGCGATTTTCGCTGGCGGGCGCCTCAACCGGTCGCGCATTGGGACGGCGTGCGCAAGGCCGACCATTTCGGCACAAGCTGCATGCAGAACCAGGCCGGCTCGCGGCTTCCGTGGACCGAGGAGTTCATGACGCAGGGCCCCATCGGCGAGGACTGCCTCTTCCTCAACGTGTGGACGCCGGCACAGGCCGAGACCGCGAGGCTTCCGGTGATGTTCTGGATCTACGGCGGCGGATTCAACGAAGGGTCGAGCTCCGTCGCGGTGTACGACGGCACCGAGCTGGCAAAGAAGGGCGTCGTCCTGGTCAGCGTGAATTATCGCGTCGGCCCCATTGGCTTCCTGGTGCATCCGGAGCTGTCGAAGGAGTCCGAACAACACGTCTCCGGCAACTATGGGCTGCTCGATCAGATCGCTGCGCTGCAATGGGTGAAGAAGAACATCGTCGCCTTCGGCGGCGATCCAGCGAAGGTCACGATTTTTGGGCAGTCTGCCGGCGCGATCTCCGTCATCGATCTGATGCGCTCGCCGCTTGCGAAGGGGCTGTTCGTTCGGGCCATCGCGCAGAGCGGCCCGGGACTCCTGCCGTCAAACGCTCTCGGCGCTACCGCAACGCTCGCCGATCGAGAGGCCGCGGGGACGCGCTACGCGGAGTCGAAAGGGGCGCATTCCCTTGCTGAATTGCGCGCGCTGCCGCCGGCGACGTTCTTCACCTCGACTGGCGGGCGCGGTGGCGTCGCGGCCCCCAACGGCCCATTCAAAGACGGATGGGTACTGCCCGCCACGGATCCGGCCGAACAGGTGCCGCTGATGCTGGGGTTCGTCGCCGACGACATCGGTGTTGGTGGCGGTGGTCGCGGTGGTGCCGCGACACCGTCGATTGCGTCGTATGAAAGTTCGGCGCAACAAGCCTATGGTGATCAAGCCGGGGACTTCCTGAAGTTGTATCCGGCGAAAGCGGACGCCGATGTGACCGCTGCTCAGAAGACGGCGGGCCGCGATCGTGCCCGCGTATCGATGGATCTGTGGGCGGCCGAGCAGGAGAAAGCCAGCAAGCGGGTCTACACCTACTACTTCAACCGCGTGCTGCCCTGGCCGGCGCATCCCGAGTTCGGCGCGTTCCACACGTCCGAAGTGCCTTACGTCTTTCAGACCATCTCAAAACTCGATCGTCCGTGGGAGCCGGTGGACAAGAAAGTATCCGACGCCATGTCGTCGTACTGGGTCAACTTCGCCGCAACGGGAGATCCGAACGGCGCGGGGCTGTCAACGTGGCCGACCTACAACTCAACCGCACACAAGACGATGGAGCTCGGAGCGCAGATGGGAGCGATGAGCGTTGCGGAACCGTCGAAACTGGAGTTCTTCCTGAGGGTGTTGAAGCAGTAAGGTTGCCGCCCGCGGGCGGTGACAAAGAGTCGCGCGAGAAAACGTCGACCCGCCGGTGTGCGGAACGCTGACGCCAGTTCCGCACACACCTTCTCACCCGCAAGCGTCAGCAGACCGATCGTTTGGCACATTTATCGCTGGCCGCTCGCCGTCGCCGACGGTCGGTGTCGAGTCTGCCGTCCGTTGCGGCGACGGGAGAACCAATTCTTGCCTATCTCTCACAAAACCGTCATCGTCGGACTGTCGTTGCGAATCGTTTGCATTGGCAGCATCGGACTCGGTGCCGTCGTGCGCGATGCCCGCGCCAATGGTCCCGAGCGCATCTCTAACGCGACGCCGTATCGCGTTAGCAAGCCGCCGGTCGCTAGAGGACGATCCGGGAACGCCACACTGACGACGCGAGCGCTCCAGCGAAAAACCGGTGAGACCGACGTGGAACTGGCAAGCGGGGACCTGGACACGAACGATGCCCGGTCCGGCAACATTTCGCGCGCCCAGATTGCCACGACCGACGCGCGCGGTCGTCGACAGATGGTGAAGGAATATCCGAATCTCGAGGGCAACGGAGGGTATCTCGCCTTCACGTATACCGGTCTCCCGCGCGGCCAGGCGTTGGAGGTCGTCGCGGATATCGTTGACGTCGACGGCACACGAACCGATGTCGTAACCGCCGCATCCAAGGTGAAACTGAGACCCGACCTGTTCGTCCAGCGCATCTCGGCGCCGTCAAAGGCGGTGCCGGGCACACCGGTTGTCATCTCCGCAACAATCGCGGAGATCAATCAGGACGTCGGAGCGCGCGCATCGTGCGTTCTGTCGGTCGATGGGATTGAAGCGGACCGGGCTGATGGAATCTGGGTCGATGCCGGCGGACTGGTGAGCTGCGCTTTCACGCACACGTTCGAGACGCCCGGGACAAAGTCTGTGTCGGTCCAGCTGGCGAACGTCGTTCCGTCGGATTACGACGGCGGGAACAACGCCGCGACGACGTCCATCGTCGTTCGGGCCATCGAACCATTCGATTATTACGAATTGAGGGCTGGTTCCGAGGCGACGCGGCTGGGAGCGAATATTCAGGACTGGTCGACCCGCAGCGACGGCTCCATCGTCTACGGCCGCGATTATGAAGAGCACAGCCTCGTGACTCAATTGACGCAGGTCGTCGACTACTACGCCGAGGTGAGACAGCATTTCGACTTCGACGCCACACAGCTGTCGGTGACCGAATCAACCGCGGGCGCGGTCGTTCATTCGTTTTATTTCGACCAGATCGTGAGCGGACCGAACGGCTGCGGTTCCAGGCAGGCCGGCACCGAACCATCGGTGTGGCTGTTCATCTGCCAAAGTGGCGGTCCTGACGGTCCACTGACGACGCTGATGTATGCGAATCTGACCGGTGAGGTGACCTACTTCTCGATTGGGTATGACCTCCAGTGGCACCGTTCGGCGGATGGGACCGTCACTACCGATTCATCCTATTCGTGGAATGATGCAGGTGGTTCCCGCAGCGGTACGCCGGCACAGTGGGGATCGACCTACAGCATTGATGTGACGCTGACATCCCCCGACGCAATCTATCAAGGACCGTTAACCGTGTCGCTACGGACCGCGGAAACCACCTCGAACAGCACTCCGTGGGCGTGCTGGGAATACACTGCGGACTGGGGATCGGAACGGTTCTGTGGAGACTCAACGGATGAACGCATCGTGATCGCAGGATTCGCAGAAGCCAGAAGAACCCCCTGAACGGGTTGTGAGCCGTCGAGGAGGGCACGACGCCGTGCGACGGGCGGGCTACCCGAACGCTTCGATCTTGATTCGATCGCGAGGCACGCCGAGGGTCGTCAGATAGCTCTGCATCGTCTCGAGGAACCGCGGCGGCGGGGTCGTGCCTTTCGCGGCGTGGGCGCGCTTGTCCCACACGCTGATCGCCGGGCCGCACGAGTAGACCAGCGACCGCGGCTCCTTCTCGAGGATGCTGCCGAGCAGCTCGAGCGTGACGCGTCCGCTCCGCACATCCTCGTCCTCGGACGACACCGCCGTTTCTCGCGTCAGCATGTGAATCACGCGAAGCCTGTCCGGATTGGCTCGGCGCAACGCAGCAAGATCGCTGCGGAAGATCACATCCTGCCAGGTCTTGTTCGAGTACACGAACGTGTGCCGGAGATTCGGATGGCGTTGCATCGAATCCTTGATCATCGACAGGTTTGGGACGCTGCCGGAGCCGGCACAGAGATGCAAGATGTGCTCGGCATCCACCACTTCCGGTAACACGTACGCGCCAGCGAAGCCGACCACCGCCATGCGATCGCCTGGCCGCGTCTGGTGCACGAGGAATCCCGAGATCAGCGGCGGGTAGGCCATCTCACCGTCGTACACCTCTTCCTTGATCGTGATGGCGACGCCCGCTTCGTGCGGCGCCGAACTCATCGAGTACGCGCGCGGAGGCTCGGCCCGGCCCTTCAGGTGTTCGAGGTAGCGCGTCATGCTGCCGAGCGCCGGGAACTGATGCGGATCGATGGTGACGTATTGCCCGGCGCGGTAGGTCACCGGCTCACCGAGGTCGAGCACAGCCGTGATCGTATCCGGCGTCTCGACGATGACCTCCGACACGACGGAGTCGTACCGCCTCATGGCCGGGACCCGCGTCGTCGCTCGTTCGGTGGTCATATGGAGCCCAGGCTCTCGTGTAAGTGTACTTCGTCTGAGGGGTGTTTGTGGTGCGGGTGTGCTTGATGCGTCGATGACGTTCGGGAACTCGGCCAGCGTGCGCGCCGAGCTGAGAGCGGAGTAGCCGGACCGTGGTGGTCTCGGAAGTCGGTCAGACTGCTCTATTTTGGCGGAAGCAGTGCGACGTCCGGATTCGACAACAAGATGTCGCGCACAAACCGCTCGAGATCATGACACGCGTCCGAGAACTGACGCAGGGTCCGGACGGTCGGGCCAAAGCTGTCGAATTCAGCGGGCGTGAGGCCATCAGGCTCGTACGCGCGGCGGAAGTCCACGAACTTTCGCTGGAGTTCGTCGACTACATGAGGCGCGACCGGCGTATCGATGCGAGACTTCACCTCGATGTCGGAGCTGTTGTATCGCTTCTGCCAGACATGCGGTGGTGAAATCACCACATCGCCGCCGATAAACTCGCTCCAGTGCATGTGATTGCGGAACGCCGCTGACAGCAGCCGTAGGCGGTAACCGCGGGATCGATAAAGTCTGTAGGCGTTCTTGAAGACCGCCACGCCTGCCCATTCGAGGTAGCCGGGATCGACGGTGATCACTTGTTTGTCGGCTTGAACCTTCAGCCAATCGTCCAGCCGGCCAACCATGATCGTGCACACCGGCCCCATCGTCGTAATGTCTCCGCCCTCGCGCTCACGGCGACGAAGTCCTCGTTCCACCGCCTCGGCGACAGCAATCGCTTGCGGCACAGTGAAGGAGACCGTGGCATTGATGCTGATCCCGCGGGCCGTCGCTTCCTCGATCGCCCAGATTCCGGCGAACGTCGCCGGAATCTTGACGATCATGTTGGGCGCGAGCGCGTCAAAGTGAACCGCCTGCCGCAGGATCCCCGGACCGTCACGAAACAACCTCGGGTCGGTCTGAATGGACAGGCGGCCGTTGCGCCCGCCCTGCGCGTCGAACACTGGACGTAACAGCGCCGCACGGGTCGCCGACATTTCCTCGATGACGCGCCACGCGAGTTCGCCTTCCGTGGCGGTCGCATGTTCGGCGGCCAGGGCTTTGATCCGACCCGTCCAGTAGGCGAGCTCCTTCTTGACGACCTCGACGGCGATGACCGGATTGCACGTCGCGCCAACCGCCCCGTGGTCGATCGCATACGCCAGCTCGGCCTCCGCCGCGGAATCGTTCCAGAGGCAGGTGCTGGTCGTCTGCGTCATCTGATGGAGCGGGCTCTTGTACGACACGCCGTGCAACATGGGAACTCCCAAAATGCTGATGGCCGAATGCTGATTGCTGATTGAAGGCTGGGCTCAATCAGCAATCAACAATCGACTCCTATGTCTTGATGTTCGCCGCAATCGCCGCCATCATCTTCTTCGCGGCGACCACAGGATCGGGCGGCGGATTCTTTACCGTGTAGAACTCGATCGAGTATATGCCGCGAAACCCTGAGGCTTCTGTGGCCTTGATCAGCGGGACGACGTCGTAGCTCGTGTGGTTGTTGTTGGCGTCGAAATCGAGTTCTTTCGCCGAGACGAGCGACAGGTACGGCATGAGCTTCTGCATGTCGGCCACACGATGTTCGATATCCGTGGCGGTCGAGTTGCCCCAGTCCGTAATCGCCCCGCAGTTCGGATCGTTGATGGCCTTCAGGAGGGTGACCACCTTGTCTACGTCAGCGCTGAATCCGGTATGGTTCTCGATGAGAATCTTGACGCCGATGGTCTTCCCGTAGGCCGCCAACTGCTTGAACGAATCGGCGATAGTGTTCGGCTCGAACGCGGCTCCTCGCGTTTCAGGGCCGGTGTTGGCCCGCATGGTCGGCGCCCCAATGGCCTTTGCGCGATCCATCCACCCCTTGACGAACTTGATCGAATCGGCCCGCTTCGCCGCATCCGGCGACGACAGATCGTACGACGCATCAAGCTGGATGTTGGTGAACCGTGATCCGACCTTCGCGGCCGCGGCTTTGAGTTGGGCGCAGTAGTCGAGCGAGTCGTTCTCGAATTGCGCATTCCACACCTCGACGTTGTGGATCCCAAGCGAGTCGGCGATGAACTTCGGGGCGCCAAGGAGCGTCAGATCGGCTTTGTTCGCCGCGTCCTTCGGCGCCGTCTGCTTGAACCGATCCCGGAAGCAGACGGTGGTGATGCCGATGCGCTGCATGACAGCCGGCGGGATCGCGGGTACGCCGGCTCCCTGGAACGCTGACAGGCGCGTCGACGACAGGACTGGAACCACACCGACCGCTGCGGACAACTGCGCCAGGAACACTCGACGATTCATCGACATCCTCCTCAAGAAGTCGTGGATTCCCGATCAGATCGGGGATCCGGGTCCGGGATGCGGATCCGCCATCGCGAACGACCGGATGATGGCGGGAGGCTGAAGTTTTTGCAAGTGCCAACTGAGGTTACAGAGCGGGCTTTGCCAACGGGACGGCGCCGTGGTAAACCACTTCACGTGCACAGACGCCAGTTCCTTTCAGCAACCGGCGGGATACTGACCGCCTCCCTTGGAGCACGAATGCAGGCACCAGGATACGTGCTCGTCCCCGAGGCGGACGGGCAGACGCTGCGCGGACCGGACGGGCGTGTCGGCTTCACCTATCTGACGAAGAAGCCGGCGGGGTCGAACCTCAAAGCGAACAGCGCCTGCTGCTTTCATCCGCTGAATACCCCGTCGGG
Source organism: Acidobacteriota bacterium (assembly GCA_046732715.1). Lineage (GTDB taxonomy): Bacteria > Acidobacteriota > Vicinamibacteria > Vicinamibacterales > 2-12-FULL-66-21 > JALZOC01. The sequence continues at coordinate 30,289 of JBKPNQ010000004.1, read as the reverse complement.
CGAGCGCGTCACGGATCTCGCCCCTGGCGATCACGTTCACCACCGCGGCGTCTTTCTCGCGTGGCACGCGATGGAGTTCCGGTGGAAAGCCGACTTCTCGAAGCTTGGCCCACTCGGTCCGACGCATGGCTTCGACATCAGCCGCGCGGACTTCTGGGGATGGGGACAATTTGCGCCAACCGATCAGCGTGTCATCACCAACCAGCGCCTGCAGCTGGAGCAGTCAGACGCAAAGTCCGCGACCGTCGACATTCAGAATGACTGGATGATTGGCGCGCGCAAAGTGATGGGCGAAAAGACGACCGCCTCGTGGCGCGCGGCCGAGGGCGCGAACATCCTCGACTTGACCTATCGCCTGACCCCCGACGGCACCCTGGTCCTGAATCAGACGCCGTTTGGCGGCTTCTGCGTCCGCGCGCGAAACGATGGTCAATCCTCGTACGCCGATGCGCACGGACGGGTGACGCGGCCCGATCCGCACTACTCGAGCGCCGATCTCAACTGGCCAGCGGCCGACTGGTACGCGTTTCTGATCACGCTCACGAATGGCAAATCGATCGGGTGCGCGGTCATCGACCATCCATCGAACCCGCCCTCGACCTGGCACAACCCGCGCTACGTGTGGATGATCAACCCTTGCATTGTCGCGAACAAGCCGTTTGAAGTGCCGCAGGGACAATCGCTGACGCTCCGCTATCGCGTCGTGACCTTCGATGGCGCGTTACCGGATCGCCTGATCGGCGATCAGTCACGGCAATTCCGAGCGGGCTGATTGGATCGCGCGCCAGATGCGCTCTGGGGTCAGCGGCAGATCGCGAATCTTGACGCCGGCAGCCTGATTGACGGCGGCGCCGATCGCCCCGCCGATGCCGAGGATGCCTCCTTCGCCGGCTCCCTTCGCACCGTACGGGCCCGGACCGTCCTCGTTTTCGATGAGCACGGAATGAAGCTCGCGGGGAATGTCCTGAATTGTCGGGATGCGGTAGTCCATCGCGCCCAGGTTTACGATTCGACCGCTGCCATCGAGGATCAGTTCCTCCATCAGCGAGTGGCCGACGCCCATCGTCGCCGCCCCCTCATCCTGTGTCTCGACCTGCTGCGGGTTGAGCGCTTTCCCGACGTCGCTGGCGAGGACCAGTCGGGTCACATCGACCATGCCGGTGTCCGGATCGACCTCGACCTCCACCGCGGTGCACATGAATTCCCAGAACTCCGGGCGCCCTCCGAGCGGGTGCTCGGGCCGGTAGCCACCCCCCCGCTCTTCGCCGACGCCGATGATCTCGCCACGAGGCGGTCCCAGGCCCGCCTGCATCGCCTCGGCGTACGACATCGCTCCCTTCGGGGTTCGCACTTCGCCGGGAACAACCTCGATCGCCGATTCATCGACACCCAGCGCGCGGGCAGCGATCGTCTGGAGCTGCCGTCGAATCTGCTCGCACGCTTTGATGACCGCATTGCCCATGAACACCGTGGATCGGCTCGCTGACGTCGAGGAGTCGTAGGGGACGATCGCTGTGTCAGCCATCGTGATGACGACACGATCGGGGCTGGCGCCCAGCTCTTTCCCTGCGATCTGCGCCAAAACAGTTCGCGCGCCCTGCCCCATGTCGGAGGTCCCCGACAGGACGGATACGCTGGCGTCGTAGTGCAACCGGACGATGGCCTGGGATGCTGACGCCGTCGATGAGCTCTTCAAGCCGAGCGCGATACCGCGCCCTCTGTTCTTCGGCAACGGCGAGTGCCAGTCGAGAGCACGCTCGGCCGACGCGAGCGCCGCCGCCCAGTCGCCGTCCGCCGGGGTGTCATTCGGAATGAACGCTTCTCCCTTGCGCGGCAGATTGCGTCGTCGAATCTCGACTGGATCGATCCCAAGGAGGCCGGCCGCTTCAGTGAGCTGGCTCTCTACCGCCCATGACGCCTGCGGCGTGCCGAAACCTCGAAACGCCGTGCTCGGAGTCGTGTGCGAGAGCAGCGCTCGAGCCGTAACCTTTGCGTGTGGCGTACGATACGGACCGCACGCTGCGTAGCTGGCTTTGCTGACGACGCGAACGCCGATATCCGCATACGCACCGATCAGAAAATCAGTGTTGAGCTCCTGCGAGACAATTCGTCCTTCGCGATCGAACCCGGTCTTGGCATGAATCCGCGCCGACGTGCGCCGCGCCTGTTGAAAGGTTTCCTCGAGCGTGAGCACCAGACGAACGGGGCGTCCCAAGCGAAGCGCCAGCACCGCAAGGAGAGGTTCAAACTTCGGCCAGCCCTTCCCGCCAAAGCCGCCACCCGGATCGGGCGCGACGATGCGGACCTTCGCGATCGGCCACTTCAGAGCGGCGGCGACGACGCGTTGCAACACGAAGACATGTTGGGTCGGCGTCCAGATCGTGACGCCGTTGGCGTCAGGCGCGGCGATGAACACGTGCGGCTCGATGGCGAAATGCGTGACCATCGGGAACCGATAATCGTGCTCGATGACCAGGTCGGGCGGCGCCTCGGAAGGATTGCCCCAACCGAAGGTCCATTCGCGGAGAACATTTGAGTTCGCGAGCGGATCTTTGGGACGCAGCGATATCTCTTGCACCAGAGCCGACGCTGGATCGAGAGCCTGTTCGATGGAAAGAACCGCCGGGAGCGGCTCCGCCTCAACATGAACGAGCGCGGCCGCAGCCTCCGCGGCATCCTTCGTCTTCGCGACAACGGCGGCGACCGGTTCGCCGAAGAACTTCGTCTCTCCCGTCGCCAGGATAGGTCGATCGGCAAACGCCGGACCAAATCGAGCCACCGGTTGCGGTAGATCGTCAGCGATCAGCACGCACTCGACGCCTGGCACTTTCAGCGCGTCGCCCCGATCGATCTTCCTGATCGCCGATCGCGCGCCCCCGACCTGGACGAGCTTTACGTGCAGGACATCGTCGAACGACAAATCGGCGGTGTAGCGAAGCGCGCCGGTAACTCGGTCGCGTGCGCCAATCCGCTCGTGCGAGCGACCGATCCAGTCAGGCGTGGTCATCGGCGTGAGTTCGCTGCGAGCACGACCGCATCCAGGATGCGGCTATAGCCGCCGCAGCGGCAAAGATTGCCGGCAAGCCCTTCCTGAACTTCAGCCCGCGACGGATTCGGGTTCGAGGCGAGCAGCTGACGGGCAGCCACGATCATCCCTGGAATGCAGAACCCACACTGAACGGCGCCGGTGGAGACGAAGGCTTCCTGGAGTGGATCGAGGGCTCCATCAGAGACGAGGCCCTCGATCGTGGTGACTCGCTGACCGTCCAACTCGACCGCGAGCACGAGGCACGAGCACACCGCCTCGCCGTTCACGAGCACCGTACACGCGCCGCACTCGCCTTCCGCGCAGCACTCCTTCGTCCCGGTCAGCCTGACGTCGTCACGCAACACGTCGAGGAGCGTATGGTGCGAGGCGATCTCGAGATCGAAGGGTCGCTCGTTCACCTGGATGCGGACGGATACCTTCTCGCCGCTCATGAGCTGCCGGCCCTCAGTCGTTCCTTCAGACGCGTCGCCGCCAGCTGCCATGTTCGACCGGTCATCACTTCCAACATCGCAGCGCGATATTCGCGGCCTCCACGGACGTCTGTGATCGGGCGAGCCCTGGCGAACAAGCCGCGGAGCGCCGTACTTCTGGCAACGTCGTCGGAACCACCGGCCGCCAACGCACCCGATTCATCCGACGCGACGAACGGTGTGGGCGCGACGGCGCCGAAGGCAAAGCGCGCAGTGCCGTCCGAGCTAACAAGGCCGCACAAATTGATGGTGGCGAGGTCTACGCCTCGACGACGCGTAATCCGGCCGAAAGCGGCGCCAACTGGCAGCTTCGGAAACGGAAGGTCGACCGACTCGAGCAGCTCACCGCGGGCAAGCACGGTTCGACCAGGCCCGGTGAAGAAGTCTGCGAGCGGGACGCTCCGAGATCCCGAAGGCCCGACGACGTTTGCGACACCACCATAAATGAGCAACGCCGGCACGGTATCCGCGGCCGGCGACGCATTGCAGATGTTGCCGGTCAGCGTTGCCCGGTTGCGAATCTGCACCGAGCCGACAACCGACGCCGCCTCGACCAGCGCGTGGAAGTGCTCGCGGACCCGCGCGTCGCGGACAATCGACGTCATCGTGACGCGCGCTCCGAACCTCAGCCCTCCGTCAACCGACACAATCTCGGGGCGCAGCTCGCGGACGCCCTTCGTATCGATCACCACACTCGGTCGGAGATGACCACGCCGGAGCCTCACGATCAAGTCTGTCCCGCCAGCCAGCAGATACGGTTTCGCTTCGGGATCAGCAAGGGCGGCAATCGCCTGATCGAGAGTGGTCGGCCGCAGGTAGGCGAACGGGCGCAAGATGATAACTCTGTCAGCGGCGTGAGAGGCTAGTCGGACACGCCCTGGACCTGCCGTTCGACCGCGTCGAGCTGTTGAAGGGCGGCGTCGACGAGCGGCTGTGCCAACAGCTTGAGCCGTGGGATCTGGATACGCCCAAACATGGCGTTGAACTTCTTGCGCACTTCGTGTGCAGGGTGCTTTCCACTCCGGACGAATCCGAGGAAGAGGTCGATGTTGGTTTCGAGAAAACTCAGGCTGTCGACGGCCTGCACCAGATCCGCTTCGGGCCAGCCGCCGAATTCGTGGGCAACAATCAGGGCCTCAACGTGCTCGACGAGCGCTTCGCGCGCCTGTTGCTCGCGCAACCACGCGCCAACGATCCTCGCGCTGCGAAGTGAATGTTGGCGTTCGTACTCCGGGTCGCTCAAGGTTTTGATCACCGGTTGATCCGGGCCTGGGAACGCGCGCTCCATGTCGTGCGTCAACGCGGCAAGCCGCACCGGCTCGGCCGAGCCCGGCGCGACGCGGTCCAGCCATTCGAGCGTTTTCAGGAGATGATGCCGATTGTAGGGATACCGCTCGATGACCCAGGCGCGAGCGGCACCGATCAGTGGCGATTCCATCACCGGGCCTGCACGTTCGAACACATGGCCAGCAACCCCTTCGCCATCGCCTCCGCGAACGGAGCGTCGTTGATGTGACAGTCCATCATGTGCAGCGTGATTCCTTTTTTCAGATGCGTGCGCAGCGACTCGAGCAACGCCGTGTCCGCTTCCGGCCAGTGATACGGCTTGCCGGCGGCGGAGATCACAGAAATGCCGCGAAGCGGAAAGAAGACCTCAACCGGCCCCGTCGACGCATTCAGCTTCCCGGCAATGATGCGGCCCAGTTCCTCGTTTTCCTCGGGCGTCGTTCGAACCAGCGTCTGCTTCTCGTTGTGCCGATACAGGCGCCGATCGGCGAGCCGTTCGGGAATCGTTTCCGGACCCCAGAAATTGACCATGTCGAGACAGCCGGGCGCGATGACGGCAGGCGTCCCGGTTTTCGCGGCCGCCTCGAGCCTCGTCGGTCCGGCCGACATCACGCCGCCCACGAGTTCGTCCGCCCATTCCGTGGTCGTCACGTCGAGCACACCAGCGACCTGACGCGCCTCAATCAGGCTCTCCATCGTCTGGCCGCCGCTGCCGGTCGCGTGAAACACCAGGACTTCGAACCCAGCCTGCTCCAGGATGGCGCGAGCGGCTTCCACACACGGCGTCGTGTTGCCAAACATCGACGCCACAATGATGGGCTTGTCTTCGCCGGGCGGCACCGACGATTCCACCATACCGCACACCGCACCGGCCGCGCGAGTGAAGACCGTCCGGCTGATCCGATTCAGGCCGCTGATGTCGACGATCGTCGGGATCATCGTGATGTCTTTCACCCCGACGAAACCACGCACGTCACCGCTGGCAAGCGTGGACACCATCACTTTTGGAATCCCCAGCGGCAGGGCCCGCATGGCGGCCGTTCCAATCGATGTGCCCGCACCACCGCCCATCGCAATGACGGCGTCGAGCTGTCCCTGCTCGAGCATGCGTTGCACAACGACCGTCGCCCCTCGGCTCATTGCCGTAACCGCGCGTCCCCGATCCGCTTCCGCGATGAGGCTGGCGAGCGACGCGCCTGCGGCGGTCGCGACTTCGTCGCGCGTGATGAACGGCGTGAATGCCGGTGTGCCCAACACCCCGACATCGACGACGAGGGTCTTATGGCCGCGCTCCTCGATTTGGCCGGTCAGGAAACGAACTTCTTCGCCCTTGGTATCGAGCGCGCCGAGCACAACGACCGTGGCCATGGCGGTGTCAGTCCATGATGGCGACCGCACGCACCGGTGCAGCCGTCGTGTTGACCCACTTGACCGGGAACACCGCCAGCTTGAAACCGTGGCCCGGCAGTTGGTCGAGATTCGTCATGTTCTCGAGGTGATAGTACTCGCGCTCGCACATGACGCGGTGCGCCTCCCAGAACTGTTTTCGCTCGAACATCGCCCAGACCGGCGGATCGAACGTGATCGCGTCGATGCCCATGACTTTGATGCCTTGATCCAGCATCCAGTGGGTCGCCTCGGCGGTCATGCCGACCTGATCGGTGACGTAATTCTCGCTGTCCTGAATCTTTCCCGCGCCGGTATGGATGAGGACGATGTCGAGCGGCTTCAGCGTGTAGTTGATCGTTGCGAGCGCGGCCTGCGCATCTTTGACGCTAATGCCGGCGCCCTTGGGAAGGTGTCGAAAGTCGAGGCAGACGCCGTCGCCGAAGCAATAGTCGAGCGGGATCGCTTCCGCGCCCGGCCCCTGTTCACGCAAATGGCGGAGAGAATCGATATGAGTGCCGACATGATCGCCGAGCACGACCAGATAGCTGGCGGTGAGCGACGTTGCGCCATATTTCGCGGCGCCAACACGCTCGGCGAACTGTTGCCAGGTCTCGTACATCACCAGCGCCGGTCGAACGACACGGGGAAATACAATCATGTCGTTGTGAACGGGCATGCTCAAGTCGATCAGCTTCCGCATTCAGGCTCCTGGCGGCGTAAGAAGTCAAAAGTCAAAACTCAACTCGTAACTTCTAACTTTTAACTTTTAACTTTTGTGAGCGCAAGCCTCACTGCGTCGCGGTAATCCCCCCATCGAGATACAGCGTCTGCCCGGTCACGAAGTTCGAGGCCGGTGAAACGAAGAACAGCACCGCTCCGACAACGTCTTCCGTTTCGCCAATGCGGCCCAGGGGAATGCGACTGACCACGCCTTGATAGAACGCTGGATCGGTCAGGAATCGCTCACCCTGCGGCGTGCGGACGAACGTCGGCGACACCATGTTCACCGTGATGTTGTGCGGCGCCCATTCGGCCGCGAGTTGCTTGCACAGGATCGAAAGACCGCCCTTGGCGGCGCAGTACGCCGAAAAGCCCTTGCCGCGCAGCGCCAGCAGGCTGCGCACCGAGCCGATGTGCACCTGTTTTCCGCCGTGGCCACCGGCGATCATGTGCCGCGCGGACGCCTGCGACTGAAACATCGCGCTGGTCAGGTTCAGCTTCATGACATGCTCGAATCCGTCCTCGGTCACTTCGTCTGCCAGCTCTGCGCGCTGATTGCCACCGACGGTATTGACGAGGATGTCGAGCCTTCCCCATCGGCCCGCCACATCGTCCACCATCTGCCGCGTCTCGGTAGAGGAAAGCGCGTCGAACGTAAACGCCTCGGCATCGCCGCCGGCGTCGCGGATCCCGGTTGCGCAGGCCTTGGCTTTATCCGGATCATGGCCCGCGACGGCGACACGCGCACCGGCCGCTGACAGCCCTCGGCACACCGCCGAGCCGATGCCACCGTATCCGCCGGTCACCAGCGCGACCTTGCCGTCCAGTCGAAAGAACCCTCCGATGTCGGTCATGGGAGGGGAGCATATTGCAGAATCGGCGAATTGGTGAATCCGTGATTGGTGAATTTGCGCCGCCCGGCTATCGCCGCGCCTTAAAAGCACGCGCGGTAGCGCGTGCGAAGTCAATTCACCAACCCACCAATTCACCAATTCACCAATTCACCGACTCTGTCCCTTGTGTCATGATTCACGCGCACCAGCGCCATCTTCTGGAAAGGAGACCGAATTCTCATGGGCTTCGTGAAGACTCGCCTCGGGGCAATGATGTTTTTTCAGTACGTCATCTGGGGATCGTGGTACGTCACGCTGAATACATACCTCACAAGCACATTGCACTTCTCGGGAACCGAGGCTGGCGCCGCGTTCAGCACCGTGTCGATTGCCTGCCTGGTGTCGCCGTTCTTCGTCGGCCTGGTCGCGGACCGATTTTTCTCGACCGAGCGGGTCATGGCCGTCCTCTACGCCCTCGGCGCGGTCTGCATGATCCTACTGAGCCGGGTTACGACCTTCCCGCAAGTGTTCGGACTCCTGCTGGCGTTCTGTCTCTGCTACTTCCCCACCATCGCGCTGTCCAACTCGATTGCGATGCAGCAGGTGAAGAACCCGGGACGTGACTTCCCGCCGATTCGCGTGATGGGTACGCTCGGATGGATCGTCGTGAATCTCATCATCGGATTCATGGCGGTCGAGGCGCTGAACACGCCGTTTCTCATCGCCGCAGCCGCGTGCGTGGTGATGTGCCTCTACAGTCTCGTCGCGCTTCCTCACACGCCGCCGCCGGCGCGCGGGCAGCAGGTGACGTTCAGCCGCGTCCTCGGCCTTGACGCGCTGGCGATGCTCAAGGATCGGTCGTATCTCGTGTTCGTGATTGCTTCGATCCTCGCGTGCATCCCGCTCACCTTTTACTACTCGTTCACCAACCCGTACCTGAATGACGTCGGCGTCGTCAATGCCGCCGGCAAAATGACGCTCGGTCAGATGTCGGAAGTCGTGATGATGCTGGCGATGCCGATCGCGTTCCGCGTGCTGAACGTCCGCGGCATTCTGCTGCTCGGGCTGTCCGCGTGGGCGCTTCGCTACGTCCTCCTGGCGTTCGGCAATCCCGGTGCCGGCATGTGGATGTTCTACATCGCCATCCTGCTGCACGGCGTCTGTTACGACTTCTTCTTCGTCGCCGGCCAGCTCTATACCGACCAGGCAGCCCCGGCTCACCTGCGCAGCACCGCTCAGGGATTCATCACCTTTGTCACCTATGGGATCGGCATGCTGATTGGCTCGCTGCTCTCCGGCGGCATCCTCGACTACTTCTCGACCAGCACCGCGACCGGCGTCGTTCGCAACTGGCAGTCGTTCTGGCTGAGCTCGGCGGCGATGTCGTTCGTCATCACGCTGCTGGTGCTGTTCTTCTTCAAGTCGAAGGCGAGGGTCGGAACCGAAACGAACCAGGCAGCGGCATGAAAGCGGTCGTCAAGTACGCGCCAGGCTCGGGCAACATCGACGTGCGTGACGTTGAGGAGCCGGCGTGCGGTCCCGGGCTTGTCAAGGTGCAGGTCGCGTTCTGTGGTGTCTGCGGAACCGACCTGCACGTCCTGCACGATACCTTTCGCAACTATCCGCCGGTGATTCTTGGCCACGAGTGCGCAGGGACAGTGATCGAACTCGGAGCGGGCGTCAACGGCGTGGCCGTTGGCGATCCGGTCACGGTCCTCGGTGCAACCGCGGTGACCTGCGGTCGATGCGCCTATTGTCGTTCGGGATACTTCATCTTCTGCCCGCAACGGCGCGGCATGGGCCACGGCGTCAACGGGGCGTTCGCTCGTTATCTAGTCGTCCGTCCCGACCAGTTGTATCGATTGCCGGACGGCATGTCGCTGCAGGCTGGCGCGCTCAGCGAGCCATTTGCTGCCGTCGTCCAGGCGGTCACGGAGATCACGCAAGTGCGCCTCGGAGAGACCGCAGTCGTGTCGGGCCCGGGGCCGATCGGCCTGCTGTGCCTGAAGCTGCTGGTTGCCGAAGGCATACAAACCATCGTCGCGGGCACTCCTGCCGACGCCGATCGACTGGAAGCGGCGAAGCGGTTTGGGGCGTCGCACATCGTCAATGTTGGCGAACGTAGGTTGGGCGAGGCCGTACGTGACGCAACATGCGGCCTGGGAGCTGACGTGGCGTTCGAGTGTTCGGGTCATCCCGACTCTATTCGCGGCTGCCTTGACTCGCTCCGTCCCATGGGTCGTCACACCCAGGTCGGCATTTGCGGGCGGGAAATCCAGTTTCCAATGGATCAGGTGTTCTACAAGCAGCTCACGGTCCGCGGTTCCATCACCTACACCGCCGCAACCTGGTCACGGATGATGAATATCTTCGGACATAGCAACCTTCGCCTCGACGATCTCGTCTCAACTACGCTGCCAATCACAGAATGGCGACGTGCGTTCGACATGGTCGAAGACCGCAGCGCCTTAAAGGTGCTGCTCTATCCGGTTGAGTAAGTGCTCATGTCCACATTGCTGCACGATGTCCGTTACGCAGTCCGGCTGCTTCGACGCTCGCCTGGCTTTGCCCTCACCGCGACGTTGACGCTCGCTCTCGCAATTGGAGCGAACACCGCGATCTTCAGCGCCGTCCGAGGCGTCCTGATTGCGCCGCTTCCATATCCTGATCCGGATCGATTGGTTCGTCTGTTCGAGGAGACGCCGACGACCTTGCATTTTCCGATGGCGCCGGCCGACTTCCGGGACTACCGCAACGAACTGCAGACATTCGATGGGCTCGCCGCGTATTTTCGCAGCGATCTGCAGATCGGCAGCGACAGCACGGTCGAGCAGCTTCGCGGAATGCAGGTGACGGCCGGATTCTTTTCGCTTCTCGGCTACGCGCCTGCGCTCGGGCGAGAGTTCAAACGAGACGATGAGATCGAAGGCAACAACGCCATCGTCATCCTCAGTCACTCGTTGTGGAGGCGTCGTTTCGATGGTGACGCGGGCGTCATCGGCCGCACCGTTCGACTGTCCGGACGAACGTTTCAGATCGTCGGTGTTTTACCGGAGACATTTCAGCACGTCGGCGGCACCTATCGAACCTACGGTCACGGTGAGCCGGTCGACGTCTGGTCGGTCCTTCCTGTCCCACGCGACGAACGCCCCGGAAACCGCTTCTCCCACTACTACAACGTCGTCGGACGGGTGAAGCGCGGGGTGACCCCGGCCGCGTTGGCTGACGATCTCCGCCGGACCGGCGAAAGCGTTGCTCGCAGGTATCCCTCGCCGAACAGTCCGTGGAAGGCGAAAGCCGTAGCGCTGAAAGAAGAGATCGTCGGCTCGGTGGAATCGACGCTGGTGGCTCTGGCAGCTGCGGCAGGCGTCGTGCTCCTGCTCGCGTGCGTGAACATCGCCGGGCTGCTCCTCGGACGTGCGGCGAGTCGCTCGCGAGAGATTGGCGTGCGGGCGGCGCTTGGTGCGACCAGCTGGCGGGTTACGCGACAGCTGCTCGTCGAGAGCAGCCTGATCGCGGCGATCGGCGGCGCGGCTGGAGTCGGTCTCGCCTATTCGGGAATCCGCGCGCTGAGCGGACTGGGTGCGGCCGATCTTCCGCGGCTGCAGATGATCGCCGTCGATCGCTCCGCGCTGTTCGCGGCGGTGACCGCCACGTTCACGAGCGCGCTGCTGTTTGGCCTGGTGCCGGCACTGCGGCTCGCTCGCGTGCGCACCGCTGAAACATTGCGGGAAGGTGGCCGCTCGATCGCGGGATCGCCGCACCAGCGCGCCCGACGCGTGCTGGCGGCGGTTCAGGTTGCGCTCGCGTTCGTGCTGGTGGTCTCGAGCGGATTACTGCTTCGAAGTTTCGTGCTGATGATCAATACCAATCCCGGATTCGTCCCGACCGGAGCGATGACCGCCATCGTCGAGCTGCCGGTCGCGCGTTACAAGGTTGATGCGGCCTCGGATTTCTACACACGTGCCCTGGACAGGCTTCGGGCCCTGCCAGGAATCCAGGAAGCGGCATTCAGTTCCGATCTGCCATGGACCGGCTACGACGAGAACACCGGTTTTGAGATTCCTGGCAAGAAGTTCCCGGACGACGACGGGCCTGAGGCCCGGTATCACTTCCTCACGCCGGGCTACAGTCGCGCGACCGGGACGCCGATCGTCGCGGGACGCGAGCTGACGGCCTCGGACGTGAAGACTGCGCCCATGGTATTCCTGATCAATGAGAGTCTCGCGCGCAAGTACTGGGGAAGGCCGGAAACGGCAGTCGGGGCTCAAGTGAAACTTTGGGGTTCGGCGCGCACGATCGTAGGGGTCATGGGCGATGTGCGGGACATGCCGTGGCACGATCGTGCCGCCCCCGCGCTTTATTTTCCAGTGGCGCAGACCTGGTACGCGCAGCCGATGTCCCTCATCGTCAGGACGTCGGTGGAACCATCGTCAATCGTCGAGCCGGTGCGACGGGCGTTGCGCGAGCTCGATCCTGAAGTGCCGCTCGCGACCGTGAAACCACTGGAGACCGTGGCTGGCGCCGCGACGGCCACGCGCCGTCTCACGCTGTGGTTGGTTCTGACGTTCGGACTGTCGGCGCTCGTCCTCGCCGTGCTGGGCATCTACGGCGTCGTCGCGCAGGCGGTCGGGCAACGCACGCACGAGTTCGGCGTGCGGCAGGCTCTCGGCGCGACGCCTGGCGACATCCTTCGTCTGGTGTTCTCGAGCGCAAGCGCCATGATCGTCGCCGGGTTGACTGCCGGCGTCGCCCTCGCGGTGTTCTCCACGCGGTTGCTGTCGTCGTTGCTGTACGGGGTTACGGCAATGGATGCGGCAACGTTTGGCTGGGTCGCGATGATCCTCGCGGTGGCGGCCGCGGGAGCGTCGTATCTGCCGGCCCGCCGTGCGACACGCGTCAGCGCGGCGTCAGCGCTGCGAGCCACAGATTAGCGGCCTCCAGGACAATGACGAGAGGTGGGTCCAAAACCGGCTGGGCAAAACTCGCTTAGAGATCGCGGAGGACCTCACGCAGAGCGCGTCGAGAGCGCATCGATGGAAGTGCTCTCCGCAAGCGACCCACTCACTCCGCAACTCGTCCCCCTGCGAAACATTCAAAGCTTTGCAAACTTGTTGCGTCGTGGCGATTGACATTTTCGCCACGGCCGCCATAGCGTGGGGGTTTCAGTGCGATTTCAGGGTGAGGAGAACCCACATGAGGAGAATTCTGACCGTCGTGGCGGTGTTGACGCTAGCGCTCTCGAGCGTGGCGTTCGCCCAGGTCGACCGGGCGACGATCACGGGCACAGTTACCGATAGCGGCGGCGCGGTGATCGCCGGCGCCACGGTGACGATCACCAACCTGGCAACCAACGTTGCCATCCGGCAGCCGACGACGGAGACGGGGTCCTATCTTCTCGTCAACCTGATCCCGGGGAGGTACCAGGTGGACGTGGAACAGACCGGGTTCAAGAAAGTGTCGCAAGTGATCACGCTCGAAGTAGGTCAGCGGGCCCGCGTGGATGCGACCCTCGAAGTCGGCGCCGTCAGCGAAACGGTGACGGTTGGCGAGACGACCCAGCTCCTGAATTCGAACGACGCCACGCTCGGCGCCGTGATTCCGCAGTTCCAGGTGTCCAACCTTCCGCTCGCGATCCGTAACTGGGACGACTTGCTCGCGCTCGTGCCTGGCGTGCAGGGCGATCGCTACACCGAGCAGGGCGGCGGCACCTCGTTCGGACGCACCGGAGGCATCAATGTTCACGGTGCCCGCGCGCTGCAGAACAACTTCCTGCTCGACGGCGTCGACAACAACAGCATCTCCGAGAACGTCCAGGAGTTGACGACCCAGGTCTCTCGCCCCTCGGTCGATGCGATTCAGGAGTTCAAGGTCGTCACCAGCCCGTACGCGGCGGAGTACGGCCGATCGCCTGGCGCCGCAGTCAGCGTCTCGACCAAGTCTGGCACCAACAGCGTCCACGGGACCGCGTATGAGTACTTCCGCAACCAGGCGATGGATTCGATCGACTTCTTCTCGAAGCGCGCCAACGCCGCCAAGCCCGATAACAAGCAGAACCAGTACGGCGGCAACGTCGGCGGCCCGCTCATCAAGGACCGGGCGTTCTTCTTTGCCGATTACGAGGGAACCCGCATCACACGCGGCGTGACCCGGCTGACCAGCGTCCCGACCGCCGATCAGCGCGCGGGAATCTTCACCACGCCGATCAAGGATCCCACCACTGGCCTGAATTTCGACAACAACACGATTCCGGGCAATCGGATCGATCCCTACGCCGCGTCGATCATCGCGCTGGTGCCGGGGCCAAATCAGCCGGGCGCCAACAACTTCTTCCGCACCGCCAACCTGATTGACAACTCCGACCGCCTGCTCCTCCGCAGCGACTGGCGACCCAACGCGAAGGACAGCATCTTCGGCCGCTACATCTACTCGACCCGCGATCGGCAGATTCCTGGTGCCTTCGGCGGCGTCATCGACGGAACCGGCACGTCCGCGTTCGGCAATCAGACGATCGACACGAACGCGTTCGTCGGCGGCTGGACCCGCGTGTTGTCGTCGACCATGGTGAACGAGGCGCGCGTGTCGTGGTCGCGTTCGGTCTCGGACGCAGTGCACCAGGCGTTCGGGCTGACTCCCCCGGCCAACGCGCAGATCCCGGGCATGATCACCAATCCGCTCGTCGCCGGCGGCTTCCCCGGCATCACCATCGACGGCTTCTTTGGCGGCTCCGGGCTCGGCCGCATCGGCTCGCCGGACTTCCTGCCGAAGTTCCAGCACACCGATCAGTTCGAGTACCTCGACACGCTATCCTGGCTGCGCGGCAACCACGCCGTGAAAGTCGGCGCCGATATCATCACGCCAATGAAGAACCAGTACATGGACGTCCCGGCGACGCGCGGTGCACTCCGATTCCGGAACGCGTTCACGGGCAATCCCATGGCGGACTTTCTACTCGGCTACGTATCCGACCTGCAGCTCTCGAACGTCTGGGTCGTCGAGCAGCGGCATTGGGCGACAATGGGGTTCGCGCAGGATGACTGGAAGGTGAACGGGCACCTGACCCTGAATCTCGGCCTGCGCTATGACTTCATCACCCCAGCGCTCGAGGCCAACAACAACCAGACCAACTTCGATCCGTCCGGCAGCGGCGCCCTCGTCTTCGCCAGCGACGGCTCGCTGCACGATCGCGGCCTCGTGAAGCCGGACAGGAACAACTTCGCCCCACGTATCGGCGTCGTCTATCGACTGAACGACAAGACAATCCTGCGTGGCGGCTGGGGCATCTTCTACAACCTGTTCGATCGCGTCGGCAGCGAAGATCAGCTGGCGCTGAACGTGCCCGGGCTGGTCAACAACACCGTGACGCAGACGTCCGGGTCGCCTGTCTTCTTCCTCAAGAATGGGATGCCGTCCGATACGTTCCTCACCGTGCCGGACCTGAATCCGGCCAACGGCCAGCTGCGACGCCTGCGCGTCCGCGCAGTCAACGACGACGCGCCGAAAACGACGATCAACCAGGCCAGCTTCGGTTTCCAACGCGAGCTCGCCCAGGGCATGATTGCGAGCGCCGACTTCGTCTACACCCGCGGATCCAATCTGGCGTCGCTGGTCAACTTGAACCAGCCGTTGCCGAATGCGCCTGGCGCCAACAACGCGCTCGGCGCCGCGCCCTACTCCAATTTTGGGTTCATCGAATGGCGCGATCAAAACGGCAAGTCTGAGTACAAGGGCGTCGACATGGGGCTGGAGAAGCGGTTCGCGAAGGGCTATGCGTTCGGCGTCGCGTATACGCTCGGCGACTCGAAGGACAACACCTCCGAGCAGCTGACGACCCAGGGGTCGAACGCGTTCCCGCAGAACTCGCGCGACTTCAGCGCCTGGTACGGCCCGAGCGACTACGACGTCCGTCATCGCGTGGCAGCGAACTTCGTCGTCAACCTCCCCCTGGGCGAGAACGTGTTCGCGCGCGATTGGGTGTACTCGGGCGTCTACGCGTGGCGGTCGGGGCGGCCGTTTACGGTCAACCAGAGCGGCAACAACGTCGGCACCAACATGACCGGCCTTCCCAATCTCGTTGGTGATCCTGACGGACCGCAGACGGTCGATCAGTGGTTCAACCCGGCCGCGTTCCAGGCCGTGGCATCCGGCGTCTTCGGCAACGAGCTGAGAAACCGACTGCGAGGTCCCAGTTACCAGAGCTACGACATGACGCTGCAGCGGCTCGTCAAGTTCGGCGGCCGTTATACGGCGACGCTGCGCTGGGACGTGTTCAACCTGTTCAACACGACCAACTTTGGTCTGCCAAACCGGAATGTGTCGGATGCGACGACGATCGGAACGATCACCAGCCTGGCAGGCGACCCGCGGATTATGCAGCTGGCGTTCCGGTTCGCATTCTGATTCGCGGTTGGCGGTGAGAAAAGCAGACAGGGACAAGGGACAAGGAAGACGGCGCTGTCCTTTGTCCCTTACTACCGAACGGCGAACACGACGTCGCGGTGGGCCTTCTGATTCGCCTTGCGCGTCGCCTCGATTGTCAGCAGATACGGTCCGCTGGCGAGCGAAGACAAGGGAACGTCGAATTCATAGTCCGCCGACCGCGCGGGTCGGTCGGCGGCCAGTGGTTTCTTCGCTTCGACGACCGTTCGGTTCGATGAGTCGACGATGCGAGTCGTGATCGTGACGGGAAGCGGATCGTCCTTTTCCGCTTGATACGCGCGCACGAATGCCGAGATGTGATCGCTTGTGCCGAACTGTCGCCTCGTCGTCGGCGATACGGGGATCAGGTCGTGGAAGGCGCTCCCCGCCGCAGACGACTGCCTCCCCATCACGACGCCGGACAACGAGATCGGCTCCTTTGCGAAGTCCGGCACATCGACGTACGTATAAACGCTGCCGACGAGGTGACGTTCGGGATCCTCGGCGGCGACCCGAATCTCGTGACGACCCGGCTTCAGCTGCAGCCTCGATGAGACCTCATACTGGAAAATCTTCTGTCCGGCCGGCGACGGTCGAATCGTGATGGTCTGGACCTGGGTCGCAAGCGGCTTTCCATTGCGGTCGTATGCCCCGGTCATGACGTTGACCTGAGCGGGTCGATTCTGCGCGCCTGATTCCTGGGCGCGCGCGATGACCGCAACGGTCGCCCCGGCCGCGCCAGGCGTTGCGAATGCAGCGGTCGTCACGCTCATCGGAATCTGCGTCTCCGGCCACATACTTTTGACGGCGGCAGTCAGCGACCCTGGTGCGGCGTTCGGCAGAGGCGCCGGCGCAGTCGCCGGCGGCACGGGTGCGTAGTAGCCTTTGCGTGGGTGAACTTCGACTCCAGGAAGATTCACCTCGACGGAAATGTTGTGAAACGCGCCGTCGTCCTTCAGCGACGACGGCACGATTCCCAGGACGTAATAGGACTCGGTCTCGGCAAAGATCGCGGGTAGCGGCTCCCACGGCGCGTTGGTGTTCTTGATGGCGCGGCCGCCGGTCTCGCCCGGGAAGAAGGCGAGATCGTTCTGGCGGACAAGGTTCCTCGACCGCCCCGTCGCGTCGGTCACCTCGGGCATTCCACCCGCTCGTGACGCAGTGGATCCCCCGGTTTGCAGCAGCGCCGAATCGAACGAGTGAATCGTCAGATTGGCCGCGCCTGCCGCGCGCAGTAGCGACTCCCGTGCTTCTTTCACCTCGGCGAAACAGTCAATTCTCGTGGTCCTCTCCGGCGCGTTACTCGTGGCACTCACCGCGACGCTGTTGCCGATGAACAACAGCATCTTCCGGCGGTGCGGAACCTCTCGCAACGCGTTCGCCACATTCGTCATCACCTCGAGCGAGCACACGCCGCAGGGGCATGTGGGGTCTTGACCGTCATATGGGTCATTCGGATCCCCATCACCGAGAAACGTCTGATTGATGGCGGCGCGAAGGAGACCCCGATCCGCGGTGAAGTTCTGCGGCGCACCAACGAGCCCGGTGAAGATGATGGCGGCCAGGTCGTTCGGCCCGAGTTGATCGACCGCGGCTTCGGCGGTGCGTCGCGCCATGGGGATGTGATCGGTGGCGATGGAGCGATCGAGCAGGATGACGACGAGACGCCCTTCCTTGGGTGTCAGGTTGGTGACGACATCCGGAGCGACGTCGCCTCGCCACGCTGCGGCGGGCTCCGCGGGACGCTCGGGAAGTGTGACCGTGCTGAACGCGGCGATCGCCTTGACCTTGCCGTCCTCTTTCACGATGAAGTCGCCCGGCTTCAATCCAGCGACCGGGCGGCGATCCTTGTCGAGGACCGACACGTCAACCTGCACCAGCGCGATGCCCGTTCGGTACGTGAGCTGCGGGTTGACTGGGGCCTGAGTGGGCGCCTTGACGGTCAGCGCCAGCGCGGTTGCCGTCAGAAGGCCTGCTCGCATGAGGAATATCCGTCGAACTGAACTGGGCTCATGGCCGCTGGGGGGGCCGCAGCCGTGATTTGTCAAAGCCGTGGATCTCGGTCTTCAGCTTCGGGTCCATGACGAGAATCGATCGGATCGAATCGCGACCGTACGGAAACTGCTGCTGGAGCTTCGGGTTTACCGCCGCCGTGTTCGCCTGCCATACCCACGGCTTCGCCGTACTCGCGACGGCCATATCCTTCAGCGCCCCCCGTAGTGTGATGATCGAGTAAGCCATTGAGGCGCCGCTCTTCTGCGGCCACAGGGAATCGCCGCGCCGGCGAGCGATCACAAATCTACGAGTCGTGCGGTGGCGTCGCCGAACTGATCGAGCTTCACGCCCATGCGATCCATGAGCGAAAGGTGGAGGCTGCATGCCTTGCGGTTTTCGTCTCCTTTGTTCAGGTAGTCGAGGATCCGCCCGCCCTTGAGCGTGCCGCCGCCCTTGCCGGTCAGCAGAATCGGCAGCTGATTGGCGGAGTGCGCGTCGCCGTCGAACAGGCTCGAGGCGCACATCAGGATCGAATTGTCGAGCAGCGATGTCTCGCCTTCTTTGATGTCCTTCATGCGCTGCGTGAGGTAGGCAAACTGCGCGATGTGGAACTGATTCGTCTTCAGGTACATCGCTTCCTTGTCGGGCGCGTGGCCGTTGTGCGTCAGGTCGAGGTGCAGGGCGCCCTGCACGCCTTCCAGGAACTTGAAGTTCATCTGCGACAGGTCGTTGTTGAGCATCACCGTCGCGAGACGCGTCTTGTCCATCTGGAAGGCGAGCACGATCAGGTCGAGCATCAGCTTCATGTGGTCGGGCACGTTCTGCGGCAGCTCGTTCTTCGGACGGGGCATGTCCGGCTGCGTCAGCGTCGGCCGCCAGCCTTCGATGCGCTCCTCCTTCGAGGCCTTCTCGATGCGCGTCTCGATGTCGCGGATCGATTCGAAGTATTCGGTCAGCTTGACGTTGTCGCCGCGGCTGATTTTTGGTCGCAGGCTCTGCGAGTCGCGGCGGACCTCGTCCAGGATGCTTCGATCGATCGTGCGGCTCGTGCCGTCGCCGATCAGGCGGTCGAAGACGCGTGACGGATAGATCTCTTTCGTCGCCGGCTTGGTCGGCGAGACCCAGGACAGGCTCGAGCCGTAAATCATCGAGAGCCCGTCCTCGAGCCTGAGCTCGTTGGGTTCAATTCCGAGCACGAGGCTTGGGACTGCCGTATGTCCGCCGATCTGCGACGCCAGGATCTGATCCATCGAGGTGCCGACACGGATGTCGCTCGGATCGAGGCTGACCGTGGCACCGGAGAGCACGTTCATCCGGCCGAGGTGCGGACTCGTCGACACCGCCGCTGATTGATTGAAGAGCCCCTGGATGAAGACCATGTCCTCGCGGTGCGGCATCATCGGCAGTGCTGCGGGCCCCAACTCCATGTTGGCGCCGCTGCCCTTGGCCCACCAGTGAATCGGCTCGACGCCGTTGGAGAAGAAGACGATTCCGAGCCGCAGCGGCGGCGTGTTCGTCTTCACGACGTCGGCCGCCTGTCCAAATACGGGCAAGGACTCCATCCACGGCAGTGCGAGCGCAACGCCGACGCCGCGGAGGAAGTGCCGTCGCGACGCCACCAAGGGTGCCTGGCACCTTTTGGTCGCTGTTTGTTCGTGTCGACTGCTCATTGGTGTCCTGCCCCTGATTGCGCCGCGTTCGGGTGACCGGCCGCTCGTGCGGTCGTGGGCACGCTCGTGACGATCTCCTCCGCGGCGCGGTTTCGGAACTGACGGCTGTTCACGATCGCGGTTGCGAGATCGGAAAACGACGCATCACCGCCGTGCGCCGTCATCGTCTCGATGAGCGGCCTGTCTGATCCTCTCACGGTTCGCCCGAGCGCATACCCAAGCATCTTCTTCGACAGCGTGTTCATGACCTGCTTGTCTTTGCTTCGCAGGTAGTCGAGCAGCCCCTTAGTGCCGGCGATCTTCGTGTCATCGGCCAATTCGCCGGTGACGTCAACCGGTCTTCCATCGCCGTAGGTCGTTCTCGTTCTGCCGACCGCGTCGAATCCCTCGAGCGGGAAGCCGAGCGGATCGATACGGAGGTGACAGTTGGCGCAGGTGGCATTGCGCTTGTGCTGCGCGAGCCGCTCTCGGACGGTCAAGCCGTTGAAAGTCTTGTCATCGGCCGGGATCGTCCCCGCGTCCGCCGGTGGCGGAGGCGTCGGTGTTCCGAGGATCCTCCGAAGCACCCAGTCGCCGCGCTTCACCGGACTCGTGCGCAGCGGCGCCGACGTGGTCGTCAGAACCGACCCAAGCCGCAGTGCGCCACCCCG
Organism: Acidobacteriota bacterium; assembly: GCA_046732715.1. Lineage (GTDB taxonomy): Bacteria > Acidobacteriota > Vicinamibacteria > Vicinamibacterales > 2-12-FULL-66-21 > JALZOC01. The sequence continues at coordinate 9,808 of JBKPNQ010000004.1, read as the reverse complement.
CTCGAACGCGTTCGCGCCGTCGACCCGCTCGATCTTGTCGGTCAACTTCAAGTCTTTCGCCACCCCGTAGAACGCAGCCAGCGGCTTGTTGAGGAACGTGTAGTCGGCGGTGAGGATCTCCTTGACCGGACGTTGTTGCCGGACAATGTACTCGAACGTTGAAATCGCCTCGTCGTACATCGCCAGCTTCACGTCGTCCTTGAACTCGGGGAACCGCGTCGTGTCGACGCCGCGGTACTCATCGAAATGATAGAAGCCGAGCCACTGCCCGAAAAACTCCGTCGCCAGGCGACGCGCCTTCGGGTCGGCGGTCATGCGTTTGACCTGCTTCGCCAGAAGCGCGGGCCTGCTCAACTCCCCTGCGGCCGCCGCCCTTCGAAGTTCATCGTCCGGGATCGACGACCACAGGAAGAAGCTGAGGCGGCTCGCCATCTCCCAGCCGTTCAGCGGCCGCTCCGGCCCACTGCCCACCGCCTCCACCCGATACAGGAACTGCGGCGAGACGAGGATGCGGGCGATGAGCGCGCGAATGGCTGCATCGTGATCGAGGTGAGTGTCCGCGCGCGATTTCTGATAGAACGCGCGAAGGCTTGCTTTCTCCTCCACGGTCAGCGGACGCCGCCAGGCGCGGCTGGCAAAGGACAGCGCATCGGTCAGATGCTGCGGCTGCCCGAGCATCTGAGCACGAATCACCTCGTCGTAATTGGCGCGCAGCGATTTCACATACGGCCTGACGTCAGCCGGCAGCGCCGCGATTTCGGCGGGGCCGAAGTCGTCGATCTTGTTGCTCTTCAACGTGAGCCCGTAGTGCTCCGCCAGCATGCCGAGATAGGCGTCGTGGTACGGCCACGACCCGAACAGATCGGTCCAGGCCTGGTTCAACCGCGCGCGATCGGCGCCATCGACCATGTTGTCGGTAAAGAACTTGTCGTTGCGCTGGTACTTCACCTTCAGCACGAAGGCGTCGTGCTCGGGGCTGTTGTAGGTATCGTCGAACGGAGGCGGAACCGGGTCCTTGTCGGCGGGATTGGCCTCGCCATGCGAGTTCGGCGGCAGGAGCGATACGTACTCAGCGATGTGTCCGCGGAACGTCTCGTAGCCCACGCTGTGCGGATCGCCAAACATGACGCGCTGCGCCGCATCGCGCGGCGAACCTTCGGCGCGATCGGAGATCGTGACCCGAACGACGGCATTTCGATCCTTGCCGAGCTCGGCGTCGGCCTGAAACTCGAGGACATTGCCGCCCGGCGGAACATCAATGGTGAACGACACGGGACCGGTCGTCGCGAAGTCATCACCGCCGACAGAGGACCCATCCGGGCTCGTGCCGAAACGCAGCGCGGCGGATGCGTCCGGTGCAAGCGCTGCGCGTAACGATTGAGTCGAGAGGACGGGACCAACGGCACCGCGGCCAGGGCCCGTTCCTGTCGCCACCGTAGCCGGGGCTGCGCCTGGCGCTCCACGTCCAGGCGCGACGGGTGCCCGCGTGACGACGCGCGGATTCCGCCAGATCACCACCGGTGTGGTTCCAGTTCCAGGATTGACGTCGGCAAACGTCAGAAACACTTTCGTCGGACCGACAGCGGGCGGGCCTCCGCGACGTCCGCCGCGTGCGCCCAGCGCATACGTATAGTGATGCGTCGGCTCGGCTTGCAGCGTCTTGTCGTCAAACGTCAGTGGGCTTTCATCGCCGGCACCGCCCGCCGCAAGATCGCCCCTCGCAAAGAACCAGCTCGGCCACGTTGTCAGCGCTTTGTAAAGATCGTCGCATCCAGCCCGAGCCTTCGCGATCGACGCTTTGATGTCAGCAGTGGGTGCCGGCAGTTTCATCCAGCCATCCACCGTCGTCCGCGTCGGGTATCCGGTGTTGGGTTTGTTGACGACGGACCAGATGTGTTCGGCAAATCGGCCGGTGATGTCTTCCTTCGCCGCAAGCCCGCGAATGGTCGCGGTTGGGTCACCAAGCGCGACGCGATGCTTGTAGTACCACGCCACGAAGAGCGCCTTGCCGTACCGCTCGAGGCCAAATGGGCGTCCACCTTCGCCTGACACAACGCGAAAACCCTTCGCGGCGTAGAGATCGTCAATCCGAGCTAGCGCGGAAAGTTCCAGTCCGGTCTTGCCGGTGTCGACGAAAAAGTCGAGCGGGCCGGCGCCGACGATGGCGTGATCAGCGACCTGCTTTGCGGCCTCGAGATATCGCTCGATGCTGGTGTCCTGTACAAACTGCACGTCGCCAAAATTGGTGAAGCCTTCGCCGCCGACCGAGTCACTGGACCCGTCGATGCCGACCTTGATGTCGATGCCGGTGAGATCGCGAATCGCGTAAGCATATTCGGCGCTGGTGAGACGGCGGACCGTGATGCGCCCGGGTTCGCCGGCGTGTTCGGCCTGATACTTGTGCAGCGACGATCGAATCCATCCGACGGTCGCCGCGCGCTCGGCGTCGGTCGGGAAGATCTCCGCCTTGTCCTCGGGCGGCATCTCCTTCGATTCCAGCATCCCGGCAACCTTGTCCCACTCGTCCCAGTGGTCGCCAATCGTGGTCCGCGCGGATTGTTCGATCAGCTTTTCGATGCTGACGTCGCCGCGGTGCTTCTCGCCGCCGTGACATTCGAAGCAGTACTTCTTGAAGGTGTCGGGAGCAGCAAAGGTGCCCAGGGGGGCACGCCTGCCTGGAGTGCCCGGAGTGGATTGGGTGGAACGAGTGACAGGGGTGCTCGGAGTGCCGTGGGTGCCAGACACGTTCGCTGAGCGAGCGGAATCGATTCGAGGGGTACGTAGAGTCGCGCGCCCGTGCGCTGCGAGCAAAGCGGCGCCGAGGCCGACGAACCCAACACAAATCCCGAGTCGTTTCATCGCGCTCCCGGTCAGGTCACAAAACCGACGCAAACAGTTGCGAAATTGTAGCTTAAGTGGCCTTGAGGCGCGAAAAAGGTGGCTGGCACCTTTCCGGGAAAGGTGCCAGCCACCTTTTAGTGGTCAGCGGACCGTAAATCGGAGAGCGCGACCGGCAGAATGCTGACTTTGCATTGCCTCGATGCTCAACAGGTACTCGCCGGCGGTCAGCCGTTCGATCGGCAGCGCGATGCGATAGTCGGCGGCGCGATTCGCTCCAAACTGCGCAGCGTCGAGCGACGCCGCATCCTTCATCAGTACGCGCCCGGCGGTGTCGCGGATTTGGGCGGTTACGCCGACTGGCTGAGGCGCGTCACGCAACCGCTGATACACACGAACGAATGCCGAGGCTCGGCTGGTCCGGGCGAACTCGCGCCGTGCGGTCGGAACAATCGGCAGCAGATCCTTGAACGCATCCTGGGGCGCCGACGGCGGCGCCGGTGACGTCGCCACGACGACCCCAGACAGCGACAGCGGCTGCTCCGCGAAGTCCGGAACGTCGGCGTAGGTGTAGACGCTGGCAGGCCCGGCCGATCCCGCATCAAGTGCGACGCGAATCTCGTATCGGCCCGGCTTCAATGCCATCCGCAAGAGCACTTCATAGGGAGCGTCACCGGTCGCCTTCGAAGGTGACTCGATGGCGACGGTGCGCTCGACCGATTGAACCGATCGACCGTTGCGGTCAAACGCCGCCGCCAGCACGTTGACCTCCTGGTTCGATCCAGGCCGATCCCCCGCCATCTGCGGTCGTACGCCGAGCACGACCGCGACCGCAGACTCCTCGCGGCCGCGCATGGCGAAGGGCGCCACTCCGACGCCGAGCGGCACCTCTGCGCGCGGCAGAATCCCTTCGAGTGCGGTGGCCGTTTCGGGGTTCAACAGGTTCGGCGCACCCTCTTTCACGCGCGTCTCGCCGGTGTAGTAGCCGGCGCGCGTCCGCACGTTCACGCCGGGGCGGTTCACCTTCACCTCAATCTTGTGGAACTTCCCTTTTGCGTTCGGGTCTGCCGGCAAAAAGGCGAGGAGGTAATACGAGTGGCTTTCCGCGAACAGCGCGGGCACGAGTGCTTCCGGGGCGTTGGTGTTCATCACTGCGCGACCACCGGTGGTGTCGGCAAGCGCCGCGAGATCGTCGCGCCGATCGATCTGGCCGATGATCGATCCGCCCATCGGGCTGTTGCCTTCGTTTTCCATGCCCACTGGATCGATGCTGTGGATGGTCAGGTTGGCCAGCGACGTCGCTCGATCCATCTTGCCGCGCGCATCCTTCAAGTAAGAACCGCACCCACCGGGATGCACAACAGGAAGACCATTGGCCCCGGGACGACGGAACTCAGGACCCTGTCGCGTCGTTGGCCCTTGCAGACTCTCGTACAGACGAACGTAGGTGCCGATGAACAACAGCGTCTTTCTCCGCCCGCGCACATCACGAACGGCGTCGGCCACTCGCGCGATCGTCTCGGGCACGCAGATCCGGCAGTAACAGTCGCCGCTCTCGTAACCTTCCGGATCGTCGATCATGACCTCGTTCGTGTTGCGGGGATCGTGGAACGGGTTGCCCTTCGGCGGATTGTGTGCCGCCACGGCAAACGGCTGATTGATCGCGGCGAGCAGGCGACCGCGGTCGGCTGTAAAGTTCTGCCGCGTGCCGCCATTCGCGAATTGGCTGGTGAAGATCACGGCGGCGAGATCGTTCGGACCAAGTTGATCGACGGCGGCGGCGGCGATCTTCTTCGCGAGTATCTGGTCTTCGAATCGGATCGACCAGTCGAACATGATCACGACGAGGCGGCCTTCGGGCTTGACCGCGTTCGTGACAATGTCGGGCGCCACGTCGCGCACCCACGCCGCGGGCGCTGTCGTCTTCTCCGTCTCGGCAAGGTCCACCGGAACAAAGGCCACAATCGGCCGCGGCTTGCCGTCTTCAAGGATCGCGAAATCGCTCGTCGTCAGTCCTCGAATCGGCTTCCGATCCTTGTCGAGCACCGAGACGTCGACCTGCACGGCGTCGACGGCGGTGCGGAACGTGGGCTGAGTCGTGGGCTGTTGCTGAGCGGCGACGGCGACCATCACGGCCACACTCACCACCAAGCCGGAAACAACAACCAATTGCATTTTGGAATGCAGCATACTCTGAATCCCTCATCGCTAATCACTGATCCAGAATCACTCATCCCTGAATCCCCGATCCCTGAATCCTCATCATCGAATTCTTGAATCTTCGAATCAGCGCATTCTTGAATCTTCGAATCAGCGCAGCCGATTCAGCGATTCAATGATGAAGGATTCGAAGGATCAGGGATTCGACGATGAGGGATTTGGGATCAGCGATGAGGGATGAGGGATTCGATGAGCTGCATTTCGTCCCTCGCCTCACCACCAAATGCGTGCAGCTCGTCACCAAGGGTTACATACCCGTCACATAACGCGTGTCGAGCTTCGATCCATCCATAGGATGGACTGATGAGCGTGCGGTTCATTCAAGGAGTAGTCGACATGCGATTGCGTTTTGCTGTCAGCATCCTCGCAATGCTGCTGGCAGTCGTGGCTGCGGGTACAGCCACAGCACAGGAAAGGTTCGGCGGCATCGCCGGCATTGTGACCGACTCGAGTCAGGCTCCCGTTCCGGGAGTGACAATCACCGCAACCAACAAGCAGACGGGCGCACAGAAGGTTGCCGTGACCGGTAACGACGGCGGGTATCGCATCTCCGATCTCGACCCCGGGCGATACACGGTGACCGTCGAACTTCAGGGATTCCAAAAAGTCCAGGCAGACGACGTGCTGGTGCTGCTCGGCAAGACGGCGGACTTCCCCGCGACGCTGAAAGTCGGCGGCGTCACGGAAGTCGTGACCGTGACGAGCGACACGAAGACGCAGGTCGACCTGCACAGCACCACGGTCGCGCACAACGTCACCTCTGAAGAGCTCGACCGGATGCCCAAGACACGCAGCTTCCAGGGCATTGCCTTGACCTCGCCGGGCGTGAATCAGGGTGAGGTCGAAGGCGGCTTCCAGGTCAACGGCGCGAGCGGCGCGGAGAACAGCTTCACGGTGGATGGCGTGAACACCAACAGCTTGCTCTACGGCAGCTCGCGGCAGGACACGGTCTTCGAGTATCTGCAGGAAGTGCAGGTGAAGACCGGCGGCATTCAGGCCGAGTACGGCGGTGCGCTCGGTGGCGTGATCAGCGCGGTCACCAAGTCGGGCGGCAACAAGTTCACCGGCGAAGGCCACTACTACTTTTCTGGCAACAGCATCTCGGCGAGCCCTGTACAGCGGCTGCAGCTCAGCCCGATCGACGACACGACCGTGTTGAACGTGCAGGATGAGAAACAGGACAACAACCGCAACGAGGTCGGCGGATCGATCGGCGGCCCGATCCTGCGGGACAAACTGTTCTTCTTCGCATCGGTGTCGCCGCGCTTCATCGATCGAACGAACAACTACCTCTTCTCAAACGGCACCGAGCCGGGATCGCTCCCGCAGTCGCAGACGGCGACGCAGTCGTTCGGCAAGGTCACCTATTCAAATCGACGCATGACGGCCAACGGCAGCATCCTGTACACCCCGGTCCGATCGACCGGCACGTTGTCCGCCTACGATGGCACCGGGCCGAACTTCATCAGCAGTTCGCTCGCCGGTAACGCGGCGCAGATTCCGCGCGGGTTCAATCAGGATCAGATCAACGGCAGCGGGAACATTGACTTCATCCTCAGCGGCCGCTCCTCACTCAGCGTTCGCGGCGGGATCTTCTCCGACAACTACTACGACACCGGTGTCTCGACGACGACCGCGGTGATTTGGAATACGCCGTCGATTGGCGTGTCTGGAGTGCCGTCCGATCTGCAGCTGCCGAAGGGTGCCCAGAACACGCCGCGCGTGCTGATCACCAACAAAGATCAGACGAAGACCGGCTTCATCCAGGCGGACTACACGCAGGCCTTCAACGCCGCCGGAGCGCATCTCCTCAAGGGCGGCGTCGGCGTCCGTCACACGACCAACGAAGTGAATTCCGCCTACCCCGGAGGCTACGTGCTGCTCAACTGGGGCACGTCGTTCGTCAACAATAGCGGTCAGTCGGGAACGGGAACGTATGGTTACTACGAGGTCAACGATCGCGGCACTCGCGGCATCGTTGACGCCAACATGCCGCAGCTCTACGTGCAGGACACGTGGATCGTCGGCAACCGCCTGACGCTGAACCTCGGCGTGAGAACCGAGCGCGAAACGATTCCGTCCTTCCGGACCGACGTCAAGCCCATCGCGTTCGAGTTCGGGTTCGGTAAGAAGATCGCCCCGCGGCTCGGCGCCACATATGACGTCCTCGGCAACGGGCGCCTGAAGGCGTACGGCAGCTGGGGCCGCTACTTTGACTGGGTCAAGTACGAGCTCGCGCGCGGCTCGTTCGGCGGCGACACGTGGCTGGTGAACTACCGTTCGCTCGACACGCTCGACGTCTACAACCTGAACCTCGCGAACATGCCCGGCCGGGATCTCTGGGGCGGCGTCCGCGATCGACGCGTGCCGAACTTCGAGACTATCGATCCGGATCTCAAGCCGATGTACCAGGACTCGACGAACTTCGGGATGGAATATCAGCTCACCCCGACGACCGCCCTCGGCGTCAACTACGTTCACAACAAGCTGACCCGCGCCATCGAGGACGTCGGGTCGCTCGACTCGACCGGCAACGAGGTCTATTTCGCCGCCAACCCGGGCGAGGGCGTCGCGACGACGATGTTCGTGACCGGGCTGACGGCTCCGTTCAACACGCCGAAACCGTTGCGTCAGTACGACGCGCTGGACATCACGCTCAGCCGTCGTTTCTCGAAAAACTGGTTCGGCAGTGCGAACCTCACCATCAGCCGCCTCTATGGCAACTACGCCGGCCTGGCGAACTCGGATGAAATCCAGACGCCCACCACTGGCGTGTCGTCAGCCACGGCGCAGCAGCAGGCCGGCAGCATCGCTCGTCCGGGCACCGCGGCTGGACGCGCGTGGGACCTCGATGAGCTCGAGTGGGACTCGCACGGCAACCTCGACGTGGTTGGCCGTCTCGCGACGGATCGGCCAGTCGTCGCGAAGTTCTACGGCGCTTACACGATGCCGTTCGGCACGCAGATCGGCGGCTTTGTCTATGCCGGCAGCGGCACGCCCATGAGCACGGTCGTGAACACGTTGAACACGATTCCGGTTCTGGTGGAAGGCCGTGGCGACATGGGCCGCACGCCGTTCCTCTCGCGCACCGACCTGCTGGTCTCGCACGAGCTGCACATGTCGGGCTCGCAGAAAGTCCGGCTCGAGCTGAACGTGATCAACCTGTTCAACCAGAAGACGGCGACCCACATCTTCAACTCTCTCAACAAGGGCGCCGGTCTCGCTCGGGCGGACTCCGGCATGGATCTCTCCCATGTCGACCTCGCCAAGGGATACGACTACAGGGCGTTGATTCAGGCCTCGCCATCGGGCACGAACGCGTTCGATCCACGCTACGGCAAGGCGGACCTCTGGCAGGCGGGAGCCCAGGGTCAGTTCAGCATCAAGTACATCTTCTAGTCGTCCGCCCACGGACGGCCGTACGACCAAACCGGGGGAAGCGAAAGGCTTCCTCCGGTTTTTTTATTGGTGAATTGGTGGCTTGGTGAATTGGTGAATTGACTTCGCACGCGCTACCGCGCGTGCTTTTAAAGCGCGGCGGCAGCCGCGCGATGCAAATTCCCAATTCACTAATTCACCAATTCCCGCCCCTGTGCGATGATAGGAGTGCCTGCCGATTCGCGGCCAGCCGATGGCTGCCCAACGGAAACCCATGAAGCTCGTTCTTCCGCTGATCTTGACCGCCCTGGCTGTCCAGTCGTCGACCAGCGCGCAACAATCACAGCAGCCGACGTTTCGTAGCGGCGCGAAGACGGTCGCCGTCTACGCAACGGTGGCTGAGAAGGACGGGCGCCTGGTGACGGACCTGGCGCGCGACGCGTTCGAAATTCGCGATAACGGCAAGCCGCAACCGCTGACGGTCTTTTCAACTGACGTCCAGCCCGTAAGCGTCGTGGTGATGCTCGACCGGAGCGGCAGCATGCGCGGCAACACGCGACTCGTCGAACAGTCGGCCGAGGCGTTCGTCCGCAACCTCGGTCCCGGCGACGCCGCCCGCATCGGCACCTTCGCCGATCGCATCGTCATTCAGCCCGAAGGGTTCACCAGCGACCAGAACGCCCTGCTTCGCATTCTGCGATCGGATCTGCCGGTTACCGGGCCGACACCGCTCTGGAACGCGATCGAGGACGCCATCGCGGCGCTGAAGGAGCGTGACGGGCGGAAGGTGGTGCTCGTCTTCAGCGACGGCGGCGACTCACCGGCCAACTTCACCGTGAACAATCGCAGCATCATGGACGTCATGCAGGATGCGCAGCGAGACGACGTGATGGTCTATGCGATTGGGCTGCAGACGACGGTGCTGCTCGGACGCAACCCGCGAGGCGGTATGGGATCGATGGGATCGATGACCTCGGTCCGACCGGATCCTGGACTGGCGCGGATCGCCGACGAAACCGGCGGCGGCTATTTCGAGTTGAATCGTTCCGAGGACCTCGCCGACACCTTCGCGTCAGTCGCCGACGAGCTGCACCATCAATACGCGCTCGGCTTCGAGCCGCCGCGACTCGACGATCGCATGCACAAGCTGGAGATCAAGGTCACCCCATCCAAGTTGAAAGTGCGCGCGCGCAAAGAGTATTTCGCCGGACGAGCGCCCTCGAATCCCTGAGCGGGCCGCTCAGCGCTTTGATGCATGCAAACAGGGATATCGACTCCGCCAGCGGCGTGCATCTCGGTCTTGCTCCCGCGGACGTCGCGCGGAAAAGTTGCGCCCTCCGCATTGCATTCTGCGACCCGCGCAGGTCCGTGA
>JBKPNQ010000003.1:0-25624 GCA_046732715.1 Acidobacteriota bacterium | reverse complement strand
GTAGTCCGCATCGACCTTGATGCCGGCAGCGATTCGGAAGAAGCGAGGGCGATAGGTCTGGACCTGCACCGGAACGGTCGGGTCGCCTGAGGTCTGCAAGGCCGTCATCAGGTTGGCAAACAACGGCGAGTCGCTCGCGACCTCGGCGCCGCCGACACCGGCCACGGTGATGAAGATGCCGCGGATCGTGCCGGTCCACGTCCACGTCGCACGCGCCTTGGCGATGCCTGGAAACGCGCGCGCGAAGTCTTCGAAATCCTGCAGCGACACGATGCGGCCGAGCGTCAACACGCCGACCGGCGCATTTTGACGCGCGTCCGTCAGCCGTTCCGGATCGGCGCCGCCGGTTGCGCGGACGGGATTGGTGGCCTCCTTCAGGCCGAGCGGGCGCGTCAGCAACTGCGTGAGCCGGTTCGCGTCGAGATTGCCGATTGCGCCGATGCCTTTGCGGTACCGGGCACGAACGTTCTCGTTTCCCGTCGGCAGCCTCGCCCCAGTTTTGCCGTCGCCAAAGATCACCGTTGTCGTACTGTCCGCATCGGTTCGAGCGACGTAAACGCGATCCGCGCGCTGCTGTCCGAACAGCGTGCGCGCTTCGTGCCAGCGGACATCGTTGACCCGTAGTTCGAGCGTGCTCTCGACGCCGCTGATGGTCGGTGCGCCGACGTAGGTGAGCGGTGGTTGCTTCAACGTGAAGCGCTGGAACGGCGCGCTGCCGTCGCCGCTCCCCAGCACCTCTTCGACCGACTCGCCGTGCGTCGCCCGGGCGACGTTGCCGTTGATCGTGACCGTCTCGCGACGGTACGAGTACGAGAGCGTCTTCTCCAGCTCGAGGACGGTGAAGCCACCCTCGACAAGCACGCGCTTGAGGATCACTCGCTCGCTGTTGCGCACGCCTTTCATGTCGGTGCGCTCGCCGGTGACAACGACGTACTGGCCCGGGCGCAAACCGAGAATCAGCCGGTCGAGCACGATGCTGGCGCCAGTCACCACGTCCTGGACCGGCAGCTGTGCGAGCAACAGCCGTTCGCTCTGGCCAAAAATGCTCGTCCGCCGCATCGGGAACTCGCTGAGCGCGTGAGCGGGCGGCGGCGACAGGTCCACGATCAACCGCGACACCTTGGCGGTGATCGTGAATTTGCTCCTGGTGACCTCTACGTTCTGGAGAACCCTGAGCGCCTGTTCCGTCGTTGCATCCGAGGAGTCGCTCGCCGCGACCAGCACGATCCAACTGCCCTTCACGATTCCGGGATAGGTCGTGTCCAGACGGATCAGGTTGTGGCCAGACCCAGCGTCAGTACCGAGCGTGTTGTTTTCCCACGACGTGGGGTACGGCCCCGGCTTGAACTGCTTCTCCGTGGCAGACACCTGTACCAGCTCACCGATGCGCAGAAGGGGAGAAAGCGAGTCGTAGTCCGGCGCGTTATGTCCGAAGGGAGCTGCGCGCAGCCGCATCGCAAACACGCCACTGGCGCCGCTCGACGGTTGGTCGCCCGTGAGCTTCGAGACGATCGTCGTCAGTTCGGATGGATCCCAGCGCTGAATCGCAATCGCGGCCTCGAGATCCTCGAGGTCCCACACGAGGTCGAGGATGTCGCTTTCCACGCGCTGATCCGTGAGCGGCACCGCGGTGGTCAGCTGGTTCGGGGCGGGTTTCGGCAGTGTCGGCCGAACGTACGCTGGCGGTGTGAAGGACGTCGTCGCGAACTCGATACGGGTGGTTTTCGCCTTGTCGTCAGGAAACACGGCCACGACACGCCGGAACGCGCGGCTGGTCGCGCCGGCGACGATCAGCACTGAATCGCCGGGTTTCAGATTCGTCGCGGTGCCATCGAGGATGAGGCCATCGACCGATGTGGACAGTGTTTGCGGCTGTCGCATCCGCGGCCGCATCGCGTTCCACTCGGCGCGCGCTTCGATCGTTTGCACCGTTTCGAACGTCGCCGGCTGCTCGCCCGGGCCCGGGATGCTCTGCACCTTGATGCCGGCATCGAGCGTGATCCGCAACGGCGGTCCGGGCACCTTCTGGACGATGTCGCCGGTGCCGAGCGCCTGTCCGAGGGCGCCTGGCGCATCTTCCATGGTGAACGCGATGTCTGTCGACGCCGCAACGCCAGGCTGCAAGCGATAGTCGATGAGTCGTGCGAGCTCGACGATCGAGAGCAACTCGGTTGCCGTCCGCAGGTAGCCTTCGTTCGCGATTCGCTCTTCGTAGAAGGTCAGCACGTCGCACACGATGGCCCACACATCGAGCAGCGCGATCGCAAAGTCGTCGTCGTCGCGCGTCGTCAACCGTTCAAGCGCCGGCTTTTGCGCGCCCGAGATGCGCGCGAGGAGCGTACGCTTGAAGTCCGTGTACGTCCCGGATCGGTAGGCGACGCGATCGAGCCCTGGCCGGTTGGCGACGAACGCGGGCGTCAGGCGGACGAGCCCCTCGCAACAGCCGCAGCCGCTCTGCCCCTGCCGCACATCTTCCGGTGTCATCGTCCCCCCGACAGCGTGAGCGTGAAGGCGCCCCGCTCCTGGAAATTCGGATCGTTGTCGAGCCGCGGAATCTCGAGGCGGCCCATATCGAGCCGTCCATCCTCCAACCCTTTCGTGGTTGGCACGCCGCGGCGCTGGAACGTAGTGATGTCGACTGACTCCACGCCAGGAACGGCCTGGGCGGCGGCATAGAAGGGGCTGAGAAACACCGACTGGCCGAAGCTGAAGTTGTCGGGATGGAACAATCCCCTGGTGCCGTCCGCGAGCGTGCGAGTGCTGAAGCGATCGAGCAGCGCGTTCCGGACGTCGCTGACAAAGTAGTCGGGCTCGACGCACACGTGCATCGCGAGATCGAGCGCGACCGAAGAGGGCGGCTCAACCTCGAGGTCCTGCCCCGCCATCCGAAACGCCTCGAGAACCTGCCGCAACTCCTGCTCGAACACGTCATCGACCGCGGCTCCGCCGAGGCGGTCGGCGGTCACGAAGACGGTGCGCCAACTACCCGTCCATCGAAAAGTCGCGGCGGCGTTCTGGACGTCGCGCCGGAAGCGCTGAACGATATCGGCGTGGTCAGCGGCGGTGACGGCGCGTTCCTGCACGCGGAAGGCGGCAGGGGCGCGCTGCCGGACTTCTTCAATCGGCTCCGGATCGACGCCGCCGCGGGCCGGCAGCGGATTCCAGATACGGGCAACGACCTGGCTCAACCCGGGTTGCGCGGAGATGAGGTGCGCGATGGTTTCGCGTCCGATATTGCCGGCGGTACCGTTGCCCACCCGATACGTCGCGGCCAACAGCATGCCGGGATCGGGACGGCCGACGAACTCGCCGTCTCCGAAACGTAGGTACGCGGTGCCATCGCTCTCGACCTCCAGCACGAAGCGCTTGTCTTCCTCTTCGAGGTCGAGCAGATCGGCCGCGGGCGTCCAGCGGTCGCCGTTCGGCCGCAGTTCGTCGAGGTAGACGACCGGCAGCGGCACGGCAGTCGGCCACTCGACCAGGGCGGCCGCCGATCGGGCGAGCAGGTCGAGCGTGTAGGACGAGGCGTGGGTGATCGGCCGGTTGGCGAGGCGAGGTCGGAAGCGCGCCACCTGCGGTGTCGCATCGTGCGACTCACAGCCGCAACCGGTGTCGGCGGCGACGCGCGAGAGCGAGGGACGCGGCGCCGGAACCGCCGGCAGCGTCTCATTGCGAATCGTCCGGCCGTGATCAACGAGCACGATGTTGCCAAGCGCGACGCTCACATCCGTCTCGAGCAACGTCGTACCGTCCACCGTTCGGCGGCTCGAGATGCAGAGCGGGAAGCGCAGCTTGTCTTCCGGCCCCCATTCGATCTCCGTCACCGGAACCGAGCTCTGGCTCGGCGACGGGTCGAACAGGCCACCGACAGGGTCGCTGAGCACCCGCGACGTCACAAGCCGCACCGCCTGACGATGCGCGGGATCGGCGTCGCCGGTGCGGCCGGTCAGCGGACCCTTCTCTTCGACGAACACCAGCACGCTGCCCGGGCCGAGATCGGGAAATGCGCCCCGTAGCGTCGCCCGCGTCGCTCCCTCGGGCAGGCAGCAGCGCTCGTCGCCCCATGTGTAGAACCGCAACCGGTTGTGATCGCGGCGGAGCACCACGGTCGGTGGTGGCGCATCCCTGGATTCAGAAACGACCGGCTCGAATATTTCCGGTGCTTTGGAATGTGCCGCCTGTTCGTCAGCCGAATGTATCTCCAGCACGGCCGGCAGGTCGGGGATTCGCGTCAGGAACTCGATCTTGTGTCCCTGCGCATCGACGAGATCCACAGCCACGCTCGCCGGCGCGGAGTCGTTGAGCGCAATTTGGATCCACACGCGCGCATTCGCCCCTTCGTGGACGAAGTAGTCGATCAAGCGCGCGTGCCGCTTGACCGAGACCCGGCGTCTGGCGGTGCGCAGGTATGCCTCAGTCGCCACCGCATCCTGCTCGTAACTGAGGTAGTCGCCGACGTACGCGAGCGACTCGATGAGCGCGATCCCGAGGTCGGCAGCATTGCGCTCGGTCCAGCCCGGCGTCAGCACCGCAAGCCGGTCGAGCATTAACTGGCGGAAGCTCGCATAGTCGCGCGCCAGGTAGTTGATCTCGAGCGCCGCCGGCGCCTCAGGCACGCACTGGCACTGGGGCCGACAATCGAACGGGCTCGTGCATCCCGCCTTGAACGAGAACTCGATCGCCGACAACACCGGATCGAAGTCCGTCAGCGGATCGCTGGTGCCGGGCTGAACGAACTGGAGAATGTAGGTCGAGAAGTCGCCGGGCTCGGCGACTTCGATCACGACCACGTTGGCAGGCGTCGCAAGCGGTGACGATACCGGTGGGGAGTCCGCGGCTCCGAGGGACAGGCCGGTCACGTGGATTGTGCGGATCCGCTCGCCGCCGGTGATCTGAATGTTGGCGGGCCCGATGATCCCGGGCGCCACGTCCTGCAACATGTGAACGAACAGCCGCCGCTGCCGCAGATCGTCGGGATCTTCGGGTCGATCCTCGACCTCGAGAAAGTCGATGCCGTTCAGGCGGCCGTCGTCCCTGACCGTTTCGCGCCGCCGCTCATCGCAGCAGAAGTAGATCATGGCTGCACCCCCTGGCGAAGGAAGGTGGCCGCGTCCCGCTCCTGCGTCCGGCTCACGATGTACTCAACGGTCACCCTGAGGGTCGAGTCTTCAGTCTCGACGCGTACGTCTTCGACCTGGATGATGTCGCCGAGCCACTGCTGCAACGCGCCGCGGACAAGCAACTGCGTCGCGCTGGCCAGCGTGTCGCTGTTGGGCGCAAACAACAGCTGCATCAGCCCGGTGCCGAAGTCGGGACGATTCACGCGCTCGCCCGGTGCGGTGAACAGGACCTGTTCGATCAGATCGCGCACATGGGCATCGTCGCGATCCGACTCGCGCACACGGACGACGTCGATGGTCGTGCTCGACGTCGCCGGATCGCCGGGCTCGGAGGTGCGACCCCTGGCATCGAAGTGAAACGGCAAACCGACGTTCTTCATGTCGCAATCACCCGCGGCTGCGTTGCCACGATGGTCGGTGGACCCTGTGGAATCTGTTCGGCGCTCTGGCACAACCCGCTGCTGATCTGCAGGATCACGGGCTGGCCGTTGACCATCACGCGCGTCGCGGGCACCAGCCACTGCACCTTGAGGCACGGCTGCGGTTTGCCGGGTGGCACAGTGAACGCGCAACCCGCGACAACATAGACGTCGCCGAGCGTGGCGGCCGGCATGCCGCCGACGAGGACGCGTGCGTTGCTCGAAATGACTGTGACCTGCCCACCATGCGGGCAGATCGCCGAGCCCCCGACGTGAAAAATTGGCCCCGGCATTACGTAATCACCAGCGCGCCCTGATTCACGGTGACCGTCGGGCCGGTCATCATGATCGTGGCTCCCTTGCCGTTGGAAATCGTGATGCCGACGTCGTTCACGAGAATCATCGCGCCCGTCAGGCTCTTGAGCATGATTCCCCCCGTCGGGCCCGGCAGATCGCTGATGGCGATCGTGTTCTGCCCCGCCGTCTGCAGCACGATGCTGGGCGAGACCGGCAGGCCGGCGAATGCGAGCGTCGGAATATCGGACTGCGCGCCCCAGCGGCATCCCGACCAGATTGGATAGTTCGGATCGCCCTGCTCGAACTCCACCCACACACCGGCGCCGATGGGCGGCACCAGATACACGCCCATGGGCGGACCGGTCGGACCCGCGAGCGGCACGCATGGCTCGGCCCAGGTCGATGGCGTCAGATCGAGAACATCGGGCACCTGCACCAGTAGCCGTCCCGTGAACAACGGATCGACGTTGTTGATCACGGTGCCGCGAAATTTGCCGTAGAACTTGCCTGCTCCATTTCCATCTGTCATGGCACCACTCTCGGAGTAATCGAAACCAGGCCGTCGCGTGACAGGCTGAAACTCTGCTTGAACTCACCGCGTTTAACCGTGCTGGTCACGCTCTTCACGTAGTACATGCCGTCGTAGCCGAGCCCTGCGCCTCTCGCACCGACGAGTTGCCGCGACTGAAGGACGCGGCCGTAACGCAGCACGTTCAACTGGCCGGACGCCGTGATGGCATGCGAGGAGCTGCTCGTGCGCGCCAGCGCCAACGCCACCGCCTTCAACGGATCGAGCTTCGACGTGTCTTTCGCGAACTCGACCTTCATCGGCGGCGTGAGCACGGCGCCGAGCGGCGGCTGCAGCAGGCTGATGTTGGGCACCGGGATGGGGATGGTGATCTTCTTCGTGACCGGATCGAGCACTTTCAGCACGACGATCTTCTTGGCCAGACCGTCGAGGCTGAACGTCAATTGCTCGACGTTGGTATTCGCGTCCATGTTGACGTTCAGCGCCGGCTGCGGGATCGGCAACACGAACTCAGGTCCCCAGTAGGCGAAGTTCATCCCCGGCGCGGGACCAGGCTGGACGAAGAACACGTGGCCGTTCTGTTCGGCGAGCTGGTTGATGTACTCGAGGTCGGTGCCGGTCTGCGCCGGGATTTCTTTGACCGGGATCGGGACGTCCATGAAGATCGGCGGAATCACGATTGGGACGATGCCAAACGGCGCGTACTTCGCCAGCATCGCCAGCACGCGCACCGGTGCGGGCATCGCCGGCCAGCGCATGAACGGCATCTGAACGATATCCATCAGCACGCTCAGGTCTTCGCCGGTGACGGTAAAGGTCGACTGCCCCGCTTCGTTGCTCGGACCAACCTCCTGCCGCGTGATGATGCCGTCCATCAGCACGTTGGGGATGCCGTTGATCGTCACGATGATCAACACACGGATCCCCGGTCCGAAGTAGCCGGCAGGAATCATCGTGCGCACGAGCGGCGAGTCTTTCCCGGCGGCGAACTGCAGCTGAAAGCCACCCTTGGTGCCGCCGTTGGTCGCCTGCACGCTCGTCAGTGCTTCGATCACGACGCGCGGGGCCGGCACCGGCACGGCCGGCCCAATCGACAGCGAAAGGTGAAACCCCTTGAGCATCCGAATGCCTGCTTGCTGGTGACGTCGACTTCGAACTCAGAACCCCTTCGCGCGCGAGATCCCCTCGGGCAGCGTGATGCGAAGCCGCCGGCCTGGTTCGCGCACCAGATCGTCGGGCTGCATCGCGCCGTTCGCATCGGCGACCCGCCAGAACTGCTCGGGATCGCCGAGATAACGCGCCGTGATGTGATCAAGACGCTCTCCTTCGGCGACTGAATGCTCGAGCAGTAGCTCGAACCGCTCGGGCGGCGGAATGAATCGACGGCGCACGAACACCAGCCGAGTCCCGTCGGCCCGCTCGATCGTCGTCGTCGGAAGTCCGTAATAACGACTGGTCGCTCCGAACATGTCCTGACCTCACACGATCCGCGTGACGCCGAGCGCGCTGAGCGTGCCTTCCGGGCTGAGGCCGGCAAGCTGCTCCTTGCGCTGGAAGTACGCCATGTAGATGCTGCCGGCCTTGGTGCCAAAGTTCACGTCGTTGATCGTCAGCACGCGCATCCCGAGGCTCACCTTCGCGCGCACCGGGTTCAGGTTCGGATCGAACGCCTCTTCGGTGATGCTGAACTCGGTGATGTGCACCGGCACGATGCGGTTCCGGCTCCAGACGAACAGCGCGAGTGGCGCCTGGATCGGCACGATCTCGAGCACGCCGGCGCTCGCCAGCGAGTTGTTGGTCTGCATCTGACGGCTGGACGGATAGACGATCGTTTCGAGCGCCGCCAGCTGCGGGTGAATCCCGAGTTCCACCGCCGTCGGATTCAGCTCGGGGTGCTCCAGCTGATCGGCCGCGTCGATGTCCGCGTCGACCTTGATCGTCTCGTTAGGCGGACCGACGAGACGCGTCGCCTCCAGGCGGTCGCCAGCCTCGGCCGGCGTGCCTCTCACCTGAAGCGTACGTGTCATCGTGTCCGGGTTGTACTGGAGCACGATCACCCGCCGCACAACGCCGCTGTCGGGATCGACCAGCACGATACCGCCACGGACGACGCGCGGAGAGCCTGGGAAAGTGGTCATGTCCTCAGTCCTTCGAAACCAACGCCGTCGCACGAGCCATGGCGGTGATTGAAAGGTCGCCCACACTCACCGTGCTCGTGCTCGCCCGGACCTCGTCGTTCAGGAACGACGCCGCCTTGAGGGCGGCTGCCAGCCGCAGCAGATCCTCGTCTGAAAGGCGTACGCCGCGTCCGTCCGCCATTCGCATCGGGACCGGCAGGCGCGGCACGTCGTACGCGCGGCGCATCGCATCGACGGCGTACGCGGGGTTGTCATCGAATGTCGTGATCAGGGAATCGACTCGGCCGGCCTCTTCGAGACGGTCGGCGGCCGTGAGCGCGACGAGCCGATCGATCGTACCGGGGCGTGGGTAGAGCGACAGTCCGAACCTCAGGTCGCCACCCATGAGCATGCCTTCGAACGTCCCCGAGGCGGAGCCCGTGAACTCAACGGCAATGCGACGAACCGCGGTGTGCCGCCAGGGCGCGGCCCGCCAGAACGCACTCGCAGCGACGCCGAACTGATAGACGATGCCGGGGTGCTCGATCCCGAGCAGCAGATCGCCGAACGCCATCTCGAACGCGATGATGCCGATGACGTGCTTCCGCTCGTCCGTCAGGACCCCAGGCTGGATGCCAAATTCAGCAGCGACGGGCGCCAGCTCGGGTTCGCATTCCAGTGCCGCGCCGGCATACACCTTTGCGATCTGCTCGAGACTTGTGCGTGCGTCATCCGCCATGAACGTACGCGCGTCCGGGTTCCCGGGCTCGACGAAGAAGGCCAGCACATCGCCGTCCTTCACCGGAATCGGACCGATCTGGAACACAAAATGGGTTTCGCTCATCATCCTGCCAACCGCCGCTCGAACATCTCGAGCAGCTCGATCACCTTGAGACGGAAGTGCTCGAGGTTGTCGAAGTACATTTCCTGCGTGACCGTCGCAACGAGCTGGACCGTCCGATTGATGTTCTCTTCGCTGGCCCCGTGAATGCCGGTGCCAGGTCGGAACTCGCGGCCTTCCATCATTCGCGCCTCGGATCGCCGCTGCGCGCCGACGAAGCCGACTTGCGAGGGCGGATACAACCCGCCACCAAGCGGACGCTCGGCGCCGGAGAGCCCGAACGCGCCTGGCGTCGTCAGCGCGCCGCGCTCCATGCCGATCATGGTCAACGGCGTGGTCGCGCCGGTCACGCGGCTGCGCGCCATCTCGGTGCCAAACATCAACGCGGACAGCCGGCGGACGTCCTGCAGCGCCGCCGGAGAGACGCCGGGTGGCGCCGTGCCGGTCTTCATCGACTGCATCATCGCGGCCGTGAGCGATGGGCCGGTCAGGCCCTGTCCAGCGAGCTTCTCCGTGATCTCCGGATACGTGCCCAGGCCGCGAATGATGACGTTGCTCGCACCGCGTCCCTGCGCGCCGAATACAGTGCCGCCGCCAATCCCGATCGGGACGGTCTCACCTCGCCCTGGCAGCGTCGGGCGCTCGAGCATCGCCGGTCCCAGTCCCATCGGACTCTGTCCCGGTGGGACGACAAGTGCACCGCCTGATGCTGCGCCGAGCGCGGGCGCGCGGCCGAGTTGACGACGGCCAATTTCGGATATGACACGGTAGACATCGTCGCGGCCGAAGCGCTCGAGATTGCCGAACGGCCCTTCGGGATTGACCAATGCGTAAACCTGGCGATGCGGCCCACTCCCGCGCACCGTCAACTGCTTCAGCCGATAGAAGGCGCGCCACAATCCAAGCTGCAGCCTGAGCCGGATGCGGCTCACGCCACGCTGGGTGAGCGAGGAAATCTTCGGCACGAGCGCTGTCCGTGCACGGGCGAACCGCTCCTCCGCGCCTTGCTGCTTCTGCCGCCGCCGGCGCTCCCGCCACTGCTTGAATTTTTCCTTGCCGCGCTGGAACGCCGCCTTCCCGCGTGCCGCGAGCGCGCGCACCCGTCCCACGGCCCGCGCGAGCGCTCGTCCCGGCCGGCTGCGCGCGATCGCCTGGCCAATCTTCGACCGCGCGATGGCGCGGCCAGCCCGCTTCAACCCTCGAGCGACGGCTTGGGCGCCTCGTTTGATCCCGCGGCCAACCGCCGCGGCTCCGCGGCGGATCGCGCCGGCGGCAACCTTCGCCCCCTTCTTCACTGCGCCGGCCACGCGCTTGAGGCCGGCCGCAATCTTCTGAGCGAGCGCCTTCAGCCTGCCGGCGACCGCGCCTGCCGGCTTGCGCAGCCGCTGCAGGAGCCAGTTGGCGACGAAATCGATGACCACAACCGCTGCAGCGGCAACGGCGGCGGCGAAGGGTCCGGCTGCGTTGCCCGTCTTGACCGCCTTGAGAAACGCAAAGAACAGCGCAAACGCGGTGATGATGCGGCTGACGGTGCCCCAGGCGGCCCGTAGTCCTTCGATGATCGTCAGAATCGCGCCGGCAGCCGGCACGATCATCGCGACGAGCTTCTCGATCAGAATCTGGATGAGCGCCATCGGGATGGCCGTCAGCAATGCCTTCCAGGCCATCTTGCCGATGTCGGCCATCTTGATGCAGCCCTTGAACAGCAGTTTGAAGATCATGATCGGGAGGCCGAGCACCTCTTCGAGCTTGCTGTTAAACCAGTTTTTGACCGCGCTCTTGAACGCGCTCCACAGGCAGTTCTTGATGCCGGACACCACCGCGGATCCGAGCTTCGACAGCCAGCCGCCCGGATCGGCCGCTACATCTTTAATCAGCGCGGCGAACTCGCCGACCAGCTGGATGAACTTGTTTGCGAAATCGATCGCGCCCTTGACGACGCCGGCAACGACGTCGACGGCGGCGAGATACGCGCATTCGAGCAGGCCGAGCAGCCCGTTGATGGCGTCGCCCAGGAGATCGAGCAGCTTCTGCACGCCTGCCTTGAGGTCGTCGGCGAGCTTGTTGACCGTATCGACCGCGCCGTCCACGCGATCCTGGACTCCCTTGCGGAAGCGATCGCGCGCGGCGGGGAATCCGGCGAGGACGACATCCCCAACCGCGATCAGCGCGGCGCCGGCGGCTTTGATCAGGCCGACAACGGCCTTGCGCGCGAGCTCGATCGCTTCGACCGCCAGCTTCTTGGCGGCTTCGATCGCCTTCTTGACCAGCGTGCGTGCGAACTCGAACGCCGACTGAATCGCGTCCTTGATGGCGTTGAAGAACGAGGTGACCTTGCTGCCAAGCCAGCCGAAGAAACCGCTCGACTCCTTTTCTCCCTTTTTCTTCTCGTCCGCTGCTTTTTTCTCCGCATCGCGACGGGCGTCGGCGGCCTCCTCGTTGCCCTTGTCGATGTGACCCTGGGCCTTTTTATTTCCCTCACGCTCCTCGGTTTGAATTTTTCCGGCCGCGTCTGCCGCGGCTTTCGCCGCATCTTTGCGACCGGTGTCGACGAGCTTGCGCTGCTCGCCGTCCCACTCGGTGCGCAGCTTGATCGATTGCTTGCGTGCGCTCGTCCGCTCGTCCTTCTGTTGGGCGGCGTTGTCCTGGATCAGCTCTTCGACCTGCTGCTGCGATTTCGCTTTCTCGTCGGCGACCTTGGTCGCGTGCTCATCCTGCTTGGCGACCATGTCGCCCTGTGCCTGTTCGACGGCACCCTGGATCTCAGGGCCCTTCTCCTCGTTGGCAATGATTGAGACCGCCTCGGCACCACCGGCTCCGGCCGCTGCGCCCGCGCCGCCACCGGCTTTGGCTTGAGCCTCGCTCAGCGCCTTGCCGCCACCCTTGGCGCACGCCGCCAACGTACCGCCGACGCCGAGGCCTTCGCCGCCGGTGTCGGCCTTCAACGTTTCGGCCGGCACGGTCGGGTAGATGTTGTTTTCGCCGAGCGGCTCGGCCGCGTCAGCCTGCCCCTGGGCGCGCGCGTCGGTGGTGCCCTGATCGACCTTGGCGCGCTGATCGGCGACCAATGTGGGATCCGCGTCGCCCGCGAGATCAAGTGTCGGCGGATCGCCGGCGGTCACGTTCAATGCCGGATCCGTGACTGGAAGATCGCTGATCGCACCCTGCGCCTTGGCGACGTCGGCCTCTGACATTTCGGCTTCGCCGGGGACTCTCGGCCCCCGAAGACCTGCAGTGGGGTTCGGCGGCGGAGCCGGAAGCGCCGCGGGCTGCGGCACGGCAAGGGCCTCGCCTTCAGCCGTTCGCTCGACGTCCCCTGCCCCAGCAGTGTTTGCCGGGGCAACCGGGCCGACCGGCATTGCGGGATCACGTTGCGCCGGCACGCCCGACGGCCGCTGCATCTGCGGCGGATTCGTCGAGAGCTCCTGTCGCTGATCCGAGACCGCCTTGGTCGCCGCTTGCGAGACGCCACCGAGCGCCTGCTGCATCTGCACGGGCGGAAGATTTTTGACCGCGCTCATCGCCTGAGCAGGATCCGACTGCGAGACGTCGGGCGCCGCAGCGGCCGCGGGCTCCTCTGCCGCACCGCCACCGCCTGCACCGCCGCCACCGCACGCACCGCCGCCACCGCCACCGTCTCCGCCGGCTTCAGCAGACGGAGATTCACCGCCTCCCGCGCATCCTTCTGCCTCGGGACCTGCCGTCGCGGTCTCGGCACCAGCGCCAGGAGCTTGTTGTTCGGTTTCCGGAGGTGCGGGTCCGGCGAGTTGCTCTGTATCGCTGCTCGCGCCCTCGAGTTCGAGATCGGCCGCTTCCGCAGCACTGCCCTCGCTCGTTGCAGGGCCGCCACCGCTACCGATTGCACCGGCGGCGCCTCCTCCGGCGCTAGACTTGATCTCTTCTTGCGGCGCGCTTTGGGAACCGTCGGTGGCAGCCGCAACATCTTTTATGGCTGCTGGCATGGGCGGCTCTGGTTCTGAGACGGCGGCCGATTCTGAAGGTGACTGGGCGGCGGCATTCGCGGTGGCCTCCGCCTCGGGTGCCAGATCGGGAGGCGGTCCGGCCGGTGTCTGCTCTTGCTGTTCGAGAGGTTCAGTCTCGATTGCCGACTCGGCGTCGGCTCCGCCTCCTGCTTCAGGGGCCGAAGCCTCTTGTGTTTCGGCCGCGGGAGCTTCAGCTTCATCTGTGATCGGGCCGGCGGCGGTGCTCGGTTCCTTTGCCTCTTCGATGGCGCCTTCGCGCGGCGTTTCAGCTTCCACTGGCGGTTCGGCAGTCGCGGCCGGTTCAACCGAAGTACCAGCCGTCTCCGCCGCGCCTTCAGGACTGCCCTCGGCAGTCCTCGTTTCCGTCGCGTCGGTTGCGGTCGCCGCCTCTGGCTCCGCCGCCGCTGCGCCGCCTTGTTCGGCCGACGCCTCGCCACCTTCCGCAACAGTCGGCGCAGGTGTCGCGCCGCCGCTGGCCTTTCCGATCTTCGGTTCCTCTTCCGGCACTTCAGCCGGCGCAGGACCACGCTCCTTCGCCGCCTGCTCGACTTGCTCAGCGTCGAGGTCCGATTTCACCGGTGGACCTTCAGGACCTGGATCCTTTTCCAGCGACTCTTCAGGACTCGGCGCAGCGGCGGCTTCCGGCGGCGCTTTCCCCTCTACCGCAGCGTCCGCCGCCACGGGCTTGGGCGCTTCAGCGGACTCGCCCTTTGGTTCACTCTCCTTCTCTTCCGGTGAACGTTCTTCGTTCGTCGTCTCCGGTTCTGGCGCGGTCGTCGTGTCGTGCTCGGCCTCAGACGGCAGCGATTCGGTCAGCGCGCTACTTAGTTGCGCCCACTGAGCGTCGGTGACCTTCTCGCGTAACCGATCCATCAGCTCGGTACGCGTGTCAGGCGACACACGTTGGAGCTGGCGCCGGAGGCGTCCGGAGCGATCGGATGGATCCGTCCGGAGCTGCTCGAGCATCGCGTCGACACGCGTCTGATAAGTGTCCTCAGGCGAGTCGAGCAACGCTGATTCAGAAGCACCGTGGTCGTATGCGGCGGTACGCTTCAACGACACGAGCCCCGCGGCGTGCGGCGACGGCCCGACGACCGGAGGCATCACACCAATCGCGGCGCACCGGGCCGCGGAATCGGCCTGGGCTTCGAGCGCGTCACCAGGACGGCTCAGCCGAAACGCACCAGCAATGCCGTCGCGATCGCCGTGCTGAATCGTATGCGCGAGCTCGTGCGCGATCAGCTCTCGGCCGCGGATCGTGTGAGGAGCGAAGCGGCCCGGAGCAAACACGATCTCCTGTCCGATCGTGAAGGCATCGGCACCCAGAACGCCCGCCGCATCACTCTCGGAGCGCACGCGTACGCGGCTGAAGTCGTGACGCAATTGCCGGCCGAGATCCTCGACGAGCTCCGGGGCGAGCGGACGCGCAGGAGTGCGCCGCGCTCGGGTGAGCGCCCGCTCGATCCGCCGCGCGGCCTTCGTCGGCTGCGCGATGTGCGCTGACTCGACTCCCATACGCGACTATCTGAATCCCAGACTCCGTGGCAGCAGCGCACCGACGTTCAACTGGAACTCGATGCGCTGATCGGGGCCGGTCAGGTTGAACTGGAATTGCAGGCCCGGAACCCCTGTCGGCAGGAGGCGGTTCTGCAACACATCGAGCGCGAACTGGCGTGCCTCGGGTTGCGAGAGGATCCCGGCCACCGCACCCCCTCCTATCAATGCCGATTCAGTGATCACCATCGCTCGCTCGCCGGTTGACAGCCCGCCCCAGCCGACGCGCGCCTGGCGCTCGGCCTCGAGCTGCAGGTTTGTCAGCGCGCCGTCAACGGCGGGCACCTTCGACACGGCCTTCAACAGATCGCCGACGCCGGCAGGTCGTGGTGTCTCGGGACCGGCGCCGCGTGGCACGAGCGGTTGCGGTTCGTCGCCTTTAACTGGCGTCGCCCATCTTGGCGGCGGCGTCGAGATGAGCGAGTCGACGTCCAGGCGGAGCAGCGTCGAGCGCAACACGGCCGGATCGAGGAGCGCGCGCGCGCGAATAGCGCGCATCTCAGCTTCGATCGCCGGATCCAGATGCAGCTGCGGCACAGACGACGGCAGTCCGGCATCGGTCCGCTTGTGCTCGTCCTCGCCGCCGGTGCTCTGCCGCTGAATCGCGCGATCGACCGATCGCGTGGCATGAACCGCCGCTGAACCGCCGCTCATCGCGGTCGCTGCGGCTTGATCCGCTGCGCGTTCTGACGGGTGATTGGGCGGAGCGACCTCGATCGGCGCATTCGCCGGCGTGGTAGCGCCGGACTGCTGGACGACGTGCGCGAGTTCGTGCGCCAGCAGGCGCTGGCCTCGAGACGTGTACGGCTCGTACTGGCCGTGACGGAACACGATGTCGCTGCCGACGGTGTACGCGTGCGCGTGCAGCGCCTGCGCCGAGGCGTCGGCTTCCGATCCGGTGTGCACCCGCACCCGCGCGAAGTTGTGTCCGAACCGGGCTTCCATGCTGCGCTGCGCGGTCGGGTCAAGCGACTGACCGGCGTCTGCCAGCACGCGCCCGACCACGGGTGGCGCTGAAGCCGCCGCGCGGTCGCCCGTGGCCTCGCGTTGAACGAGGCGTTTCTTGCGCGCGCAGTCAACGCACTCACCAGCGGCATGCACGGGGCCTCCGCACGCGCACTTGCGCTGCAATAGCCGCGACGACGCCGACATCACCGTGCCAGCCATCGGCCGAGCCCTCCATGAAGCGCCATTGCCAGCTGTTCACCGACCACTCGTGTCGCCGTGTTTCGCACCTGGACCGCGCCGGCATCTGCGTGCGGGATCGTTCTCGAAGTGACGTCCTCATCGAGGCCGTTCTGGTCGGCGAGCAGCTCGGACAACCGCGACTGCAGCGCGTCCGCAATGCGGTGACGATCGCCTGGCGCGAAGCCGTGAAGCACCAGCGCATCGATGTGCAAGCGGATGTGACGTGCCATCAGCTCCACCCCCGCGTTTCGCTGTCAGTGAGCGGTTTCTCGAGTTTGTTGTACTCGGCTCGCGCGGCCCGCAGGACGTGGGTCATGCGCACCGCCTCGCCTGCTTCGGCGGCAAGGAATGCCGCGGCGATGGCGATGTTTCGAATGTTCCCGCCGGCGACGTTCAGCGACGCCAGCTTGTTGGGATCGAGGCCTTCAGTCGGTGTGGCGGCAGGGAACATGCGCCGCCAGATCTCGCTGCGGTGTAGCGGATCGGGAAATGGGAACTGGATCACGAAACGGATGCGGCGAAGAAACGCGGTATCGAGGAGCGTCTTCATGTTCGTCGTCAGGATGGCGAGCCCTCGATAGGCCTCCATGCGCTGCAACAGGTAGCTGATCTCGATGTTGGCGTAGCGATCGTGGCTGTCGCGCACGTCGCTGCGCTTGCCGAAGAGCGCGTCGGCTTCGTCGAACAGGAGCACCGCGCCGCCCTCCTCGGCGGCATCGAACACCCGTTGGAGGTTCTTTTCGGTTTCTCCGATGTACTTGCTGACCACCTGACTGAGATCGATCCGATACAGGTCCAGGGAGAGGTCTCCGGCCACCACCTCCGCTGCCAGCGTCTTGCCGGTGCCGCTCGAGCCGGCGAACAACGCGGTGATACCCAGGCCTCGCGTTCCGCGGACGCCGAAGCCCCATGACTCGTAAACGGTCGTGCGGTGGCGCACCTGTGACGCGATCTCGCGCAGCGCGCGCATCTGCGGCTCCGGTAGCACCAGGTCGTTCCACCCGGCGGTCGGCTCAATGCGCTCGGCCAGGCCGTCAAGCCGGGTCCGCGAATGAACGCGGCATGCCTGCCACAACGATGCGCCGTTCACCGCACCCGAGGCACGCGCCTGCAGGCTCGCCGCACGAATGCCGGTGGCGCCAAGTCTGAAGTGGGTCACGACCTGATCAACCTCGCCGTTGAGCGAGGCGGCATCGCGGCCGAGCGCGTGCCGCCACAACGCGTGCTGTTCGGTCGACTGGGGCAGCTCGACGTCGAAGCGAAGGGTGTCGCGCGTCCTGACGACCACCGGTTCGCGCGAGACGATGAAGGCAAGACTGGCGATCGCGTCGAGGAATGTCGCGGCTGCGCGGCGGGCGTCGCCGTCTCCACACTCCACGACAATGGCGCTGCGCTCGAGTACGGCCTCGCGATCCCAGAGGCGAGCGAACAACTCTCGCTCCGGCAGGGCGACCAACTCCGACGCCTGCACCCGGTGCAAGCGGATGCCCGCCCTCTCGCAGGCCAGCGCCGCAACAGACACCGCGTCTTCGAAATCGGTCGCAGCGAGCTGAATCGCGAGCCGACGCGACGCCACGACCTGGGTGGACCACGCCTGGATCAGGCGCGCCGCGAGTTCATGATGCGATGGTGCGGCGTCGGACGGGACCGCCACCGCGTGCACGTGCGGCTGCAATCGCGGATCCAGATAGCTGATTCCGGCCAGGAAGTGCAGCACACGCTCGTCGATCCGCAGCGGACTCTGCATCATGGTGTCGCCGGCGCCGACCTCGACGAGGTGCCAGTGGCGCAGCGGTGCCGCCGGCGTGATCGCGCTCCAGTGAGGCTCGCGCAGCTTTGCGAGCGCGAGGCTAAAGGTCGGCATCGTGGCTCGAGAGTCGCCAGCCGCTTGCGCGAAGAGTGCCGCAAATGACGAGTCGAGCTCGACCGCGGCAACCAGCAGCAACAGGTCTTGTTCGAATGGCGACAGCGAAAAGGCGGAAGCGACCAGATCGAGTGCAGGGGCAGAGATCGGCTCGGCGTCATGCGCCTCGCTGCCGGCAAGCCTCTGGCGGAGCTGCGCGAGGCGCGCCAGCAACCCCTGCTGATTGACGTTGAGCCACGATCCCGATGCGCTCATGGCACCACCACCAGTGGCGCAACGAATGCGCCGGTTGCGTCCGACACCAGCGGACTCTGGGCCCCATCAACCTGCAGACGGGCGAGATACCCAGTCGGCATCACGTCAGTCAGCGGCACGTCTATGCTTGTCGTCGAACCCGGCGGACTGAGGACATCGCGCCGCGCAGGAAAGCTCAACGCGAGCGGCGGACGCGTCGACGGAGGATTGACCTCGTTCAGCAGGAGCGACACCCGCTGGGAATCGAACACCGCCGGCGTCACGTTCACGGTGACGTCGGCATTGCGCAATCCGCCGGGCTGATTCTGGGCGTTGGAGACGACCGCCGACAGGATGGTCGGTTGCAGCACGAACGCCGCGACGTTGGACGTAATCCCTTCATGCGGCAGCGGAGGAGATCCCATGAACAGACGGTGCACCACCTGCACGCCGTGTACGCCGGCCCCGAGGGTCGCCGGCAACGCGACGGTCACGCGACGGTCATCGACGGTGGCAGGCGGGACCGCGTCGCCGTCGATCGTGACCACCGTGTCTTCGCCACGCAGATCTTGCCCGTCGATGACCAGGGTGTAGCCGCTCAGGATTGGCGGACCGCTCAGAATCGGAGCGCCGGGATTGGCTTGCGACAGGATCGCCTCGATGACTGGATGCTTGAACGGGACGACGTAGATCAAGCGATCGCGAACCGGCAGCGGCGTGCGCGCCGTTCGACGGCTCTCGATCAGCACGACCGACGCCTGATAGGCAGCAGTCGGACGATATCGCGCCTGAAATGCCGTCCACAGCCGCGAAATCTCTTCGGTCGTGAGCGACTGCGGGACGATCTTGATTTGTTCGATCTGCTCGGCCAGCTGCGAATCGAACAGCGAGCGCAGCCGGGCCGGTAGATCCGAATCCACCACGTCCAGGGGTGGGCGCAGGGATTCTCGAATCTTCTCCCGCGGCAGCACCGGAGTCTCGTGAAACAGCTGCATCCCGTAGCCCAGCAGGATCTCGGGATGCAAATCGCGAGTGCCGTACGCCGAGAGCATGTAGTGAAGGTCGAGCGCGAGCGGCGGATTGCTGATGCGTTCCCCACGCGCGTCGCGCGACGGGAGGCCCACATTCCGCCAGCCGACATTGGGCGTCACTTGGTAGAGAAACAGATTGAGCTGGTTCCGCTCGTGGCCGTCGCTGACGTCGATGCGATCCGGCGGCAGCGAAGTGACCGCAACCTCGCCGACCGTCGACGCGATGTCGTGGTTGATGACGCCGTTGTTCAACAGATCCTTCAGCACGGCGGTGACGGCAGCAATGGCGAGCGCGGTGCTCACGTGCGCCTCCCCCGTTGCTGGAGGTAGTCGTCGAGCGACAGTTCGGGCTTCGAGCTACGCGATTCCCGCGACTTCGGGGCCGTCGGCATCACCGCCCGGACATCGACGCGGCCGATCGTAATCTCCACGGTGAGGCCGCCAGTGGCCGCTATCTCAGGAATCGGAGGCGCTGGGGGCTGACGTGCGCCGCGCGTCGCGGCCTCGACGACAGCGGGCTTCACCAACGGCGCGCGCGAGTGAGTCGGCGCGAGAGGCGCAAGCCGATCGGCGATCTTCAGTTCACCGGCCCTGCGTGAGCGAATCCCGTCATCCAGGCCGCCGTGAGACCGCTCCTCGGGGCGGACGACTTGTTCCACGATCTTCGTGATCGTGTGCGTGGTCTCGTGTCGAATCGTCTCTGGCTGCGTTGCCGGGCGCGTCTCGGCTGGCCGCATCGCGACCGCTGGATCGACTTTGACGGTAGGGTGCGGCGATTGTGCCACCGATCGACCCGCCGGGGAACGGCTGTCTCGCGCCCTCGCCTCGGGCATGGGCACCGCGTCGCGCTTGGCGGGGACCTCTGGGACCGTTCGCCTCCGTTCTGTTTCATCATCTGCCGTGACAACCAACGTGCGTGATTGCCGAGGAACTGGACGCGCGATCTCATCCTCTGTCGATTCGTGCGAAGCGCGTGGCGGCGCTTCAAACCGGGACAGCGGCCGCGGTCGGATGACGTCGACCGCTCTGCCCGCGTGCATCACGAGGCGCGTGAGGAAGTCGCTCATTGCGCGATCAGGTGGAGATACGCCTGCCGCCGCGCGGCGCTCATCTCGAGAATGTCGTGTTCACTCCAGCCATAGGCAGACGCGAGCTCGTGCACTTCGCCCAGCATTCGAGCTGCCCACGCGTCGAGTTCTGCCCAGAGGAACGATCCGATGTCAAACCCAGCGTCGAAGCGATGGGCGCAGTGCGGGCATTCGAACGACAGGCGGATGTCCGCGTTCGGATCGAGCCGATCCATCTCGGCGCCCAGAGCGGTCACCACCTCGTCGCCGAATGACCGTGCGGACACGATCTCGCCATGGCGTGCGGCGCCGACGACGAGGCGATCGATCAGCGCGATCCGCGCGTCGTCGACGTTGGTGATGTGGCTGAGCGATTCGAGGTCGCGGCTGTTGGGCAGGCGGAACTGGACCACATAGTCCGCGACTTCGCAGGTGCAGATCTCCGGCAGGCTGACATCGGCGCCGCGAATCCGATCAGCCGAAAACCCTGCTTCGACGCGTTCCCGGCAGACCGGGCACTCGGTCACCGTCGCCAACTCGACTCCGAACATCGCGACGCGCAGCTCGAGCAGGCGGGCGTTGCGCTGGCCGATCGTGAGGCGGGCCAACGCGTCGATGGACGCGTCGGCAGCGCACACGCTCAACAGAACGAGGGATCGGCCCGCGAGAGGCAGGCCGGCGGCCCGCTCCCAGGCGTACAGCAGTTCTGACGCCGATAACGCGCGCATGGCGGTGCACTAGACGGGTGGCTCGGTGAACGTCGGTTCTGCCGGCTCGGGCACGTCGAGGTCGCGCTCCCAGCCCTCGTTCTCGAGCTTCAGGTGCTGAATCGCCACCGCGTTCGCATTCGCGTCGAGATCGGGAAGCGCCTGGTACTCGGAGACCCAGCACCGGAATACCTTGTAGGCGATCGCCAGCTGGCCGGCTTCGTTGTAGAGCTCGATCGTGATGTCTTTGCGGAAGTCCTTGAGCGAGGTTTCGGCGCCGAGACCAGCGCCGAAGTTGTGGATCTTGTTCGCCCACTTCTCGAACTCGGTGTCGTGGGTGACGCCGCGTTCGATCGTGATCGGATCGAATTCGGTCCGCCCCGGGGATTTGCGGCTGCTGCTCGGGTCGCCGCCCTCGCGGTGCTTGACCACTTCGGTGGTGCGCTTGAGCATGCCGACCTTGCTGGCGCCGGCGACGTACCGGCCATCCCATTTCACCCGGAACTTGAAATTCTTGTAGGGATCGAAACGCTGAGCGTTTACGCTGAACTGCGCCATGGAACGCCTCCGATGGTTCGGCCGAAGAAGGAACAGTCTCGAGCGGAAGATCAGACTTCGACCTGACCTGCCAGCTGCTGGATCTTGATAATCACGAATTCGGCCGGCTTGAGCGGCGCGAAGCCGACGAGGATGTTCACGATCCCCAGGTTGATGTCGTTCTGAGTCGTCGTCTCCTTGTCGCACTTCACCAAATACGCCTCGCGCGGCGTGCGTCCCTGGAACGCCCCCTGTCGGAAAAGGTTCTGCATGAACGCACCGACGTTGAGCCGAATCTGCGCCCACAACGGCTCGTCGTTCGGTTCGAACACGACCCACTGCGTGCCGCGATACAGGCTCTCTTCGAGAAAGAGGGCGAGACGACGGACCGGTATGTATTTGTACTCGTCGGCATCGCGATCGGCGCCGCGAAGCGTGCGCGCTCCCCAGACGACGCGGCCGCTCGGAAACGCGCGCAGGCAGTTGACGGCCAGCGGATTCAAGATCCCGTTCGCGGCGTCGTTGAGATTGACCTGCAGCGCGTCGACTCCGTTGAGCGACGCATCGAGCCCGGCTGGCGCTTTCCACACGCCTCGCTGCGCATCGGTGCGCGCCATGACGCCGGCGATGATGCCGCACGGCACGAACGTCTCGACCTGCCGGTCCTTGAATGGATCGGTCTGGCGGACGCGCGGAAAATAAATCGCCGCATTCCGTGCCTGGTCGCCGGTCAATCCCAGCGTGCTCAAGCCGGCCTCGGCAGTGGCCGCGGCGACTGAAGGGACATCGCTGGCGCCCCAGCCGGCGGGCGGATCGACGATGAGCATGGCGCGCCGCTTGTAGCAATACGCGAGGGCGTCCTGCCAGACATCGTTGTCCGTATCTCCATCGCGTTCCGCCGGAGGAATACAGAGAATGTTGAACAGGTCGGCTTTGTCGAGCAGCGCAATCGCGGCCTGGTAATCCGTCGGGTCGGGCGGATCGCCGTCGTCGCCCTGGACGCTGACGGCGACCGGCGCCTGCTTCGGCGTCGAGAGCGGGCTGCTCAGCGGACTCGAGACCACCACCGTCGGCAGCGGCCGCACCGCATGCCCGGATAAATCTACGGGTATCACAGGGTCTCCGTTCGCGAGCGTGCGCACGCGGGCCCGAAGGGATCCCTGGTCCAACACGCGCGGCAGGTATCGCGAACTGCTGTCGACGAGCGACACGTTCAAGTACTTCTCGACCGCCACATCGTCGTCGCCGACCCGCTCGTAGAGCGTCAGGTTGAACAGATCGGTGTCGGAGGGATCCTTGGTGTCGTAGTCAACGCCAGCCTCGAGGACGTTCGCCCATGAGCCCGCGCTCGCCGCTTCGAGGACCAACGGATCCGTCGTCCCGAGCGGGTGGGTCGGCAATGAGATTCGCGCGCGCTCTGCGTTCCGTGTCACGCGCACGATCAGCGCCTGCGCGCCACCATTCAGATAGAAGTCGCGAACGGCATAGCTCATCATGCTGTCCGCTGCCAGCCCGCCGAACAACCGTTCGTAGTCGCCGAAGCTGGTAATGGTGACCGGTTTGTCGGTAGCGCCTCGTGTCGCCCTGCCGATGAACGCGGTAATCGCGGTTGCGACGCCCGTGATGGTGCGAACGCCGCTGGGAATCTCTTCGATGTAGACCCCCGGGAACGTCGGTGCGGTCGGCATGTGCTCCCCCAAGCGCCGGCTGCGATCGCAGCTGGCCGAGATCGTTGTGAGAACCGCAGTCGAGATGACTCGTCAGCGTCTTGTCGGTCACGCTGATGGTGAGCGCGCCGCGCTGGGCGACTCGCACACTCGGCGTTCTATGACCAGGTTGGAAAATGGTTACGCGAGGACAGGGGTTGTCGGCGGCGTAACTTCGCCCTCACCCGGTTTGTTGATTGTCAGCGTGTGGAGTCAGGATTCAAGAGAGTGACGACCACAACGGGACTGCCAAATCGCGCGTATTGTCATCGCGCATTTCCGCAAAGTCAAGACTCAGGATTCAAAAAAAACATGTCAGTACTGACGTACTGATGGATAACGCTGAGACGGACGCACTCGATCGTGGCACTCGCGACAAAGCCCGCGACATGTCGCGGCACATCACATCGGGTATTGGATTCCCGCGGCACCGCACGACGATGACGAAGCGAGTGACCAACACGAGTGTGCCCATTCGAGTGCGCATCACACACAAAAGATCTGGAGATTCGTCGCATCGTCGACGAGCTCGCTCTCGTCTATCATCGGTTGAAGAGCACGCGCAGTTTGCATGCGCAGTACTCCGAGTACGGGGAGTCGATCGTTTCCGGTTACCGAGTGAAGAGCCATGGCTGGGATTTTTGTCAGCTATCGCCGCGCCGACAGCCTGATGGCGGCGGGTCGCTTGGCGGACGACCTCGTCGATTTTTTCGGACGGGAGCAGCTCTTTCGGGACGTTGACGCGATTGAAGGGGGCGCGGACTTCGAACGCGCGATCCTGGACGCGCTGCGAGCCGCCGCGGTTGAGCTGGTCGTCATCGGCCGCAAGTGGACAAGCGTCGCGGACGCGGCCGGAACCCGTCGTGTGGCTCAGCCCGATGATTACGTGCGGCGCGAGATTGAGACCGCCTTTGCCGAACGGATCGGCGTGATCCCGATCCTCGTCGACGGCGCCGCGATGCCTTCCCCCGACGAACTGCCGCAGACGCTGGCACCGCTCACGAAACTCCACGCGTTCGAAGTCGCGGATCGAACGTGGAGGTACGACATCGAGCAGCTTGCCAAACATCTCGAAAACCGGTACGACGTGGAACGCACGGCGGCTCTCCCGTCGGCCGGGTTGATCAAAGGCCTGTTCTCTGCGGCGCGAGACTACGTCCCGGATCTCCTGCTTGTGCTCGCCCGGCCCAAGACGCTGATCGCTCGTCACAATCTGGGTCGGACGCAGGACCTCATGCGGGCGCTGACATTTCTCTCGATTTCACTGCTGATCGAATCTCTCACCCTGCTCAGTCTGGCGTCGACCGAAAACATCTCGATACCGGGAGTGCTCGGCATGGGATTTCTCATCGACGTGGCCACGATCCTCATCCTCTCGCTTCCGATGTATCTCGCGTGGCGCCTGGTCGGCGCAGCTCCTGAGTACCGGCGCGTCGGCGTTCCGTTTTTTTACCAGGCCGCCGTCGCGACGCTGCTGCTCGTTGCGGGTGCGCTGGCGATCTCCACACCCCTTCTGCTCAGCGATCCACACTTTTATGAACGGGTGCACGACATGGTGAGTCGCGAGGGCGATGTGACGACGAAATGGCTTGCCGCAGCGCACTTCGTCGAGCAGAGTCTCCGTGCGGGAGGAGCCTTTGCCATGGCAGGAGCGATCGCCATGCTGCTGATCGACACCCTGTTGCTGGCATGGCTCATCGCGTCGTGGGGCGCTTACCGGCAGGGATTGGGAATTCGTGCGCGCTGGCGCTCGCTCGCGGCGTTTCTGATCTTCGTTTTCACGGTGCCGCTGCCCGTCGTCGGGCTCGCGGCGATTGCCGCGTGGCTCTCCGGGAACTAGTGGCTCATCCTGAAAGTGCTGAATGCTGAATTCTGATTGCTGATTGCTGACTGAAAAAGACATCCCACGCGAAGGGTTCGGGCACTTCAGCATTCAAACATCAGCACTCAGAATTTCAGCGGACACGGTTTGGAAAACCAGATGTTTTCTGGTTCCTAGAACGCTGCGAGCCGATTACGTGGCGGTCTGAGCAATCTCGATCGCACCGACACTGAATAAGTCTTCTATCGTGCGGCGCGAATGGCCCATCTGTACCAAGTGCTGAACTCGAAACGGAGTGGATAACATCCCCCACAATTCCGCCTCGGCATCCGACGCCGGCCGCCACAGCCCTCTGAGTCCTGGCGCGAACAAAAGAAGCTTCGGCTCGCTGTCGCAACGGACGAACGAAGCGAACCGGGATGCGCATACGACGCACCTCTCGTCGTCGAGGCATGCGCCCGACGGCAGTTCAAAACGGTCGGCATGCGCGTGGGCGCGCAGCGTGGCCCGTTCAATTCGGCACGCCTGAAGGGCCTCCGGAAAATCGTCGAGCCGGGTCGAGAGGAACTCGCAAAACGCGTCAGCCTCGGCTTCAAAGAACGAGTTGG
>JBKPNQ010000002.1:0-22852 GCA_046732715.1 Acidobacteriota bacterium | reverse complement strand
TCGAAGTATTCGTGGATGTGACGCTGGCGGCAGCCGACGAGATCGTCTGCACTGCCGGCACACACACCGAAGCGATTGTCATGCGATGGGCGGATTTCGCCGCCAGCGTCCGTCCGATTGTCGGGAGCTTCGCTGAACCTCGAGTCGACCAGGTTGCCGCATATCGGCTGTCGTTTCGTGAGTAGAGGCGAACCCGCCGGCAGTGAGTACCGCGACCACCGAGAGTGGCGTTCACGGTTCGCGAGCGCCGGGTTCTCGTCAGTGCCGTGGAGATTGATATGGCCTTCGAATCAACGTGGTGTCCAGTGCTGCAAAGCTACGTCACCCGGGTGACGGATTCGACAGGGTGGGTGGCCGCGGTGTTCTGCCCGGAACTCGATCGCCCGCGCCACACATGCCGGATGAAGCGGGAAGCGCTCCGATACGGTGCATTCGTGACACTCTTCCCGCCATCGCCGGATGACTCGGTCGCGGACCTCGTGGCGAGATGTCCGATGGCGTGAGCGTGGCCACGCGATGACGTCGATGCTGCTGGAGGCGGCGGGCGACATCGGTGGAGCGACGCACGGCGCCTGGTCCCTTGTCGCCAGCCTGTGGCGCGGTCGCGACGCGTTGGATCGCGCCCCTGGCCGGTGAACGCTCTACGGGCCGCGCAGCGTCCAGGGTCTCGCCTACACGCTCCTGCCGGGTTCGGGTCGGGGTGTCTGGGCCTGCGCCGGCATTGGCGCGAGGTCCGGCGTCAGGGCGACGACGGGCGTGATTGACTCTGCTGTCACTATTCGCCGCATCATCTCGCGCCGCGACTGAATGAACGAGAGACTTGGTCCAGCAATCGGTTCGACCAGCAGGTGCGCCTCAAAAAGGCTTTCGAGCGCCGACCACACCGCGTCTTCGGTCACGTCCCGTGCGGAACTCTCACGGACGCGATCAAGGATCGCCTCGACGGTGAGCTGCCCGTCAGCAAAACGCCACACAAGCGCTGTGATGCCGCCCAGGCAATGCCCCTGGTTTCGAGCCAGGTCGTAAACGAGAACTTCGCCATCGACCTCGTCTACGACAACGCCGGTCTTGCGCGCATGGGGTCTCATTAGTGCCTTCTCTCGCTATCGCGAATCAGTTGCGAGCTGGTTCAACAAATCTCTGGCGAACTGTGTCGCTTCGCCGCGAGGACCTGACCACGCGACCGCCCCGCGTGCCGTGGCAGCGAACGTCCGCAGCAAGTAGCCTGGTTGATGGCGCGCCGCGGGTGCGTTGGACAACAACGCAAGGACCGCCTGCCCCGGCGTCAGCCGGCGTGGCTGCCACGAGGCAGCCC
The DNA here is from genome assembly GCA_046732715.1 of Acidobacteriota bacterium. Lineage (GTDB taxonomy): Bacteria > Acidobacteriota > Vicinamibacteria > Vicinamibacterales > 2-12-FULL-66-21 > JALZOC01. The sequence continues at coordinate 21,537 of JBKPNQ010000002.1, read as the reverse complement.
GTTGGTATTCGGTGACCACGATGGATCGAACCGGTAGTGGTGGCCGACCGGTCACGGTGCCGAGATCCACGGCCGAGCCAGCCTGCCGCAGCTGTCCACTCCGCCCGATCCAGTGACGCCGCGGAAACGGTGATGCGAGGCCATCCGGATCGAGGACGGCGTAGTCGTCGGAGTAGTATTCAGCCCCCTCCCGAATCAGCGCTTCGACGGCGGTTGTCTTGCCACTGGAGCTGCGTCCCGGAATCACGATCGCGCGTCCCTGCCATCCGACCACGCCGGCATGAACGATGGCGTGCGTTCGCGCGCGCACGGCCAGGAATCGTTGCAGGTCTGACTGGAAGCGTTCGCACAGGGCGTCGACTGCGGTGGATTGCCAGACCAGCGAACGATCGGCGAACAGGTACTGCTCGCCGGCGTGCGAGCCGGACTCCATCTTGGCAGACCAGCCAGGTGCGGCTCGGAGGATTTCGTAGGTGCGGTCGATTCGGGCCGACGAGTCCGTGCTTTGGCCTGGAGGGAGGCACGTCAGAATCCGTTCGACGAGCGAAGGGTCCTCAACCCGAACTTCGACTTGCACGCCGAACAGCGAGAGGGCCAGGACTGCCGGATCGCGGCCCGACGGTGTGGGAGTCGCGTGCGGAAGCGCCGACGAGTGCATACCCAGCGAAACTCCCGATTGGCATCAGCCGGAAAATGATGAAACGCACGTCGAAAATGTTTTGATTGCACCCGCGTTCGGGTGCAATCAGAGCACCACGGCCTCCCACCTCGCCGATCGCCGACTAAGTAGCAATGCCGAAGACACTTATCTCGATCCCGAGGCGATGTCGTCACGCCTGAGAACGCTCACGAAAGTCAGCCCGAGAACAGCCAAAAGTCACCATTCCAGCATTTCCGTGATGGATGTTCGCATCCCAGGGGCGAACAAGTCCTTTGCCCGGTTGCCCGTTGCATCAACGATCAGTTCGGCGGGGCTTGTTACTGTCGAGTTAGTTTGATATGGATGTAATGCGGGAACTTGCTACTCGTCCATGTAACCGGGCTCGGAGACGTTGCTCAGGCTCCCAGTGACCCTTGCCTTTGCCTCTTTCGGTCCGTTGCGATCTCGATGTTTAGGAGGATGATGTTGATTCCCGCCCCGGTTCGTTCTCGAGTTTTCTGCGGCAGTTTAATCTTCGCAACACTGCTGGTTGCCGTCTTCAGTCCCTCAATCTTCGCCCAGGGAGTCCCTGGCCGTAACATCACGCTCGTTGGTCCAACACCGCAGCCCGCTAGTTGTTCGACCGCTCCGTTTTGCGGTGGCAAGTTACCCGACTTCGGCCTGAAGCAGCAGAACGAACCGTCCTGCGCGATATCACCGGAAACCGGAGCCGTCTTCTGCGGAGCCAACGACTACCGCGGGACCGATCGCACTGACGGTGTGCTCGGCGACGCGTGGCTCGGCGCGATGATGTCGCGCAACCGCGACACCTGGGTCAGCCGCCTGGTCCCGGGTTTCAAGGGGGACACCCCGTCGCTGAACCTCGCATTTGGCGCGGATCCGACGGTCAACGCGTTTCCCGGTGGCATGGGCTACGTCTTTATCGCCGGCAACCGTGGCGATAACGAGGTCGGCGGCATCTTCTTCCAGCGCTGGGTCGAGATGAACAAGGAGGATGGGTATCCGTTCGAGCCGGCCAGCGAGCTTGCGCATCAGATCGCCAGTGGCGTCGCTGGACGCTTCATCGACAAGCCGGCCTCGATGATCACGCTGCTTCCCGGTACCTGCGACATTCCCTTCAGAAGGCCGGATGGTTCGACCGGCGTGCGCACCGTTCCGAAGTTCGAAGTAGATGTCGCGTACGCGATCTTTCTCGGCAGCGATCAGAGCAGCAACACCGCGATCTGGATTGTCAAGTCGATCGACTGCGGTCTCACGTGGGATACGCCGGGCACAAAAATCACCCAGACGGTCAACGTCAACCAGGGTGTGTCGCTCGCGTCGATCGGCGACAAGTTCATCGCCACGTGGCGGAGGTTCAAAGACTCGAATGCGAACGATGCGGTGATGTCGTCGGTGTCGGACAACCGCGGCAAGAAGTGGACTCTGGCCGTCGTGTCGAACGTTGTACCTTTCGATCAGGGCACCAGCAACGTCACGTTCCGGACCAACGCGTTGCCGTGGCTTGTCAGCGACGGCAGAGCCTTCCACGTGTTCTGGGCCGACCGAGAGCCCTCGACGAACCTGCCTCGAATCAAGTACTCGAGCACGACGACCGGCACGTCCTGGCGAGCTCCGGACTTCGTCGACAACTTCCCGGGTCTTGCTGGATTTCAGGTGATTCCCAGCGCCGGCGCGTCCGAAGGCGTCGTGCAGGTGGCGTGGTACGACACGCGCGATGACCTGACGCAGTCACAGGGGCCGCTCATCAACGGACTCCCCTTCGTCAACGATTACCGTGATGACCAGGGAAACATTCACCGGCACACGATTGACGTGCGCGCGGCGCAAGCGGTCTGGGATGGGTCGAAGCTCGTCTTCTCGAAGCCGTCTCCTCTCGCATTGACGCAGTCGATCAAGGTCTCGAGTTATCTGATCGGCCTCGCGCCGGCGGGCTTTCTCGGTGGCAACCCCCAACCCGTCGTGGCGCAGCTCGAGAACAACTTCCCGAATTCGCGGATCTTCCAGCAAGGGAAGACCCCCTTTGTCGGGGACTACATCGCCGTCGCCGCCAAACAGTGGAAGGTCGATCCCGCCACGCGAGCGTGGATCACGAATACGACGCCAGTCGACGTCAAGCCGACCTTTTTTGTCGCCTGGGGAGACAACCGATCGCTGCGGGGCAATACCATCGCCGATCTCGTTGCGCCCACCGGCTACACGCCGCCGACGTTCGCGGCGCCGCAGGACGGCGTCGGAGATCCGACGATGACGTATCCCGCGTGTTCACCGACGACGCCGCTGGCGAACACCCGGAACCAGGAGATTTTCGGCACCTCAATCAAGCCAGGACTGATCGTCACCGTGCCATCGGCGTCCAAACCGACGGGGAATATTCAGCGAACCTACGTTGTCTGGGTGCGCAACACCACGCCGCGAACGAAGACCTACAAGCTGCACATTGCCAATCAACCAGCAGATGCGCCGCCATCGGGCACGAGCGGCCGCGCCACGTTCGCGCAGCTGCCGCTGCCGCCCTACACCGCTGCGTCACCGGCACCAGTCGTCGATGCGTGCGTGACTATTCCCGGACGCTCGGGCGTGGTCAAGACGGTCTTTGTCAGCTCGTCGTCGGTTCAACCTCCGGCGATCGCGGTGCAGGTCAGCGAGTCGGATCCGGTCAGCTGCACACCGATCGCGGGCGGGGAGACGGCAACCGCGCAGCTGAATGGCAATCCTGTCTCCGCGGATATCGAGAATCCTGATTTCACGAACACCGACTTCCAGGACTTCAACCTCAAGACGGTCGAGCTCCACAATCCGGACATCGAGAACAAGACGTTTTCGCCATACACGACGAACGCAGACATCGAGAATCCGGATTTGCCGACCTTTACGCCTTCGTTTGCGGACATCGAAAACGCCGACATCGAGAACGCGGATTTCCAGAGCGCGACGCTTCCGTACGCGGACATCGAAAACGCGGACATCGAGAATGCCGACATCGAAAACGCTGACATCGAGAACTCGGCGATGTCGGAGGTGACCTGGGCCGTCAAGATGAACGGCAACACCACGTCGGGTATTGACATCAACCCGCTGTTCAGCGTCGCGCCGCCGCACGGCACACAGCTGATCGTGCGCCGTATTTACAAAGTGACGACCACGCAGAACTGCCGGCCGGTGCAGACGGCGGTGAATCAAATCATTGCCAACACCGTGTCTCCTCCCAACGTTGTCCCGACGGCGAGCGTGCCCGTTGAGCCGGGTGAGACGATCCTGATCACGCTTCGGATCACTGGGACGACCAGTTTCAATCCGGATGCCGCGGGTGTGGTGGTGACCGCGCAGGCGAAGAACACGGGACATGAGACCGATCCGGCAGTTCCTCCGCCGGTGTGCAACACGTCGGACCCCACACAGTTCTGCACCAGCGATGTGCCCAAGGACGTTACGCCCCCGACGTTCGGGGCGACGCCCGACGCAACGGTGGATGCGGCCGCCGGCACCACCAGCGCCAGCGTGACCTTTACGGTGAACGCGGTCGATAACATCGGCGTCACCACGGTCAGCTGTTCGCCGGCCAGCGGCTCGGTGTTTCCGGTTGGGACGACACGCGTCACGTGCACGGCGTCCGACGCGGCAGGCAACACCGCAACCGCCAGCTTCAACGTGATTGTCAGGGACGTGACCGCGCCGGTCGTGGCGAAGCCGGGCGACATGATTGTCGAGGCGACCAGCGCTGCCGGCGCATCGGTGACGTTCCCGCTGCCCGCGGCGACCGACGCCGTTGGCGTGACGTCAGTGTCGTGTTCGCCGTCGAGCGGATCGGCCTTCCCGATCGGAACGACGACAGTCACCTGCCGCGCCGCTGATGCCGCGAACAACGTCGGGTTCTCAAGCTTCACGGTCCTCGTGCGCGACACGATTGCCCCGGTGATCGGCGTGACGACGAACCTGTCGACGACCACCGCGAACATGGCGGGGACCACCGTCGCCTACGCGACGCCGACGGCGACGGACGCCGTGGGCGTTGTATCCCTTGTCTGCAGCCCGGCGAGCGGTTCCGTGTTCCCGGTCGGGACGACGACCGTCACTTGTACGGCGAGGGACGCTGCCTCCAACGTCTCGACCAAGAGCTTTACCGTGACCGTCCGGCTCCTGTTCACGTTTGGCGGCTTCATCGTGCCCGCGACCGCGAACCAGGGCAGCGTCGTTCCACTGCTCTGGCAGTACCTATCAGGGACCACCCCGGTCGACACGGCGGCCCTCGTGCCGGTCGTGCGCATCAGGTCGTTGACGAGTTGTTCGAAGGCCACGGAAACAGGCCCGACGTTCATCGACAAACAAGCGCCAGGAAACAGCGACTTCAACTACGACTCGACGACCTTTACCTGGCATTTCAACTGGCAGACCAAGCCGTTTGCCGTCGGCTGCTACAACATCTACGTCGACCTCACCGACGCCCGGGGCAATCTCCTGCAGACGAATGGCCCTGCGAAGGTGAGGCTGCAGTAGTCCTTGAGCAAAAGCTGAGGAAAACACCAGCAAACGCCCAACATTCTTGCCGTCCTCGAATGCTAGCGTGAGCGCATTCGTTTGGCGCTGACGCGCATTCGAGGAGGCATATATGGGTTCGCGAAGGTTGGTTCTCGCGATCGTGACGCTGACGCTCACGATCCCTCTGTCCGCGGAGACGACGCACTCAGGCGGTCTGGTCGAGCCGACCGCAGGCCAGTGGCGCACGTGGGCGATTTCATCGGGCGAAGACTACAGGGTCCTGCCGCCGCCCGCTCCCGAGGAGACGCGGGCGGAGCTTCGCGCGATGGCCGATTTGATCGGCCAGAACACGGAAGACACCAACGCGCAGATCGCGTACTGGGATGCCGGTTCCCCGGCGTATCGCTGGATGGATCTGATCTCGAATCGCCTGTTGGCAGGGACACCGACGACGGCCTTTCCGCATCGTGTCTACACCTACGTCAGCATGGCGATGTACGACGCGACGGTCGCGGCCTGGGAATCGAAGTACTTCTACAACCGCGCCCGGCCGAGCGACCTGGATCACAATCTGGCGACCGCGGTCGACGTGCCTGACAGCCCGTCATATCCATCCGAACACGCGGCGGCTGCCTGGGCGGCAGCCGAAGTGCTCGCGGCCTTATTGCCAAGCGAGGCACAGAGCTTCCGCGACATGGCCGATCAGGCCGGACGATCGCGCGTGCTGGCTGGCGTTCAGTACCCAAGTGACGTCGAGGCCGGTGCGGCGCTCGGTCGGAAAGTGGCCGAGCAGGTGATCGCGCGGGCGAAGACCGATGGGTCCGACTCCACGCTGGTCGGCGTTCCTCCGAGCGGACCCTGCTACTGGAAGGGCTCGACCCCGGCGAACTTCACCGGACAGTACTTCAGGCCGCTGCTCATGACGTCAGCGGCTCAATTCCATGCGCCGGCGCCGCCAGACTGCACCTCGCAGGCAGCGATGGACCAAGTGGCGGCGGTTCGCAATACCCCCCGCGGACAGGCGGCGTTCGCGACGAACTATAAGGCGTTCTACTGGCAGAGTCCCGAAGGGCTGAACACCTGGGTGTATCGCTACATGGACAAGTGGATGGCGGAAGATCGGCTCGACAAGAATCCGCCGCGGGCGGCGCGCGCGTATGCGCTGGTCTCGGCGGTGCAGTTCGACGCGTTCATCGCGAACCAGGAGAGTAAGTTCTCCTACTGGTACATCCGGCCGTCGCAGCTCGACCCGACGATTGTGCCGCTCTTCCCGAATCCGAACCACCCGAGCTATCCGTCGAACCACGCGGCGTTCTCCACCGCGCGCTCGGAGATCCTTGCGTATCTGTTCCCAACCCGGGCCGCGGCCGCTCGAGCACTCGGGAAGGAGAGCGGTGACTCGCGCCTGTATGCCGGCATCCATTACCCGATGGACATCGCCGCGGGTTCGACCCTGGGAAGATCGGTCGCGGGATTGTTCATTGACTGGGGGAACAGCGACGGGTCACAGTAGAGAATCGTTGAATCGCCCGTCGAGGGCACGATCGTTACGATTCAGGTTCACGTGAGGCGGCTCCTTACTGCAGCGATTTTGCTCGCACTGGTGACGCGCGGCGGCCTGGCGCAGGCGCCGCGCGTTCCCGTGCTCGTCGAGCTCTACACCTCCGAGGGCTGCTCGAGCTGTCCTCCGGCCGATGCGTTTCTCGAGTCACTGTCGCGCGACCAGCCAGTCGCCCGTGCGCAAATCATCCCGGTCGGCCTTCACGTGGACTATTTCAACAGCCTGGGTTGGAAAGACCGCTTCTCATCCTCCACATTCACGGCAAGGCAGCGAAGCTATTCGCCGGTCTTTGGCGACGACAACCTGTATACGCCACAGATCGTCGTGGACGGTCACGATCTGATCGAGGGGACGGCCAAGGATGAGGCCCGCCGTTTGATTGAATCGGCAGCCAGCCGGCCGCATCTTCCGGTGAGTGCGACGGCCCGGATCACGGCGGACAACCTCCGGCTGACGATCGCCGCTCCCGCCGCGCCCGCCAATGGAGAAAAGATTCAGGTGATCGCGGCCATCACGGAGGACGGTCTCTCATCGGTCGTCACTCGGGGCGAGAACAATGGCCGCACGCTTCATCATGTCGCGGTGGCGCGGACCGTTCTCGCTCTGGATGCTCTGAGCACGAAGGTTTCCGTGCTGGAGAAGCAGCTGCCGCTGGGGAAAGGATGGGAGCAGGCGGGCCTCAAAGCTGTCGTGTGGCTCCAGGGCGCAAAGTCTCGCCAGGTCTACGGCGCCGCAACTGCACCGATCACCAGATAGCCCCGCCATGCACAGCCTGACCGACGCGACCGCTCTCCCGACGGACGACAAATCGCGCTTGTCGCCAAATCGAAAGCCGGGTCGTCGGTTTGGATGCGTTCGTTGACCGCGGTCGATCCATTGGCGGACGTTGCTCGACCGGTGAACGGCGCGGATGATGGCGTCAAACGGGCGCGATCGATGCCCTTGCGTTGACGCCCTCACGCTGCAGCGGGTATCTTCTACGCCCGACCCCAGTTGATCGAATCCGATGCCGGACCTGCCCTCGCACTTTGGGCCATACCAGATCATCGGCCCGCTCGATGCGGGCGGTATGGGCCAGGTGTATCGCGCCCGCGACACCCGGTTGCAGCGATCGGTAGCCGTCAAGGTTCTGCACGACGGTGCCAGTCGCGACCCCGAGCGCCAGCGCCGGTTTGCCCAGGAAGCCATTGCGGCAAGCGCGCTGAATCATCCCAACATCCTGACCGTGTACGACGTCGGCATCGCCGGCGACGCGCAGTTCCTGGTCTCCGAACTCATCGATGGCGAGTCGCTACGCACCGAGATGAATCGCGAACGGATGCCGCTCAGGCGCGTGATCGAGGTCGCGCAGCAGATTGCCGACGGTCTCGCTGCCGCCCACGACGCCGGAATCGTTCACCGTGATCTGAAGCCCGAGAACGTGGTGGTGACCGCAGAGGGGCGGGTGAAGATCGTGGACTTCGGCCTGGCCAAGTCAGTCGACGGTGAGGCCGCGGTGCTCGGTGAATTTACTGCGACGAAGACTGCGGAGGGGCTGATCATGGGCACCGTGCCGTACATGAGCCCCGAGCAGGCTCGCGGCGGCGCCGCTGATTTCCGATCCGATCAGTTTGCGCTCGGCGTGATCCTCTACGAGCTGACGACCTTGACGCATCCGTTCAAGCGAGAGACCGCGGTGCAGACGCTGTCCGCGATCATCGCGGATGACCCACCCGATCCCGCGCAGATCGCACCGACCCTGCCGGTCGCCGTGCGATGGTTGATCCGGCGGCTGCTCTCGAAGAATCCGCGCCAGCGATTTGCCAGCACCTCGGATCTGGCCGCTGATCTCCGGACGATTCGCGACTATCTGTCGGAAGCGACGTCATCGGGCGCGACGGCAATCGTGGAGCCGCCTCGATCGAGATGGCCGATCGCCATTGCAATTGCCGCGATTGCGGTTGCCGGCGTCATCTCGGTCGTCTGGGCGCTGACACCTCCCGACGTTCCACACTTCGACAAATACACGCCGTTTGCGACCGAAGCGGGATATCAGAGCGCGCCCGTATGGTCGCCCGATGGCAAGCAGATCGCCTACGAGGCTGATGTCAACGGTATCGTTCAGGTCTTCACCCGGTCGCTTGATAGTCCCGGCCGGACCCAGGTCACGAATCGGCCCACTGATTGCTACGTCGCGGCATGGTCGGTCGATGGCTACATCTACTTTCATTCTCAATTCCATGAAGTGTCCGGACTCTACAAGGTCAGTCCCGTCGGTGGCAACCCGGAACCGGTGCTCGACAACGCCACCAGCTCGGCGATCTCGCCCGACGGGAAAACGATCTTCTTTCTCCGCGACAAGGACGAAATTCATTACGATCTCTGGTCAGCGTCGCTTCCGGATGCGGACGGAACGAAGCAACCGTACTTGCGGGGCGCCTTCAAGGACCTCAACACGACGTCGACCACACATCTGAAATTCTCACGGGATGGGTCGAAGCTGCTGCTGTGGGTCGGACCTGGACCAGGGCCGGAGGGCGATTCCGGCATCTGGGAAATCCTGGTTCCTGGTGGTGAGCCCCGTCCACTGCTCGGCTCCTTTACCAATCGGACAATGACCCCGCTCTCCTTCAGCTGGGTGGACAACCGGAATGTGGTAGTAACCGGCGCGGATGGATCGACGCCAGGCGAGCATCTCTGGCTGGCAGACACTGAGACCGACCGCGTCGTTCGCATCACGACGACGCCGGGTAACGAACGATCACCCAGCATCTCGCCGGACGGTCGCACGATCGCGATGACCGTGGACGCAACCGACTTCGATCTCGTCGAAGTGCCAATTGACGGCTCGCGTCCGCGGCCCGTCATTAACACAACGCGCAATGAGTTCGATCCGGCCGTGTCGCCCGGTGGCGCGTACTACGCATTTGTGACCGACCGAACCGGCGAGCCGCAGATCTGGTTGCAGAACCAGGACGATTCCAAGCCGCTCGTGACCACGGCGGACTTCGGCGGCGTGGTCTCGCTCGCGATAGGCGCGCTCGCGTTCTCTCCGGATGGAACACGCCTCGCGTTTCAAGCGGCCGGCTCGGCGGAGAGCAGCACGCTTCCGAACTTCGGCGGAGGATCACGCGTCTGGGTAAAAACCCTCGCCGGCGGCAAACCATTTCCCATTGGTGGCAACGAGACATACCAGGACGCACCGACATGGTCCCCGCACGGGGATTGGATCGCGTACCTGTCCAGTCAAAACCGAGGACCTATCAGGCTCGTGAAGTCGCAGGTCGGTGCCCGCGGCACCCCAATCAGCCTGGCAAACGAACCGATTCCACCGTTTGTCGTCAGGCCCCAGTGGTCACCGGACGGAACCTGGATCCTCTGCGAAACGTCCGAGGGCCTGTCCCTCATTGCCGCTGACGGCAGCCTGCGCACGCAGGTGATTTCCGACAAAGGCTGGCTGACGTATGCCTGGGATACCGACGGCCGGCGCATCCTCGGTCTCCTCCCGAGCGAGGATTTTCGTAACATCATGCTCGTGGCGCTCGACGTGCAGACCAGGGCCCTGCACGTCATCAACCCTGATCTGGGCTCGATTCCTCAGGCGCTGCAGCCTGTCCGCGGGTTCAGCCGGTTCCGCTCGGGGTTCCTGACGTCGATCGCGCACGTCCGTTCGGACATCTATCTCGTTGAAGGATTTGAGCTTCCCCGGCGATGGTGGGAACGAGTGTGGAGACTCGGACGATCGGACCGGCCCTGAAAAAAACCTGAGAGTTTTCCCAGATTTGAGCCGCCCGGACCGGCATATACTTTCGGCTCATCAGGAGGCAGCATGTCGCGAATCGCCTTCGTCGTCGTGGCCGCGGCCGTCACCGTTCCGGCAATGTATCCAGTGGCGCACGCGTGCGGTGACAAGTTTCTGATGGCCGGCCGCGGCGCAAAGTTTCAGCGCGCCTACGCGTCGGTGTATCCGTCGAAACTGCTCATCTATGCGCGTCCGTCCACGGATCCCAAGGCCGCGATCCGTGATCCGCAGCTGCAGAAAGCGCTTCGCCAAGCCGGTCATTCCGTCTCCGTGATCGAAGACTGGGCTCTCCTCGAACAGGCACTCAAGACCGTGCCGGTCGACATCGTGCTCGTCGACGTCTCGGAGGCTCCCAGGCTCAGGCCGGCAATTGCGGATTCATTGGCACATCCCGAACCGATGTATGTGGCCTTCGCCTCGAGCAAATCAGCCGCGGTGCAGAAAGACATCATCTGCCGGCTCAAGTCGTCTGACGGCTCGCTCAAGTATCTCGAGGAGATCGAAAACGTCCTGAAGGCCCGTTCGAAGCACGCCAAGAGCTCGTAGCGCAGTCGAGGATCAGTGCACCATGACTCACAATCGTGGCGGTCTTGCTGTGTCGCTCGGCCTCGCGGGCCTGGCTCTCCTGTTCGTGCCGACCCAAGGCTTCGCCCAGGCCTGGGTCCCGCCCAAGGGTGAAGGATCGGTCTCGCTCGCCGCCCAGCAGCTGAACGTCAAGAAACATCTCGCCGACAAAGAGATCGTCGACGCCGGGCACATCAACACCGGGGTGCTGGTTGCAGACATGACCTACGGCCTTACGGACAAGATTGCGGTCGATCTGGCGGTTCCGTTCGTCGTGACCAAGTACAGCGGCGGCCGACCGCACCCGAACACGAACATCGACGACGGCGCGTACCACAACAGCTTCACCGATTTCCGCATGTCGGTGCGGTACAACCTCACGCGCAAGAGCGCGGTCATCACGCCGTACGTCGGTTCGGTCGTGCCCAGCCACGATTATCAGTTCTACGGACACGCCGCGTTTGGCGAGCAGTTGAACGAACTCCAGATCGGCACCTTTATCGCGAAGCTTTTCACCAGTGGTGTCCCAGGCATGTTCGTTTCCAGCCGGATCGCCTACGGGTTCGTCGAGAAGGTGCAGGACATCTCGCACAACCGGACCGTGGCCGATCTCGAGGCGGGCTACTTCGTGAGCCCCTCATTCCGGGCATTCGGCATGATGAACGGTCAGTACACGCACGGCGGAATTGATTTTCCAATCACCGGGCAGGCCGGCCTGCCGCCGGAACTGCGCCCCGTGCACGACGTCATACAGCGCGTGCATTACGTCAATCTTGGCGGCGGCTTCGCCTACTCGGTCAAGGACTCCTTCGACATCTTTGCGTCGTTCTCGCGCGAAGTCGCGGGCCGCAACGGCCACGTGTTGAATCGCGGTATCACCCTCGGTGCGAGCTGGAGTTTCAGCCGGACGGGCAAGGGAGACGTCGCTGCCGCGGGCACTGGGGCGCCGTCCAGCGAGTACGCGCGCATGACGGCGGCGAAGCGGGAAACCACGCTTGGCCGCTGCATCTGCCAGAAGTCAGGGAATTAGAAGTAAAAAGTTAAAAGTAAAAGTTAAAAGTCAGGAGCGCTCCGTACGTTGCGCGTTTAACTTTTGATTTTTGAGGACAACGTTTCGGTCGTGGTCGATGACTGCGACAATCGGAACGTGAAGAGCAGCGATCCAATGCGAATCTGATCGCCATCGGTGATCCGTGTCGCTGCGTCGACGCGCCGGTCGTTGACGTAGGTTCCGTTCTTACTCCCCAAATCTTCGATCATTCCGCCGGTGGCGTCGAGCATGATGCGCGCGTGACGTCGCGACACGGTGCTCGACTTCACCAGGATCACGCCGTCGCCCTCGCGTCCGATGATGTTTTCTCCTGGAATCAGCGCCACTTCCGCCGTCGCTCCGATGAGCCAGCCCTGCCGCGAATCGTCGTGAGGCGACGGTGGTACCGGTTCGCGTTCCGACTGGAACGCGTAGCCGAACCCGTGGACCGTGCGAATGAGTCCCGGCTTCCGGCGATGATCGGCGATGACGTCGCGAATCTCCGACACCAGCGACGGCAAACTGCTCTCGGATACGTAGGTGCCCGGCCACAGATGATCGCGGATCTCCGCCTTCGACACCGCGCGTGGGCGATTCCCGATCAGCAGCGCGAGCAGATCGAATGCCTTCGGTGAGAGTCGAACCTCTCCCTTGCCCGTCCACAGCTGGCGGGTGTCGGAGTCGAAGGTCAGGTCGTCGAACTGCAGCCGCACGTGGCTCTTATTAGGTTTGCAGTCCGACGGATCTGTCAAGACTCGGGCGGGCTCAGTCGCGCGCCTTGTGCGACGATTCGACCAGGACGACGCCGTTTTGGAGCGGCGACGGAAGCTTGATGAAGCTCAGGTCGTACCCCTCCTGAACGCGACCGGTCACATCGACCCGCGCACCCTTTCGAGGCGCGCCGCCGTTGGTGACCACCCATAGGCTCTGGTCGCCGTCGGCGATCCGGTAGGCGCCTCGGCCCAGGACCGAGACGCTATCCTCAACGGTGCCATGGACCGTCACGGATTGGTTGCGGTACTTGGCCGGATCGGCGAGCACCTGATTGATGCTTTTCGCGCCACAGCCCGCGATCAGCAGTGCCACGCCCAATACGAGCGCCATGTGCTTGTGCCGGCTCATCATCGTGACGTCACCTCTGTAGGAGGATATCTCGATTTTGGGCGAACGGAGGTAACGGAGCCCACGGAACAAGCCTCAACACGGAGGCACGGAGGGAACGGAGATCTTTGCGATTTTTTTTGACTGGAATTCTCCGTGTCTTCGTGTCTCCGTGTTGATCTTGTCCCGTGACCTCCGCCTCCTCCGTACCCTCCCCGCCGCAAACGGAAACGGCCGGCTCGCCGTCTAAGCCTCAGTAGCTAAAGGAGACGTGGATGACCGGCTGGCTGGGAGGACTGATTCAGGATCTGGGCTACGCTGTCCGCGCGTTTCGACGCAGCCCGGCCTTCACCATCGTGGCGCTGTTGTCGTTGACGCTCGGGGTCGGTGCGACGACGGCGATCTTCAGCGTGATTTACGGCGTCATCATTGCGCCCTATCCGTACGCGAAGCCGGGAGAGATCTGGGCGCCAGAAATACGAGGGATGGATGGTCGCGGGGGGCGCGCCTACCGCCTCGATGAGGTGCGGCAGTTGGCGGAGATCCCGGCGTTTGCCGACGTCATGGCGACGTCTCAGGAGACGGTGCTGCTGACGGGAGAATTCGCGCCCGAAAGTTTCGGCGGCGTGCTGTTGTCCGGTAATGCGTTCAACTTCCTGGGTGTACCGCCGGTGGCCGGGCGGACAATTCAGCCCTCGGACATCCGTGCGGACGGCCTGGCCGAACCGGTCGTCGTCCTCAGTCACAAGCTTTGGTTGCGCCTCTTCGACGGAAACCCGTCGGCCATCGGGCGTACGCTGCAGCTCAACGGGCGGCCTCACACCATTATTGGTGTCATGCCGCCGCGATTTGGCTGGTACGGCAACGATGGCTTCTGGCTTCCGCTCGGGCCTGCCCGCACAGACGTGTCCTTCGTCAATCCCATCATGCGGCTTGCACCAGGCGTGTCGCCCGCTGCGGCCGAAGAACAGCTCAAGGCATTCCACGAACGCCTGGCCAAAGAGAAGCCAGCGACCTTTCCGCCACAGGGGTTCACGACCAGGCTGAGAAACTATCTCGACGTGACCGTCGCCAGCGGAGAAATGCGCACCAGCTTGCAACTCCTGCTCGGCGCTGTCGGGTTCCTCCTGCTCATTGCGTGTGCGAACGTCGCCAATCTCCAGCTCGCGCGCGGTACCGCGCGCACCCGTGAGATGGCCGTGCGGATGTCGATTGGCGCCGGGCGTCGCCGGCTGCTTCGTCAGCTGCTGACAGAGAGCACCCTGCTCTCGCTGGTCGGCGGCATCTTCGGCGTGCTGTTCGCGTTTGGCGCCATCCGCACCATCGTGAGCCTGATGCCTGAGTTCTACGTGCCCAACGAATCGCGCGTGACGATCAACATGCCGGTGCTGGCCTTCTCGGTTCTCGTATCGCTGCTGACGGGCATTCTCTTTGGTCTGGTGCCGGCGCTGCGCATGTCGCGGCCGGACGTCGCCGACTCGCTCAAGGCCGGCCGGAGCACCGGGTTCGAGAGCGACGGCGGGCGCAGTCGGCACGTCCTGGTGATTGCCGAGGTCGCCTTGTCGGTTGTCCTGCTGGTCAGCGCCGGGCTGATGATCCGGACATTTCTCGTCCTCACCCGCGTCGATCCAGGTATCCGGTCCGATCGCGTGTTGCTCGTGGGGGTGCCGTTGCCCCCGGCCAAGTACGCCACGTTCGATCAACGTGCTCAATTCGTGCAGACGCTGCTCGATCGTGTCGGCAGCCTCCCGGGCGTCGAGGCCGTTTCGATCGGACATCCGTTCGGTGGTCAGCAGTCGCCATTCAGCATCGTTGGCCAGGTTCCAGACGATTCGAGACGAGTCGGATTGAATCTCGTCGGCGCCGATCATCTCCGCGTCTTCGGCATTCGGCTCCTCGGCGGCCGAATGTTCGACGCGGCCGAGGTGTCTCGCGGCGATCGGGTCGCGTTGATCAACGAGGCGGCGGTGAAGCTGTTCCCGGCCGGCGTCGATCCGCTTGGAGCGCGCATGCGGCTCGGCGTGCTGCAGAATCCACCGCCCCGTACCCTCATTGATTCGAGCCGCGGATCCGACGTGACCATCGTCGGGATCATCGCCAACACACGCAACGCCGGTATCAGGAACGACCCCAACCCGGTCGTCGTCTTGCCGTACTCGTTGATCGCGCCCTTATACCGCATGCTCGCGGTGCGATCCGCGGCGGATCCGAATCTGCAGCTGAATCCGATCCGCGCCGTCGTCCGCGACATCGATCCGGATCAACCGCTGGGCCGGCCGATCACGGTCAGCGAAGCACTCGGCGAAGAAGTGATTCAGCCACGCTTCACAATGGCGCTGTTCAGCGCGTTTGCTCTGATCGGGCTCGCGCTGGCGGCCGCCGGGATTTACAGCGTCTTGTCGTTTCACGTGCTTCGGCGGACGCACGAACTGGGTGTCCGCATGGCGTTGGGCGCTCCGCGCGCTCACGTGCTCGGCCTGATGCTGATGATGGGTGGCAGGCTGGTCCTGATCGGGTTGGCGATCGGAGTGGCCGTGAGCTTGGCTTCGACGCGGTTGCTGCGCAGTCAGCTCTTCGGCGTGCAGCCGGCCGATACCATTTCCTACGTGGCAGTCGCAGCACTGCTCGCATGTGTGGCGTTCGTGGCCTGCTACATTCCCGCGCGCCGCGCTGCCGCAGTCGATCCTCTGGTCGCACTCCGGCAGGAGTGATCAGTGTCGGTGGATTGGTGAATTTTCATAGCGCGGCTACCGCCGCGCTTTCACCGCACGCGCGGTAGCGCGCGCGAAGCCAATTCACCAATTCACCAATTCACCAATTGACCGATTCACCTCGGCCATCACAATCTCGCAACTGCACGAACCAATTACGTGATCCGTGAACCGCGCACGGAGGAGGTCGTGGTCGATTTGCGCTTCAGGCACGCGGCTCGCGTCTTGCTGAACGGTCCCTGGCTCCTCGGATCGTGGAGAGGGTCTTCCTATGAAGAAACCCGTCGCAACCATCTGCTGCCTGTTGACACTGTTCCAAGCATCCCTCGTGGCCGCGGATCCGGGGCCGCTGGTGCGAGCATCGCTCGCGAAAGACCCGCAGACGCACTTCCGCGCCGAGGCGGCACCGTCGGGTCGGCCGTTTGCAAAAGACGACGACCGTCAGGACACCGGGAACTGGATGGAGCGGCATCCGGTGTGGACTGGTGCGATCATCGGATTCAGCGCGGGCTTCCTGCTCACCTACGCCGTCGCAGCGTCAGAGGATCACCGTGACGATCTGTTTACGCCCGTGGGCCCGGGCGGGCCAGCGCTGGTTTGGGGAGGCCTGGCCGCCGGCGTTGGCGCACTCGCCGGATGGGGAATCGGCCGCAGTCGCGACAAGAACCCCGATCGCGGCGGCACGGTCCTGACCGATAGGTATGCGCGAGAAAAGTAAAAAGTTAAAGGTACGGAAGTTAGAAGTAAAGAGGCGAAGCCAGTCTCAGCGTCTAACTTTTAACTTCTACTTAATTTCCGCGCTCGACGAACAATCGCGCCAGCAGTTGATCGACCGGAACGAAATCGTCGGTCAGCGTCAGGGCTCGTCCTGAATTCAAGTACGCCTGCATGCGCGGTTCGGAGAGCACGGTCGTGCGCGACGACGGGTCCTCCGGCAACGTGATCGTGTCGAGCTTGGCCGTGTCGAGCGGCTGACGGCTGGCCATCAAAACATAGGTGTTGCGATCGAAGGGCAGGAACGCTCCGCCGCGCCCGAAGATGTAGACGTGAGGAAAGACCACGCGCAGGGCATTGGCCTCGGCTTTGAGGAATTCTCCACCTTCGAACTTGTCGATGATGTTCGTCAAATAGATCCCGTCCGGCTTCAAACGGTTGGCAATGATCTGGTTGAACTCGACGGTGGTGAGGTGATACGGAATCGTCAGGTCGTTGAACGCGTCACCGTAGATGACATCGTACCGCTTGGGATCGATCCACTCCGTCAGGAAGATCCGGGCGTCAGCGTTGAACGAGCGAATGCGAGTGGCTGGGGAAAGGCCGAGCCTGTCGTAGACCACCCTGGTCACGGCCGGATCGATTTCGATGACGTCAATCGTCGATCGCGGATATACCGCCTCGATGTATCTCGGAAACGTGTAACCGCCGCCGCCTAAAAAAAGAGCGTCGACAGTTTCCCCATCGCCGGCGTGCGCGTGCGTCAGGTCCGCGTACGCGTGCTCGTATCCGTAATCGAGCGCACGTGGATTGTCGAGCACCACGTAGCTGTGGATAAGGCGATCGAGCATCAGGATGCGCGCCGAGTGTCCGCCGTCGAACGATTCGAAGACCTTGATGCAGTAGTAGTTCGACTCGACGTCGCACGGCGCCGCGTATTCGCCCCGCATCCAGCGGACGCCCACCAATCCGAAAACTCCGATCGCCAGTGCCGCTGACACGAACACCGCCGCTCGTCGGCGAGACCGATCGAATGCGGCGATCAGAAGTCCGGTGAGCAGGAGGACCGTGGCGACCAGCCAGACGATCCGTCGCGTTCCGATCCAGGAGATGAGCCAGAACCCGGTGATGAACGTACCGACAATCGAGCCCACGGTGGACGAGGCGTAGATCGTTCCAACGATGTGGCCGCTATGCTCGAGGTTTGCCAGCGCCAGCTTGACGACCATGGGCGATACCATGCCAAGCACGAAGCTGGGAAGAAAGAAGATGACGGCGATGGATAGGACGATGCGCGGCAGGAACGAGACGCCGAAGGTCACCCCGACGATCGCCTGCGTGACGACCAGGATGCCAAGGCAGGCCACGCTGCCGGCGATGAAGATCAACGCGAGCGCGCGCCACGACGCGAACCGGTCGGCGACCACTCCACCGGCAAAGTTCCCGACCGACATGCCGGCCAGCACGACGCCGATCACGCTGGTCCACGTGTAGAGTGAGACACCGATGTAGGGCGCCATGATGCGCCCGGCAATCAGTTCGATGACCAGGGTACAGGCGCTGCCGATGAAGGCGAGAAGGCAAGAGATCCACATCGGGCGATACGTTAGCACGGCCGATCGAGTCTTCGGCCGCGCCGGGGTGATCACCGAAGGTCGGTGTTCCGCGGATCGGTGGCACGCATACGGTCGAGCAGCCGGGCGAACGCCGCGTGCCGGCGCACGGGTTCGAGCAACGGGTCCTGTTCGAACCAGCGAACGCACGGGAACCCGGTGCCGGCCGCGCGGTCCAGCCACGCCAGGCTGTCGTCGATGTTTCCAAGCTGCGCGAAGGCTACACCGATGCTGTACGCGACGTGATGATCCAGTTCGGGGGCGTTCACGATTCCGGCAATGCGCGTGCGTGCCTGGTCCTTCAGCCCTGTTGCCGCCTCGACCGAGGCAAGCATTGCCTGTCCGCGCACGTCCGGTTTACCGCCTCGTGTGAGCGAGGCCAGCATCTCGCGAGCACCGGACGCGTCTCCTGCGTAATACCGGGCGAGGCCCAAATACTGTCGAAGCGCCGGAACTTCAGTCTGTCGCTGGAGGAGGCCGGTCGCCTGTTGGACGGCCTGACGATATTGTCCGCCGAACAGCAACAACGCGATTTCGAGCCGATCGATCTCGTCGTTTCTGTTCGGGTTCAGGCCACGAGCCAGCCGGGCCTCTTCCCGGGCCTGGTCGAACGCGCCGAGGTGATAAAAGACGCGCATCCGGGCGACGTGAGCGAGATCAAGCGAGGGATCGAGCGCGAGTGCTTGCGCGGTTCTCTCGAGCACGATCCGCCAGTTGAAGCCCCCGTACAGCGTGCCGGCTGCGCTGGCGAGCGCGAGGTGCGCGTCGGCCAGCGACGGATCCTGATCGAGCGCGCGATGCGCCTCGAGATCGGCCCGTTGCCCCCAGGCCAGAGCCTCCATGTCGTGGGCGTATCGCACGCTGAACCACGCCGCGCTCGTGGCGAGCGCCGCCCGCGCCAGCGCATAGTTCTCATCAAGTGCGAGCGCCTGCTCGAAAAACCCGATCGCGCCGCGCATGTTGTTTTCCGTGAAATTCACGAGCTGCGCCCGGCCACGAAGGTAGAGATCGTACGCCGCGGGATTCTGCGTATAACGCAAATGAAGGCGCGCCCGTTCTGGCGGCGAGAGGTTGACACGAAGCGCCGAGGCCACGTGTTCCGCGATCCGATCCTGCAGTTCGAGCAGCCCCGCTCGGGGCTCATCGTAGGTGCGATGCCAGATCTCGACGCCATCGGCGCCGACGAGTTGGACGCTGACCCGATACGTGTCGGCGACCTGCTGGATCGTGCCGAGCAACAAGTAGTGAACGCCCAGCGTTTGCGCGGCCACGACTGGATCGGGCTGCGTGTCTTTGTACTGCAGCACCGCCGCGGTCGGTCGTAATCCAATTCTGCGAACGCCCGAGAGCCGAGCCGTGATCGCGTCGGCAACGCCGACACCGAGATACGACGAATCGCCCAACTCTGCCGCCGACAGGATCCGCAACGGCATCACCGCCAGGTGGACGGTCGTCCCCTCGGCGTCCGCCGGGCGAACGTCTGCGGGGCGATTCGCGAGCCAGATGCCGCCGGCCGCCGCCACGAAGAGGAGGACCGCGATCGTCCAGAAAGCCTGCCGCCACCCTGACGACGACGCGGTCGGCGAGATGTCGATGACAGGGTCCGCGAGCGGTGGTACGACCGGTGTGAGGCGGGGCGGACCTGTTGGTGCAATGAACCTGTAACCCCGGCGCGACAGAGTCTCAATGAACACGGGGGCTTCTGCCGAATCGCCAAGCGCCCGCCGAACCTTCTTGATCGCCGTATTGAGCCCGTGTTCGAAATCGACGAACGTATCGGTTTTCCACAGACGTTCGCGCAGTTCGTCGCGGGCCACGATCTCGCCAGGCCGTTCAAGCAAGGCGGCGAGTACCTGCCTCGGTTGTTCCTGGAGTCGTACGCGCTCTCCCTGCCGGTAAAGCTCGCCAGCGGCGACATCGAACTGGAACGGTCCGAACTGCAGGGGCTGATATTCTTTGCGATCCATAAAAGGGCAGCGTGGACCGAGAGTGTAGGTGCTCGGCGAAAAGCTCGTCAAATCTTGTCAGGCCTTCCCAAAACCTTCGGTTCACCCCCAGTTCACCTGCAATCCACCCTCAGTGCATCGACCGTGCAGCACCAACCCGCGTATTTTGCGCAGCTGGACGGAAAAGGCCGGAGCTCAAACACAAGTACCAAATTTTGCCAGGAAGCGGGGAGACATGAGACACCAACGCATCGTCGCATACGCATGGCTCGGTTTTGCGATCGCCGCCGGATCGGCCGTCCTTGCCAGCAGCGTGGACCACCGGTCCCTGACCGGAACCATCTGGGTCGCCAACCGCGGTGTCCACACGATTCGCGGCTTCGATGCCGCGACCGGCGAACTGGTCAAGACCATCGCCATGGCACCGAACTCGCAGCCGGGGGATCTGGCGTATGCCAAGGGGAAACTCTATGTCACCGAGGAGTTCGGGACGCCTCCCGCTATTGCGATCCTCGACGTGGAATCGGGCGACATCATCCGCCGGATCACCTTTGCGGCAGGCTCCCGTCCGCATCACGTGCATGCCAGTTCGAGCGGAAAGCTGATTGCCGTGGGTCTCTACGGCACCGATACCGTTGCGGTCATCGATACGCGCGATGACACCTTGCTGGGTCCCTGGGACAGCGATCCCACCCCGGGTGCCACCGGCGGCCGCATCCACGCCGGGGTGTTCGACAACGACGAAAACACGTTGTATCTCGCGAACGAGGGTGGAAACGAACTGATCGCCATGGATCCGCTCAATGGCACGGTGCTGTGGAGGTTGCCGGTGCCTTCCATCCACGAACTTGCGGTAACCCACAATGGAAAATGGGCCTACGTCTCGCGTCGAACCGTGAACCGGCTCGCGCTGGTCGATCTCGAGAACCACCTCGAATTCACGGACGTGTTGACGCTGGGTCTTCCCGACAGCCTGGAGCTGTCAGCGAACGAGAAACTTCTGACCGTCGGTCTTCGGACATCACCGGCGCAGACGGCCGTCGTGGATACCGCGACGTTCGAGTACGAGCTCGTCAACCTGAGCGAGCCAGGTCAAGCAACCACGATCGCCGGCCATCAATGGACATCGCCGAGCGGGCGTTACACGTTTGCAGCGTTCGAAGGCGGTTTGACACCGGGCGTTGCCGTGATCGATCACGCAGACGGAAACAAGGTCGTCCAACGACTCATGTACCTCGGGCGGCCGCACGGCGTCGACCTCGCCCTTCCCTAAATGTTTTGCGCGCGCAGCCGACGTGCGCCTCGCCCAGGGGCGCACGTCCTTGTCCCTTGCCTATGCCCTTGCCGGCGCCGTGGCCCGCGCAGCAGGCGTCCTC
>JBKPNQ010000001.1:0-26494 GCA_046732715.1 Acidobacteriota bacterium | reverse complement strand
GTCGGCGAAGACGTCGTCGTTCGCGGCGATGCAGAACCAGGAGGATGCGCCGCCGTGCTCGACCTGCGGCTCGATCATGGTCCGCAGCGGTTCGTGCTACAAGTGCGCGAACTGCGGCACGACGTCGGGCTGCGCCTAACTCTCGCCTGTCGCCGTATCTCGCGGTTTCAACTGCCCGCCCTTGGGGCGCGGTCTCGTACCGCGCCCTTTTTTTGCTTCAGAACAAATCCCTTGTGCCAGACAGGGGGAGCAGCGGACTCAGCGGCCATTCCATTTTCTCGCTCTTCTTCATAGCCGCGCTGATCCGCTCGAGGACGTCCTCCGAGTACTGCGTTTTGTGACACGCCATCGAACGGCGGAACGCCTCGAGGTCCGCGGTCGTGAACGAAACGGCGGCGGTCAGGTACTTTGCCTGCGGAATCATGAAAGGCGGTACGCCGCGCGCCGGGTTGACGACCCGCATCCCCTCGGCCGGCAGCGTGCCGTAGAACAAGCGCTCAGACGCCCCCGGCGCTCCAGCCCGGACGAGCTGCGTCACGATGCTGCCGACGAGGCGATGATCAGGATGACCGGCGCCCCCGTCGGGTCCCCATGTGATCAGCGCGTCCGGGCGAAGCCGCTGCAGCTCCTGCTGGATCCGCGCCGTCACCTGAAATAAGCGACCGGGATCTTCCATGTAGCTGCCCAGTTCGGCGTCTGGAAACCCGAGCAGGATCGGTGCTTGGATGCCCAGCGCCTCCGAAGCGCACCGGGCTTCGTCGGCTCGCGCGCGCGCCAGCTCCGGCCCGCGCGGGAGTGAGGTATGTGCGCCACCCTGCGCCCCGTCTGTCACGATGATCATGTAGACCTGTGCGCCGTCGCGAGCATAGCGCGCAAGCACCGGCCCCGCCGCCGCCTCATCGTCGGCATGCGCCCAGACCGCGACGAGCGTCTTCGCCACAGGTTGCCCCGATGTGGTTGCCGTCGCCAGGAACGCCCCGGTGGTGATAATCGCGGTAGACGCAGCAAGCAGGGGCCGTCGTCTATTGCGTCGCATGATTCCCTGACCACCCGAGCTCGCCGACCTAGTATCGCCAGCCATAAATCCTCCCTTGAGGCATTCGTTCAAAACGTTGGACCGATCCACGACTGCCGGAAAGCCGCGGCGATGAGAGGGGCACCGACGACGATCAATCGGGCCAGCAGTCCCACCACCGCCACGCACGCGAATGCCACCACGCCATACATCGCTGCTTCAACCAGCACGACCTCGCGCGCCTTGCTATTCATGACCCCCTCCTGCAACCCCGATACGTCCGTTTCAGGGGCGGCGAACTTGAGGAAGCTTTGAAGTTTTTCCGATTAGACGTGCAGACGGGGTCTGTCTGCGTGGAACGCGCTGCCGAACATCGGGCGCCCGGCCAGCGCGGTGTGCCACCCGTAGGCGGCCAGCGCGATCACGGTTGCGGCGACCAGGCGGGACGACGACGCATAGGGCACCGATGAATCGAGGGTAATCGGCACGAGGGTGAGCAGGAGGCTGACGAACGACGCGACCACCATCGTGAGCACGCCGAACCGGACCGCCACGAAGACGACGGCAACTTGAACCGCGGTGAAGAACGCGATATCGACACGGGCCGGTGCAAAGTGATCGGCAGGGGGATAGGCCAGCAGCCACCCGCCGCGCGTGACGAGATGTACTCCTATCGCGATCAGAACGGTTGCCAGTATCGCGAGTGAACGACGCCGAAGGAGTGCCACCAGCACGAGCAGAACGAAGAACGTCACCATCGTCTCGCCCCACGAGGGGATACTCATCACTGTTCCGATGATCCGGGACAGCGCGTAGCGGCCGCCCATGAGCAGATCGCTGGTGGCTTCAATGCCGTCCCACGGATTGCTCGTCGCGCCAATCGGGAATTGCACCGGTCGGCCAGTCCAGCCTCGCACCCGGGTGTGAAGAGCGAGCACCAGGCCATTGGCGATCGCAACGAGCACACCGATCAGGACGTCGCGCCCGACGAGCGGATCGCGGACGCTGCCCGATAGCAATCGGCTCCAACTGATCATGAGCTCGGGCCAGATGCGGCGGGCGTGCGGTTCGAGGGCGACATAGAGCAGCCAGACGAATAAAGCGACGAAGCCGATGAGCGACGGCCCCCTCGTCAGGATCTGCAGGTTGCCGGTCTCGAGCACGTTGCTCACGGTCCCCGACACGAGAATGAACACGGTCAAGCGCATCGCGCCCCGGCGATCGCCTCGGCGCAAGCGCAGATTGCGCACGGCGAGCACGATGCCGCCGATGAGGACCAACGGTGAGAGCAAGGTGCGCATAAGCACCGCGACCCGCTCTCCCGACGTGTTGACCGGTAAGGCCTCGACGTTCCTGGCTCGGGTCCAAGGTGCGACGATCTCGAAGTAAACAGGCTTGCCCAACGTGGCTGCCGCCTCGATCCGAATGGGCACGTCCGGGCGTTCGGGATAATTCCCCGTCCAGGCTGCTCGGCTCTCCGCGAAGATCGGGGGAAACCACTGCGGGGTCGCCGGCGAAAACTGCGCCGTCGAAAGGCCGGCTTCCGCAAACACTGAAGCCCAGTCGATGGCCGTCGCGACTGGATGATCTGCGTCCTGGGGCTTTTCGACCTGCGCAGGTATTGCCAGAAAGCTGGTCAACCGTCCCGTTCGGTCCAGAGTAAGTGACACCATCCCAGACCGCGTGTTCGGCGGATTCTGACGGCTGACGATGTCGGTGCCGCCGATTGGGACGAGATTCCGAGAACTCTGCCGGTACCAGAACAGCAGCGCGGGAGGCTGCGAATTCGCGAGCGCGCGCCACCGCGTCGGTGATCGATCGTTCTCGTCGATGTACTGCAGGTAATCGATATCGGTCATGTATCCGACCGCTTCGTCGGCGGGACCTTCCACATAGCCGAGATTCCGCACTGCGGCATGGGCGCGCTCGGTCAGGAACTGCGAACTGCGATCGATCGTCGTCAACCCGATCAGGCTGACGTCGCGCATGAACACGCCGATAAGGACCAGTCCTGCCAGGACGCCGCCAAAACAGAGCGCGCCCATCGCCGGTGAGAGCGAGCCAGGTTCCCCTGCCGCCGCGACCATTTCGGGAGACGGCGTCTCCCCTGCGGCGATCGCCGCCGCCAGCGCGTTTCCGCCGGGCAATGCTGCCGCCACCGCGGTTGCCGATGCCGGACGCCTTGCCGCATCCGTCTCGAGGCATCTCAGAATGACGCGCTCGATGACAGGATCCAGATCAGGGACGTGGTCCGACGGATTCGAAAGCGGCACGCCGGACCGCACACGTTTGTTGGCAAGGCTGTCGTGCCCCTCCAGCGCGCGCTTGCCGGTGAACATTTCGTACAACACGAGACCGAGCGCGTAGACGTCGGTCCGTGTCGTCAGTGGCTCGCCTTTCAGCTGCTCCGGCGCCATGTAGCCGATGGTTCCGGCAACCTCGGAGAGATTGCGTCGCTGGTCGGTCAGATCCGCGAGACCGAAATCCGCCAGATGGGCTTGCCCGCGACCGTCGATCAAGATGTTCGCGGGCTTCAGATCACGATGGAGAACCTTGCGATCGTGAGCCGCTGCGAGCCCGGCGCAGAGCTGACGCGCGAGCTCGAGTGCTTTGTCCGGCGGCAGCCGCCCAATGCGGCGGAGCAGCGACGCCAGATCTTCGCCGTCGATGTACTCCATTGAAAGGAAGTGGTGGCCATCGGTCTCGCCGATGTCGTACACGCGGCAGACGTTTGGGTGCGAGACCTGGCGTGCGAGTCGCACTTCCTGATGGAACCGGGCCAGGCGATCGGCGTGATGAGTGACCTGACTCGGCAGGAACTTCAGCGCCACGGGTTGCCCGAGCTTCAAGTCCTCAGCGCGATAGACCTCACCCATGCCGCCGCGGCCGAGCATGCCGACGATCCGGTAGCGGCCGGCCAGTATGGTGCCTGGCACGAATTGCGCCCCGTCGATCGCGCCCGACGACAGGAGCCGTTCCTCGCCGGACATGGTCCGAGTCGGCTGAGATGCATCCAGAGCCGCGCCGCACTCCGCGCAATAGCGGCTCGATTCTGAAACGTTGCGCCCACAAGCCGGACAACGCATACGTGCGGCACGATTCTAGTCGCCTCCGGGACGTCCATGCCACACGCGACATGAGTCGCTCGTATAATTTCCTCGGGACCGGCAGCGTGAGTGCAATCGTCGTCGACGTCGGCACACGCCTCGTGCGGCGAAAGGGAATCGAGCTCCATCTCTCGCCAAAGGCATTTGACCTGCTCGTCGTCCTCGTCAGGAACCAGCCCAATGCTGTGGGCCACGAAGATCTGCGTGCCGCGCTGTGGCCTGACGCACATGTGTCGGAAACAAGCCTTTCCGTACTCGTCACGCAGCTTCGCAAAGCGCTGGGCGACGCGTCTGCCGAAGGCGGACTGATCCGTACGTTGCACCGCGTCGGCTACGCGTTTATCGGTGATGCCGTCATCAGTGAGCCTACCGGGCTGAATGCAACCCCCGCGTGTAGGGTGATCTGGCGCGGTAAATCGATTGAGGTGCCTCCGGGCGAATCTGTGATCGGCCGCGACCGCGGCTCCGCCGTGTGCATCGACGCGGATTCGGTGTCGCGGCACCACGCGAAACTGATCGTGACCGGGCGTGGAGCGTCCATCGAAGATCTCGGGAGCAAGAACGGCACGTGGATCTCGGGCGAACGTGTCCACGGCAACGTCACCCTGACCGACGGCGTTTCCATTCGTCTTGGGTCCGAGACGGTCCGCTTCGAGATGCCGGATGTCGATCGGCCGACGAAGACCGCCAGTTCCTGACGTCATCGCCAGCTCGGCGCCGTTGTGTTCGCGCGGCGAAGTCGCGTCGTCCGAATCTGAACACCGCGTCTCCCAGGCCGAACAGCTCTTCCATCGTTTTTGCCGGTAAACCCGTCAAATAGCTTGGATCTCGAGTCTCCATAGTCGTCACAGGTGGCACCTGCCGTGCACTCGAGTCGGCGAATCGATCCTTTCAGACCTCATCAGAGTTGGAGTGGCAATGGCCGGCTTCTGGAACGATTTCAAACACGGATGTCGAGTGCTGCTGAAGGCACCAGGCTTCGCGCTGTCGGCGATCATCGTGCTCGCCCTCGGCATCGGTGCGAACACCGCAATCTTTGGCATCGTGAATGGCGTCTTGTTGCGGCCTCTCCCATATGCCGAGCCCGATCGACTCGTGCAGTTATGGCACACGCCGCCACAGAAGCAATTTCCGGGTATGCCGCGCTTCGCGCTGTCGGCGGCGAATTATCTCGACTGGCAAGCGCAGAACACGGTGTTCTCCTCGTCGGCCGTCTACAGATTCTGGCAGTTCCGTCTGACGGGAACCGGCGAACCACGCATGCTGCGAGCGGCGCGGGTCGAGCCGACGTTCTTTTCCGCGCTCGGGACGCGGCCGCTCATGGGCCGCGGAATCGATCCAAGTGACGACGTGCCTGAACGTCAGCACGTTGTGGTGCTTTCCTATGGGCTCTGGAACTCGCAGTTCGGTGGGGATCAGCAGATTGTTGGAAAGACGATTGAGCTCGACGGCAACGCCTACACCGTGATCGGCGTCATGCCGTCGTCGTTCGCGAAGCCCGAGTCTGCCTCGCTCTGGGTGCCGCTGGTATGGACGGCGGAGGAGAAAGCGGTTCGAGGCGAGCACAGTATGGCCGCTGTCGCTCGACTCAAACCAGGTGTCACCGTTCAGCAGGCGCAGGCGCAACTCGACGGCATTGCCGCGCGCATCGCCGAGCAATACCCGGCGGACGCGGCGGGCTGGGGCGCGGCGGTTGTCCCGCTTCGTGAAGAAACCGTCGGTGATGTGAGGAAGCCGCTCTTCATGTTGTTCGGAGCGGTGGTGTTCGTGCTGCTGATCGCCTGCGCGAACGTCGCGAACCTGATGCTCGCGCGAACCGTCGACCGGCGCAAAGAAATTGCCATTCGCACGGCGTTTGGCGCGAAGCGCACCCGGATCATCCGGCAGGTGCTGTCGGAAAGCCTGCTGGTCTCTGTGAGTGGAGGCGCACTTGGACTGATCGTCGCCCATTTCGGAACCCAACTCGTGGTGAACTACTTCGGCGCCAGCCTGCCGCGGCTTGCCGACATCAAAATGGATGATGCGGTCCTCGCGTTTGCCTTCGCAACGGCGCTGGTGAGTGGAACGGTCGCCGGAGTCGCGCCTGCCTGGCGGATGTCGAAATCCGATCCGAACGATGCGCTGAAACAGGGGCTGGGGCGGCTCGATTCGTCTTCGACGGGCAAGCGCACCCGCGCAGTGCTCGTCGTTGCCGAGGTCGCCTTGTCGCTTGTGCTACTCGTCGGTGCGGCGCTGATGATCCGTACGCTCTGGAACCTGCGAAGCGTTCATCCGGGGTTCGTTGCTGATCACGTGCTGACGCTGCGGATCGGTGTCGCCGCCAACGAGTTCGCCGGCGAGGATCAGCAGGTCCAGTTCTACGACCAGGTCCTCCAAAGGGTCCGGGCGCTGCCTGGCGTGCAGTCCGCCGCGGTGACCGACGATCTGCCGTTGGAGGGCGGGTCGATGCAGCCGGTCGCGGTCGAAGGTCGTCCGGTTGTTGAAATGGCCCACCAGCCGGAAGTATCCGTTCGTCTTCTGTCACCGCAGTTCATGAAGACGATGGGAATCCCGATCCTGCGTGGCCGCGAATTCACTGACGCCGATACGAAGACATCAGTGCCCGTGGTCCTGGTCAGCGAATCGATGGCCAGGCAGTTCTGGCCGAACGAAGATCCACTCGGCAAGCGCCTCACGCTGACCTTCTTTCCAAAAGTTGTGCGGCAGGTCGTCGGAGTCGTTGGTGACGTCAAGGATCGCGGGCTCGACAACCAGGATCCGATATCGACGCTGTATTGGCCATTGACCCAGTTCTACGCGCCCGAGGCGTGGGGAAAGTTCCGCGCCATAGGACTGGCACTTGCGGTCAGGACTGCATCCGAGCCGGCAAGCGTCACATCGGCGGTTCGCAGCGTCATCCACGACGTCACGCCGGCGACACCGCTTATCGACGTCCGCGCGATGGACGACATCGTTGCCGAGTCGCTGTCGCCACAGCGATTCAACATGCTCCTCCTCGCCGCGTTCGCCGGGCTCGCGCTGGTTCTGGCGACGGTCGGACTGTACAGCGTGGTGGCGTATGCCACACGTCAACGGGTGAAAGAGATCGGCATACGCATGGCACTTGGCGCGGACAGGTTCACCGTGCTGACCGACGTTGTGCTCGACGGCCTGCGTCCCACACTGATCGGCATCGGCATCGGAATAGCCGCCGCCATTCTGTTGAGCCACGTGCTGACGACTTTGATCTATGGCGTACAGGCAACCGACGCGCCAACGTACGCCGCAGTGGCCGGTTTGCTCGCGGCAGTGGGCGTCTTCGCCAGCAGCATCCCAGCGTACCGAGCGACGCTGATCGATCCGATCAGGACGCTCCGCGACGAGTAACGTCTGATTTCGCGGTTCGCGGGGAGGGAACACGGTCGAGGCAAGCGCAGCTTTCGCTCGAACGCTCATAACCCCTCTGTGGCGATGACGCATAGCATTGTCGATGACCACGTCGTCATCGTCAACAGCGATGCTCGAGCCTCGCGGGACCTTCGAACGAACCCGGTAGAACCCTGCCGAACCCGGCCTCCTAGAGTCCGAGCTGGAGCGGCTGGTCGGGCAGATCGTCGTCGAAGATCAGGGGCGTCTCCCGCCACATCGCAAGCCGTCGCCGCCAAAGGAACCACCCGAGGGCGAACAGAACCGACGCAATCGCCATCGGGATGGATGGCCTGATCGTTGACACGCCAACCAGCGTCGACCCAGTTGACGTGAACAGCGCAAAGGCGGCAACGCCAAACACCACCGTGTGCGCGATGAGCCGTTTGCCTGGAAGGTACGAGCACGTGAAGGGAATCCGGCGCCAGTCAAGCAGCACGAAGTGGACGAACACCGCGCCGACGGCCGACACGATGAAACCGGCCATGATGGCGGCTACGGGCCCGAGCAACAGCCACATGACGACGACAGCCAGGACAAGGGAGGGACCAACGACGTAGGCGGTCACCACGTGGTTGACCGCACGCATGGCTTCCCGTCGCCCTTCGTCAGACTCCGTCATTCGAAAGATCCAATTCGCATGGTGCGTCATCGGCAGCGCGATCGCGGCCCGAATGCTGATCCCGCACACGAACATCAAAGCAAACGGAGCCCAGGCGACCCCTCCGATAAAGGAGAGGCTGGGATGGTTGTTACTGCCGATATGGTTGACAAAGTTGGAGTTGACGAGCCGACTGAGCGCAAGCGACAGCCCGCACGCTGACAAGCCCAGTACTACAGCCTGGTGAAGCTGGCTACGAGTCAGCGTTGCCGCCGTGAACCGCTGGACGGCGCGGAATGAAGGTGAACCGAGTTGCGTCGGCAACGACACCGCGGATGTTGCCGTCGTGTTGCTGGAATCGCTGCTGCGCTGGCGAAACCAGCCGTGCCAAACAGTTGGCGGGCGCAGCAGCAGCCACTCGAAGTGCTTGAACAGCACGATGTAGACCACAGCGACAATCGAGACGGCGACAACGAACGCCGCCATTGCGATCGCGAAGAGTTGGACGAACCAGGGATCGGCTGAGGCAAGCAGCACCCGTTGCAGCCCCACGAACCAGGCAGGCGGCACAAGCATCAACCATTCAGCCCGCGCCGACATCGGGTGCCCGAGGCCAGGCAGGTGAAACACGAATGGCACGCAGATCACGAGCGCCGCAAGCATTCCGCTTTTTGTCAACGCCGTCAGGGAATGGAATCGAGTTCGCGACAGCACGAGCATGAACACACCCGAGAGCGCGGTAATGGCGAGCACCGCAAAGACTGACGCCGTCAAGCTCGAAAGCACCCAGGCGCCGAATCGCCAGAGGACCGCATGTTCACGAAACCGACCAAACGACGTGAGCAGCATCAATGGAGCGAGCGCGATGTGGATCACGCCGACGAACATTCCGGTGAAGAGCACCAACGCGCCGATTTTGGCGCGGACGATCAACGCCCGTTGCACCGGCAGGGGGCCGAGAATACGAAAGTCCCGTTCGTCCGGAAAGACCGAGTGGCTCACGAGGATCGTGACCAGCCCGGCCAGCAGCATGGGCAGGCCGATGAGGAACAGATCGTCGCCGAGCACGGCCTTTCGGTAAGGCTCCGCGGTGGCGCTGCCGGATAGCGCCGCATACTTCGCGGCGTAGACACGCGTGGCGCCGAGCCCAACGGCGATCAGCGATCCAACGCCGCCGAGCAGCATGTGCGTGAATGAATCAGCGCCTTGCGGCGTCAGGATGCCGAAGTCGAACATCGCACCAAAGAAATGCGCGGTGAGCCGCGCCTCCGGCCGCTGCAGGAGCCGGCTCCCAATCCTCCACTTCATCGTCCTCAGCCTCCGTGCACGACGTCGAGGATCTGACGCGCCAGCGGCGTAAAGTCGTCCTGACCGGTCGCGCGCACGAAGATCTCTTCCAGCGAAGGCCCTCCGCCGGTTCGCAGCGAGGCCACCTCGTGCTCCGCAACGATCCGTCCGTGCGACAAAATGACGACGCGGGAGCAGAGTTGCTCGACCATGTCGAATCGATGGGTGCTGAAGAGGACCATGCCGTTGTTGGCAACGAACATTCGCAGGAGTGTACGGAAGAGGAGACCCGCCGTGACGTCCAGGCCAGAGAACGGTTCATCGAGGACGAGGAGGTCGGGATTGTGTAATAGCGCTCCCGCCAGGAGGACACGCTGGCGCATGCCTTTCGAGTAGGCGGCCATCGTGGCGTAGCGGCTGTCCCACAGCAGCAGCAAACGCAGCAGTTCCGGGACCCGTGTCGCCAGCGCGCGCTCAGGCAGATCCCGCAGGCGTCCGACCAGCATCAGGTACTCGATCGCGGTCAGGTGCGTGTAGAGGTGGGGCTCTTCCGGCACGTATCCAATCCGGCGCTTGTATCCCACGGGATCATCAAGGATGTGGACGCCATCGAGAAGCAGCGAACCGGCGCTGGGATCGATCAGTCCGACGACGGTGTTCACCGTCGTGCTCTTGCCGGATCCATTGGGGCCGAGGTAACCAAGGATTTCTCCACGCTGGACGTGGAAGCTCACTCGATCGACCGCCAAGAATCCGCCGTAGCGTTTTGTCAGTCCACGGACTTCGAGCATCGCGGCCTCACAGAGAATGCTGAGTACTCAATGCTGAATGAACACGGATCAGCAATCAGCCATTCTTGAATATTCAGATCAGGATTTGACACCGGAATGAGGACGTCCGCCCGGAGAGACGGACAGGGCGCAAGTGGGAGGCTGGGGAGCCCGGCCCGTCAGGGCGACGACCGGTGCCCCGACAAGCCGAGCGAATTCCGTCGTGAGCCGATTACCGGGACGGCTCGTCGGCCGACAATCGGACGACGTCGGCGTCCGCCGCAACCGAACGAAGCATGGAGCCCGGCATTTGCACGTCGATGACGTCGGCGGTCGCAGTGCGCGTGGGCGTGAGGCCGTGCTGCGCCACGAGATGCGACATGAACTGTTCGGTTGCGCCAGCACGAACCTGGATCACCGTTCGCACAGGTTCAGCACTGCCGTGCTCGGCGACGGGAACGAGCGGGGCATCGATCTTCTCGGTCCAGCGACGTTGGTGCCTGACCGAGATCGCTGCCGTGGACGCGAACAATGAGGCGACGACGACGACGATGGCAACATTCCTCATGATGCCAGCTCAACAGGCAACCTCGATGCCGTCGGCGCCTCGCGTGCTTTTGCTAAGCAATTCGGCGATCGACGGATCAGCGAAACCCTGAGAAGAGCGAGAGTGTTTCACTTTGGAGCGGCGAGCGCCTGGCACCGTCCCATATCGAGGCAATCGACTAGCAAGACTCAAAATACTCGAGTAAATCTGGTCGTTCCGTGTGTTTCGATTTGGAGCATCGACCGTACTTCGGAGGCCGTAAACTTCGCCACCCCTTATTCCGTCTAACGCCTTGTTACCCAGAATATCTGGGTAACTATGCGAACCCCATATCGATGCTTTCAAAAACACCGAACGCCCTCCTTCACGGCGCCTTGGATGCGCTGATTCTCAAGACTCTGTCGCGAGGTCCGAATCACGGGTACGCCGTCGCCCGTTTCATCGAGGAAACCACCGACGAAGCGCTCCTCGTGGAAGAGGGATCCTTGTATCCCGCGCTCTATCGTCTCGAGCGGCGCGGCTGGGTCGAAGCGGAATGGGGGACGTCCGAGCTTGGCCGTCGCGCCAAGCTGTATCGCCTGACCGATGCGGGTCGGGAACAGTTGGCGGCGGAAACGGCGACGTGGCGCCGGTTCTCGACCGGCGTCTCGAAAATCCTGTTCTCCAGATGAAGCGCTCCCTGCGTTCGTGGCTCTGGCGCATTCCAATCGATCAGGAGATCGACGAAGAGCTGGCGCTGCACGTCGAGATGCGGACGCGCGAACTGATCCAGCGCGGCGTCGATCCGAAGACGGCTCGTGAGCTCGCTCTCGCCCGTCTCGGCGACATCAGCCGCCTGAAACGCACCATGACCGACATCGGAAGAAAGAGAGATCGAGAGATGCGCCTGACGCAATGGCTCGACGAGCTTCGCGACGACTTGAAATGTTCCTTCCGGCAGCTGAGAGGCTCGCCCGCGTTCACCTTTGTCGCCACGCTCACCCTGGCGATGGGTATCGGCGTCAACAGCGCGATGTTCGCCCTCGTCGATGCCGCGCTGCTGCGGCCGCTGCCGTATGGCGATCCGGGTCGGTTGGTATCGATCTGGGAACACAGCGGGACGGTCGAGAGAGGGTACGCGTCGCCGCTCAACATGCTCGACTGGCAGGCTCGCGGTCACTCGTTCGATCAGATCGCCGGGTTCACCCCGGCTGTCGGCGGCATGGTGATGGCCGGCGCCGACGGCAACGCGGAAACCGTTTCGCGGCAATGGGTGTCAGCCGGGATCTTCGACGTCCTTGGCGTCAAGCCGATTGCCGGGCGGTCGTTCACGCAGGAAGAGGACGTCAAGCGCGCGAACGTCATCGTGATGAGCGAGCCGTTCTGGCGAACGCGGTTCAATGCCGATCCAGGGGTCATTGGACGGGAGCTGCGTCTGGACGGGTCACTGTGGACGGTCGTGGGGGTTCTGCCTCGCGACTTCGAGCTGCTCGGCGAGACCAGCATCTGGGCGATGCGGCCGATCACCAATCTGAATCCGCGGGCGAGAGGCGCCCACATGCTGCAGGCAGTCGGACGGCTGAAGTCCGGCGCGTCGATCGAAACCGCCAAAGCGGATCTTGACGCCGTCGCCGGCGTGCTCGCGCGAGAGTTCCCCGAGACGAACCAAGGTCGAGGGATCGCGCTCGAACGGATGCACGATTCGCTCGTTGGCCGCGATCTGCGGCGCACGTCGCTCCTGTTCCTTGGCGTCGTCGGCTTTGTTCTCCTGATCTGCTGTGCCAACGTTGCCAACCTGCTGCTCGCACGAGCAACCGTGCGCCGGCGCGAGCTGGCCGTGCGTTCGGCCATCGGTGCCGGACGACAGCGCATCATCCGTCAACTCCTGACTGAGAGCATCGTGCTCTCGCTGATTGGCGGATCGCTCGGCGCCGCGGTCGGCGCGGCAATTTTGAAGGTGGCGCCTACGATCGTGCCGCATGGCCTGCTGCCAGCGACCGTCACGCTGACGTTCGACGGAACAGTGGTGGCGTTCTCGGCCGGCGCGGCGCTGTTAGTCGGAGTGTTCTTTGGCCTCATGCCCGCCTGGAAGGCGACGGACTTTTCATCGGCGGAGGTTCTCGGGTCCGAAGGGCGCTCCATTACAGGTGGCGGCGGAACACTCCGGGGCCTGCTCGTCGTCGGCGAAGTCGCGACCGCGGTCCTCCTGCTCTTTGGTGCGGGGCTGCTGCTGCGGACGCTCGTTGCGGTAGAAACGTTCGACCGCGGGTATCGGGCGGACAGCGTGCTGTCGATGCTCGTTGACCCGCTGGGCTCGAAATATCCCACTCCCGAGTCTCTCCAGCAGTTCTTCGACCAGGTCGAGGCGGAAATCGCTGGCGTTCCGGGCGTAGCAGGTGTGGGCTGGGCCGACTCCCTTCCGCTCGATTTCTTCGATGCCGGCGGGCTCTCGTTCGAGATCGTCGGCGATCCGCCGGTTCAGGAGAGTCAACGCCCAGCCACCGAGTATCAGGTCGTCAGTCCGGGATATTTCTCGACGCTCGATCTCCCGATTCTTGCTGGGCGCAACTTTGACACGCGCGACACGCGCGGCGGGCTTCAGGTTTGCATCGTCAACGAGGCGCTCGCGCGCAGTTTTCACGGCCGATCACCGATCGGTCAGAAGATCGCATTGCGTCCCGCTTCATCACCGCAGGCGAAGCCGAGCATCCGCGAGATTGTCGGTGTTGCGCGGCAAGTGAAGGGCCGACCCGACGAGCCGAAAGACTTCGTTCAAGTCTATGTCCCGATGACGCAGGACCTCTCCGACGATATGTTCCTCGTCGTTCGTCCGAAGTCCGGTCGCGCGGAAGCGTTGACGGCTTCGGTGCGCGGCGCGATTTCCCGCGTTGACACCGAGCAGCTCGTCAGCGTGAGAGACGTGAAGACGCTCGAGGATATCGCCTGGGCGGCGACGGGACGGCATCGGTTCCGCGCGGTTCTGGTCATCGCCTTTGCGGTGCTGGCGCTCGTGCTGGCGATGGTCGGGCTTGCAGGGATCCTCGCGTATACGGTACAGCAGCACGTGCGCGACATCGGCGTGCGCAGGGCGCTCGGTGCGACAACTGGCGACGTCCTCCGGCTGGTAGTCATCAACGCGGCGCGCGTGGTCGGTACCGGCGCGGCAATCGGGCTCGTGTTGTCCGCCGTGTGCGGGCAGTTGATTCAGACCATGCTGTTTGGTGTACGCCCGCTGGATCTCATGACGTTTGTGTCGGTGACCTTCCTCCTCGCCATCATTGCGGCGCTGTCGATTGTCGGACCGGCGTGGCGTGCAGCACGAATCGATCCCGCAATCGCCCTCAGGAGTTCGTAGGCGGTGTGAACGTCGTCCGCGCCACCCTCGGAGTCCCACGAGATTCCGTAGGCGGCGCTCGGCGCCGCCACGTCCTTCCTGGTGGCCATCCCCGTAAGTCGTTGACGCAGATGGACTCCGCACCTGCAGTTGCCGTGCTGGCCAGCCAACCGTTTGGCATCAAATCTGCGGTGTACCTCCTCTTGCGCTTGGTAATCCGGCAGCCGGGTCAGACCCCCCGGTCGTCCGATTCCATCCCCAGCTACTGAGGAGCCACGATGAGAAGGTTCTGTCGCCAGACCCGATTCCTGCAGGCTGTCCCCGTCCTGATGCTCTGCACCGCGTCCATCGTGTTTGCCCAGAGCCCAAGCAAACCCGTTCCCGCACAGGACCCACTGGCGCGGATGAACGAGTCGGTGGACGCGCTGACGAGAAAAGTCTGGCCGAGCGTCGTGCAGATCCTGGTCACCAGCTATGGCGCGCGCGAAGAGACCGGCCGAGCTGATACGAGCGTCGTCGTCGGCCGGCAGCGATCGTCCGGATCGGGATTCGTGATCGATCCGGATGGCTACATCATGACGAATGCGCATGTGGTCAATGGCGCACAACGAGTCCAGGTCGTGCTGCCGCCAGCCAACGCAGATGGAACGCTGGGTACCGCCCTCTCCGCCCGAACCAATGTCGTCCCGGCACGCATTGTCGGCATGACGACCGAACTCGATCTGGCCCTCTTGAAGGTCGATGGCATGAAGCTCCAGTCACTGCCACTCGCGACCTATTCCGACGTCCGGCAGGGCGAGACGGTGTTCGCCTTCGGAAGCCCGATCGGCATGCGCAACAGCCTGACTCACGGGCTCGTGTCTGCGGTCGCACGACAGGTGGATCCTGACTCGCCGTTGATCTACGTGCAGACCGATGCGCCGATCAATCCAGGTAACTCCGGCGGACCGCTGGTCAACATCCGCGGCGAAGTCGTCGGGGTCAACACGTTCATCGTCTCGCAATCAGGCGGAAACGAAGGGCTGGGATTCGCGATTCCCAGCGCAACAACCAGAACGGTGTTCCGCCAACTCAAGCAGTACGGCATCGTGCGACGTCAGGAAATCGGTATGAGCATCCAGACGATCACGCAGAGTATGGCCGCCGGGCTGGGCTTGCCGAAGGATTACGGCGTGATTGTTTCTGACGTCTGGCCAGGCGGTCCGGCCGAGGCCGCCGGCCTGAAGGTCGGTGACATTCTGGTGTCCGTTGACGGCCAGGTCGCTGATAACGTGCCCACCGTGAACTACCAGTTCCGGCTCCGAGATTCAACTGAGAAGGTACAGCTCGTCGTTCTGAGAGGCGGCGTGCAGCAGGGCCTCAGCGTCACGGCCGTGGAAGATCGGAATGAGCTCGATTCCGTTTCGGCCATGGCCGATCCTGAGAAGAACATCGTGCCGGAACTCGGCATCCTGGGCGTTGAAATCGATCGTCGAATTGCCGCTGCGGCGACAGGACTCAGAGATCCGTACGGAGTCATTGTCGTCGCGCGAGCAGCCGGCGCCACCAGCGAAGTGCCGCTGCAGCCAAGAGACATCATCCGAAGCGTGAACAATCAGCAGGTGTCTACCCTGCAGAATCTCAAGGACACCATGCACGCTTTGAAGTCGGGAGTCGCCGTCACGCTGCAGGTGCAGCGCGACGGGAGGCTGACGTACGTGTCCTTCACGCTTGAATAAGTCGAGCGATCGCGCGATACGCGGGGACGATCTCACCGGCGCAGTTCTTCTCGCCGGCACGTGTCGGGCGAATGATGGCTGGCGTGTCGCTCGGGGTAGTGTCCTCTTGCCGGCGCCGGTAACAGCTCCGCGAGCGCGCGTGTACAAGGGGAGTCCGAGGGGCGAAGCCGCTCCGTTAAGTACTAAAAACTGCCAACGTTTGGCCGCTGGCTCTCGTCTAAGCCTGCCATGGGTTCTCTGTTTGGCGAGCTTCGATATGCGCTGCGGCAGTTCTGGGCCGCGCGGATCTTCACCGTCACGGCCATTCTCACGCTTGCGCTCGGCATCGGTGGGACCACTGCGATCTTCACGCTCATCCATGCCGTCATGTTGCGTTCACTGCCGGTCGGCGATCCGTCGCGCCTCTACCGTATCGGCGACAGCTCGACGTGTTGCGTTCAGGGCGGGCCTCAAGATCGCTGGGGCATGTTTTCGTATCCGCTCTTCGAGCGGCTGAAGGCTGAGTTGCCGGAGTTCGAAGAGATCACGGCGTTTCAGGCCAGCGGTCCGCGATTGAGCGTTCGCCGTGCACAGGTGGACACGGCGGCGAGGCCGCTTCGGACCCAGTACGTCACTGGCAATTATTTCTCGACGCTCGGCATCGGTGCATTTGGCGGACGTGTCTTGACCCCGGCCGATGACACGCCTGCGGCGTCTCCCGTCGTCGTCATGAGCCATCACGCCTGGCAGACCACCTACGGAGAGGATCGCGCGCTCATTGGCGGCACCGTCTACATCGAAGGGAATCCGTTCACCGTCGTCGGGGTCACACCGCCGGGGTTTTTCGGTGAGACGCTGCGAGGCGATCCACCAGATCTCTTCATTCCTCTTCAGCAGGAGCCGCTCATCAACGGCGATACGTCGATCCTGCGGCAACCGGTCTCGGCATGGCTGCGCGCAATCGGACGTCTTCGGCCGGGGGCGACGGTCGAGGGCATGGATGCGCGACTTACCGGCGTCCTTCGGCAGTGGATGCAGCACGACTCCGGGTATCCCGCCAACTGGATGCCCGACGTGATCCAGAGCCTGCCGCAGCAGGTCATTGCTGTCGTGCCTGCCGGGTCCGGCGTCGGCATCATGAAAGAGCAATACGGACGGAGTCTTCAGATCCTCCTTGCGGTCTGCGGTCTGGTGCTGCTGATTGCCTGCGCGAACGTGGCCAACCTGCTGATCGCTCGAGGCGTCGCGCGTCGCGGTCAGACGGCGGTGCGACTCGCGATGGGCGCATCACGCCAGCAGATCGTGACGCAGGCGCTCGTAGAAAGCGTCTTGCTGGCCATCGCTGGCGGGATCGCCGGACTCTTTGTCGCGGTGAGTGCCGCGCGACTGCTGCTTGCGCTTGCGTTCGCCGGAACCACGTTCCTGCCGGTGGATACCCGGCCTGCGCCCATGGTGCTCGCGTTTGCATGTGGTCTCGCGCTGATCACGGGCATCGTGTTCGGTGCCGCACCAGCATGGTTTGCCACCCGCACCGATCCCATCGATGCACTCCGCGGCGCCGGCCGCAGCACGGGCGATCATTCCTCGTTCGCGCGCAACGTCCTGCTCGTTGTCCAGGCGACGTTGTCGGTCGTGCTCGTGGCCGGATCGACGATGCTCGCGCGCAGCCTGGGCAATCTCGAGCGGCAGGACTTTGGGTTCGAGATTCCCGGCCGCGTCCTTGTTCAGTTGAACCGGCCACCGTCGACCTACACGCTGCAGAAGCTGGCGGCGATCTATCGCGATGTCGAAGAGCGGCTCACTCGCGTGCCCGGTGTTCAGGGCGCGGGACTCGCGCTTTACAACCCGCTCACCGACAACTGGGGCGAACTCGTGCTGGTTTCGGGACATCCCGCGCCGAAACCGGGCGAACAGGCAGGCGCGTCATGGGATAGGGTCAGCGCGAATTATCTTCAGCAGCTGGGTGTAAAGCTCGCGCGTGGGCGCTACTTCGCGAGCAGCGACAACGAGACTAGCGAACGGGTCGCGGTGGTGAACGAGGCGTTCGTCCGCCGCTTCTTCAAGAACACCGAGGATCCCATCGATCAGCATTTCGGTCTCGATCTCCCCGAGAACGTTGGCACGTACCGCATTGTCGGTATCGTTCGCGACGCGAAGTTCGCGGGGTTTGCGCTCGACCAGCCCGCGCGCCCGATGTTCTACGTTCCGCTCGAGCAGACGGTCAACTACGCGAACCCGCTGATGCAGCGGCTGGAACTCAATTCGCACTTCGCGCGGGGACTGCTCCTCGTGACCAACACGCCACCGGGTGTGCTCGAGCCGCAGGTGAAGCGTGCACTGGCGGATGTCGATCCAAACCTGACGGTGACGACGGTCCGAACGCTCCAGCAGCAGGTCGATCGATCGTTCGATCAGCAGCGTGCGGTGGCAAGCCTCTCGGGGTTGTTTGGGATCGTCGCGCTCGTGCTCGCGGCGATTGGCCTCTATGGCGTGACCGCCTACAAGGTGGCGCAGCGCACGAATGAGATCGGCCTGCGCATGGCGCTCGGCGCCGATCGAAAAAACGTCATTCAGATGGTGCTGCAGGGCGCCTTCCGCCGGGTGGCCGTAGGCCTTGCACTCGGACTCCCGCTCGCCGTCGGCGCCGGCCGGCTCCTCTCCGCGCAGCTCTACAACGT
This sequence comes from Acidobacteriota bacterium, assembly GCA_046732715.1. GTDB lineage: Bacteria > Acidobacteriota > Vicinamibacteria > Vicinamibacterales > 2-12-FULL-66-21 > JALZOC01. Next base: position 8,074 of record JBKPNQ010000001.1, on the reverse strand, counting down.
CCAGTTCTGGGACCCGCTCGCACTCGGCTTCGCCGCCATCGCTCTGGCCGTGTGCGCCTGCGCGGCCGCCATCATCCCGGCCACGCGCGCCGCGTCCATTTCACCCATGAGCGCGCTCCGCGCGGAATGAATCGCTCATCCCTCATCGCTGATCCCGTATCCCTCATCGTCGAATCCCTGATCCTCGAATCGCTGAGTCCTTGAATCGAATCACGGATTCGTCGATTCGACGATTCAAGGATTCGCGATACAGCGATCAGTGATTCAGGATCAGTGATCAGTGATTAGCGATTCGACGACGACGGCAACGCGTAGGCAACATACACGCCCCCAGGCCCTCCCGTCGGTGATTTACCACCGCCCGCGGCGACGACAATGAATTGCCGGCCGTTCACTTGGTACATCGCGGGTGTGGCGTTCCCTGACGATGGCATCGTCGCTTCCCAGAGGAGAGCGCCGGTGGCTTTGTCGAAGGCGCGGATCTTTCGATCGTGATTCGTGGCCGCGATGAAGACCAGGCCGCCGGCTGTGACGATAGGCCCGCCGTAGTTCTCGCTGCCCGTGTTGGCGAGTCCCTGTTTGACGAGATCTGGATACTCGCCAAGCGGGACCTTCCATGCGTAGTCGCCGGTGTTCAGGTTGATCGCGTTCAGCGTGCCCCACGGCGGCGCGATCGCGGGATAGTTGTCGGGATCGAGAAACTTTCGATAGCCGGTGAACAGGAAGTCGTTGTTGATCCGCGGATCGATCGAACCGCCGCGGCCGCGGCCGCCGCCCGATCCGCCGGTGCCGCGAGCAGCCGGAGCGTCCTCACCGGTCAAGACGAATTGCGCGATGGCGTTGACGGTCGTCCCTTCGAGCTGCGGCATGCCGGGCATACGGCCTCGGCCTTGCCTGATCACGCCGACGATGGTGGAGAACGTCTGGCGATCGGCGATCCCGATCAACGACGGAATCTGCGGCGGTGTACCCAGCCGATCGTCGCGATGGCAAGTCGCGCAGTGCTGCAGATAGAGTGACTGCCCGCTTTGCCCGCCGGTATTCGGCGCGAGCCCTCCGGTCCACGCGAGGTCGTTGGCATTCACGTAGTAGACGCCGGTTTCCGGATCGAAGGCCTGACCGCCCCATTCCGCACCGCCATCGAATCCGGGAAAAACAACCGTTTGCTGATCGACGGCGAGCGGCAGGAATTGCCCGTCGCTGCGAAACGTTTTGAATTGATCGAGCGCCCACTGGTGGACGGCAGGTGTGCGAGTTGTCAGCAGATCGGCGGTCAGCAGCTGTCGCGAGAACGGCGCCGGCCTGGTCGGCAGCGGCTGCGTCTCGTTGGCCGCTTCGCCCGGAACCGGGCTGGCGGGATACTTCTGGTATTCGATCGGGAAGAGCGGTTCGCCCGTTGCACGATCGAAAACGAACACGAACCCGTGCTTCGTCGCCTGAACCACGGCATCGATCGATCTACCGTTACGCCGCAGGGTCACCAGAGTCGGCGGCGAGGGGAGATCTCTGTCCCAGATGTCGTGACGGACGAACTGAAAGTGCCAGACGCGCTTGCCGGTTGCGGCCTCCAGCGCGATGAGGGAATTGGCAAACAGGTTGTCACCCCGCCGATCCGCACCGTAGAAATCTGATGCGGCCGATCCCGTCGGCACGAACACCAGGCCGCGCGCTTCGTCCAGCGCCATCCCGGGCCAGCTGTTTGCGGCGCCGGTATATTCCCACGCATCTTTCGGCCACGTGTCGTAGCCGAATTCTCCAGGATGCGGAATGGTGTGGAAGGACCATCGCATCGCGCCGGTTCGCACGTCGTACGCGCGTACGTCGCCGGGCGACGTTGGCAGGCTTTCACCAAGACGGCCGCCGACGATCATCAGATCTCGATACACAACGCCCGGGCTGGTCATGCGGACGTTCTGCAGCTGCGGATCGCGTCCGAGATTCTCACGGAGATCGATACGACCGCTATTTCCGAACGTGTCGATGGGTCTGCCGGTCGCGGCGTTGAGCGCGTAGATGAAGTTGTCGACGGCGGCAAAGACACGACGGTCGTTTCCCGAAGCCCAGTACATCAATCCGCGGTTAGGTCCATTGCCGCGGATGCCGGAGTCGAACACCCACAACTCGGCGCCGGTGCTCGCGTTGACGGCGAACGTCTTGTGCGTTGGTGTATAGCCATACAAAACGTCGCCAACGACCAGAGGCTGCGTCTGCATGGCTCCTTGTTCACCGGTGTCGTACGTCCAGGCGAGAGCCAGCTGTCTTACGTTGCCGCGATTGATTTGCTTGAGAGCGGAATATCGATTCTGCTCGGGGCCGCCACCGTACCCCCACTTCAATGAGGTCGATGCCGTTGGTACTGACCGTTGTGCAATCAACGCAACTCCAGCGGCGAGACCGCACGCGAGGAACAATGAGAACCAATACGCTGGAAAACGCTGCATCGTGCAGGTGTCATATTAACGTCTCCCTTGTCCGTTGTCCCTTGTCTCTTGTCCTTATCCCTTGTCCCTTGTCTTTTGTCCCTTTAAACTGAGTCGTCATGCACCACAGTGGTCGGCACTTTCTCCAGATCCCAGGGCCGACCAACGTTCCTGACCGCATCCTGCGCGCGATGGATCAGCCGGTGATCGATCACCGCGGGCCGGAGTTTGCCGTGCTGACGCGCGAGATCCTGGATACGCTGAAGCCGGTTTTCCAAACGAGCGGCCCGGTCATCATCTTTCCTTCTTCCGGAACCGGGGCGGCGGAAGCGGCGCTGGTCAACACGCTGTCACCAGGCGATCGGGTTCTCATCTTCGAGACCGGTCACTTTTCGCAGGTGTGGCGCGGGATTGCGGAGCGGCTGGGTCTGATCGTCGAGTATGTGCCTGGCAACTGGCGTCGAGGAGCGTCCGAGACAGACCTCGAAAGCCGCCTCGCCGCCGACGAGAAGCGAACCTTTAATGCCGTCGTCGTCGTGCACAACGAGACGTCGACGGGCGTGACCAGTCGCATCGGCGCGCTTCGAAAGGCCATGGACCGCGTCGGTCATCCCGCACTGCTCATCGTCGATGCGGTCTCGTCGCTGGGCTCGATCGACTTTCGCCAGGACGAGTGGGAGGTTGACGTCACCGTCGTCGGATCCCAGAAGGGTTTGATGTTGCCGCCGGGCCTTGGGTTCAACGCGGTGTCAGACAAGGCGATCGCCGCCAGCAGGAAGGCAAAACTCCCGAGGAATTATTGGGATTGGCGACCAGTGCTCGATCAGAATCGCCACGGGTACTTTCCCTATACTCCTGCGACGAATCTGTTGTTCGCCCTTCGTGAGGCGCTGCGGATGCTGCATGAGGAAGGGCTTCACCACGTCTTTCGACGTCACGGTCGCCACGCCCGCGCGACGCGAACGGCGGTCGAAGCGTGGGGGCTCGACATGGTCTGCGAGAATCCTCGCGAGTACTCGAGCTCGATGACGGCGTTCTTCATGCCCGACGGACACGACGCGGATCGATTCCGCGCGCTCGTCCTCGACCAGTTCGACATGTCGCTTGGCGGCGGCCTCTCCAAGCTGGCGGGAAAAGTCGTCCGGATCGGCCACCTTGGCAGCTTCAACGATCTGATGCTGGCCGCGACCTTGAGCGGCATCGAAATGGGGCTGCGTGCGGCGGGCGTCCCCCATCGGGAGGGTGGTGTCACGGCGGCTCTTCGCAGCTTGGTTCAGGACGTTCCGTCCGCGCAACCCATCGGATAGTGATCGCACCACTTCCTCTCAGTTCGCACGCCAAACCAATCGACACCTTTCCCGAGGCCGCAGACCTCGAACGCGACTTGAGGCGGGAGATTCGGGGAGATGTCCGATTCGATCTTGGCAGTCGAGCGCTGTACGCGACCGATGGTTCAAATTACCGACAGATACCAATCGGTCTTGTTGTCCCCACGGACGCCGACGACGTCATCGCGGCGGTGGCCGTGTGCCGGCAGTACGGCGCACCAGTTTTGCCCCGAGGCGCCGGCACGAGCTTGGCGGGGCAGTGCTGCAACGTCGCCGTTGTTCTCGACTTCACCAAGTACATGAACCGGATCGTGGAAATCGATCCGGTTCAGCGTTTCGCCCGGGTTCAGCCTGGTCTGGTTCTCGATTCGTTGCGCAACGCGGCGGAAGCGCACCGCCTCACGTTCGGACCCGATCCGTCCACCCACAGCCGCTGCACACTTGGCGGCATGATCGGCAACAACTCCTGCGGCACCCATTCGTTGCTGGCGGGCAAGACTGTCGACAACGTCGAACACCTGAGCATCCTGCTCTATGACGGTACGAGACTCGTTGCCGGTGCCAACGCTGTAGAAGCGATGTCGGCGACTGATGCGGCTCGAGCCGAGCAAATCCGCTCGCGCTTGATCGCCCTTCGTGAGCGGTACGGCGATCGGATTCGTGAACGATTCCCACGAATTCCCAGGCGTGTATCCGGGTACAACCTCGATGACTTGCTGCCCGAACATGGATTTCATGTCGGGCGCGCGCTCGTGGGAAGCGAAGGTACGTGTGCGATCGTGCTCGAAGCCAAGGTCAAACTGATTCCCAGTCCTCAACACCGCTCGTTGATCGGGCTGGGCTATGCGGACGCCTTTGCGGCCGCCGATCACGTCCCGGACATTCTTCAGTTTCAACCCATCGGCCTCGAGGGTTTCGAAGGATCGATGGTTGACGGTCTTCGAAAAAAAGGCGCGCCACACCTCGACCTCGTTCCCGACGGCCGCGGCTATCTGCTGGTCGAGTTCGGTTTCGACAGCGCAGACGAAGCCAACCGCACGGCCGCGCAGTTCACCGACTGGGCGACGCGGATTCCCAACGGGCCAAGCGTTCGCACCTACTCGGCGGCCGAAGCGCGCGCGATGTGGCGCATTCGCGAGGCCGGTCCACGCGCCGCCGCGACTGCGCCCGGTGCGCCGCTCGAATGGGAGGGCTGGGACGATGCCGCGGTGGCTCCCGAGCAGCTGGGCGCCTACTTGCGCGAGCTGCGCAAACTGCTGGACGACTACCAGTATCGGACCGCGTTCTACGGCCACTTCGGCCACGGCTGCATCCACATGCGCGTCAATTTCGACCTGGAAACCGAAAGCGGCATTCGGAAGTACGGCGAGTTCGTGAACCGTGCGGCGGATCTCGTGATTCGGTATGGCGGTTCGCTGTCCGGAGAACACGGCGACGGCCAGTCGCGCGGTGCGCTTCTGCCAAAGATGTTCGGCGACGAGTTGATGGCCGCGTTTCGTGAGTTCAAAGCGATCTGGGATCCCGACAACAAGCTCAATCCGCACAAGCTGGTGGACGCTTACCTGCCGACCGAGAACCTGCGCCTGGGAGCGGACTACTCGCCTCGGCGTCCGCGCACGCACTTCGCGTTCCCTGACGACAGCGGGTCGATTGAGCGAGCCACCTTGCGCTGCGTCGGGCTGGGCGAGTGCCGGAAGCACGACGCCGGGACGATGTGCCCCAGTTACATGGTGACGCTCGAGGAGCAGCACAGCACGCGCGGCCGTGCTCACATGTTGTTCGAGCTGCTCCAGGCAGAGGTTGTTACCAACGGCTGGCAGGACGATGACGTCAAGCAGACGCTCGACCTCTGTTTGTCGTGCAAGGCCTGCAAGTCGGAGTGTCCGGCGAACGTTGACATGGCGACGTATCGTGCGGAGTTCCTGTCGCATTACTACGAAGGCCAACGGCGACCGATTCACGCCTATGCATTTGGCATGATCGATAGATGGCTGCGCCTCGGCGCTGTGGCGCCCTCACTCGCGAATGCGCTGATGCAGACGCCCGGTTTGAGCCAGGTCGTCAAACAGATCCTGCACATTGCGCCCGAGCGACGGCTTCCCTCCCTTGCGCCGATGACTTTTCGTCAGTGGGCCACGAAGCATGCAGTTCCCACGGTTGGGCGCCGGCGCCGAAACGACCGATCGACGGCTTCGCCGAAGCGGCCGAACGTGATCCTATGGGTCGATACGTTCAATAACTACTTTCATCCGGAGACGAGCCGTGCCGCGATGCAGGTGCTCGAGTCGGCCGGATACGCCGTCGCGATTCCTCCTGCCGGGCTGTGCTGCGGGCGGCCGCTGTATGACTTCGGCTTGCTCGATCGCGCGAAGGCGTATCTGCGATTGATTCTCAACGAACTCGAGGATCCGATCGACGCCGGTGTCCCACTCGTCGTTCTCGAGCCGAGCTGCGCGTCTGTCTTCCGCGACGAGCTTCGCAACCTGTTCCCGACAGACGATCGCGCGGTCCGCCTGAGTCGCCTGACGGTCGTGCTGTCAGAGCTGCTGGAATCCGGGCCGATCCCCTATGAACCGCCGCCCCTGGCCAAACGCGTTCTGCTTCACGGCCATTGCCACCAGAAAGCCCTGATGAAGATGGGCCACGAAGAAGCCATTCTTCGACAGATGGGCACGACACTCGATTCACCCGACACGGGATGCTGTGGGATGGCCGGCGCCTTCGGGTTTGAAGCGGACAAATTTGCGGTCTCGCAGGCAATCGGCGAGCGGCGGTTGCTCCCGGCGGTGCGCGCCGCCACTGCCGATACGTTAGTCGTCGCCGACGGATTCAGTTGCCGCGAGCAGATCGAACAAGCGACAGGACGGCGCGCGATGCACCTGGCTGAAGTGTTGAAGATCGCCCTAGACTGAGCGGTCGTAGCGATGAATCGGCGCGAGCGAATGAGCGAGCGCTGGCGGGCGCTGGGGGTGGGGCCCCAGCGCAAAGTAAGAAATGCCTACCGAATCGCCCCGACTTGCCTCAGCGCCGCGATTTCATTGGCGCTCAAGCCAAATTCTTTCAGCACTTCCTCGGTGTGCTCGCCGAGGAGCGGCGCACGCCGGCCGGCATCAGTCGGCGTGGCGCTCATCTTGATTGGTGAACCAAGTGTTCGGAGGCGCCCGAGAACCGGATGGTCGGTTTCGAGCACCATGCTACGCGCGCTGACCTGCGGGTCGGCAAACACGTGGGCGTAGTCGTTGATCGGGCCGCAGGGAATGTCGGCGGCCTCGAAGGCCGACAACCAGTAGCCGCAGGGCTGCTGGCTCATGACGGCTTCAATCAACGCCGCCAGTTTCGAGCGGTTGCGCACGCGTTGGCGGTTGTTCACGAACTCAGGCGCATCGCTCCATTCCGGATGGCCGAGCACGCCGCATAACCGCTGAAACAGTCGATCGGTATTCGCGCCGATCGTGACGTATCCATCGGCGCACCGAATCGCCTGGTAGGGAGCGTTCATTCGATGTGCCGATCCCAGTGGCGCCGGCACGCCTGGCCCGGAAAAATACTCCGTCGCTTCCCACACGGACAGTGCGATCCCGGCTTCAACGAGCGACGTGTCGATGTACTGACCGGCGTGTGTCGCCGTTCGATGATGCAAGGCCGCGAGGACTCCCGTGACGGCAAACAGCGCGGCGCCGAGATCGGTGAGCGGAATCCCCGCCTTGACGGGTGGCCGGCCCGGCTCGCCGGTGACCGACATGATCCCGGACACGCCTTGCGCGATGAGATCGAAGCCGCCTTTTGCACGGTCCGGCCCGGTCTGCCCGTAGCCGGAAATCGACGCGTAGATCAGCCTCGGGTTGAGCGGCGCGAGTGAGTCATATCCAAGGCCAAACGCGCGCATCACGCCCGGCCGGTAATTCTCGATTACGATGTCCGACGATTGCGCCAGGCGTTTGAAGAGCTGCTGCCCATCCGGCAATTTGAGGTTCACGATCAGGCTGCGTTTGCCGCGATTGACCGCATTGAAACTTGGACTCTCCGAGCCGGACGCGCCGACCATCTGCCGGGTCGAGTCTCCCGACGGCGGTTCTATCTTGATGACGTCGGCGCCGAGATCCGCCAGGATGGTCGAGCAGTACGGCCCGGCCATGAATTGGGTTACGTCGAGCACGCGAACACCTTCGAGGGCACGCGTTGGCCTGGGCGGAAGATCGTTGCGATCTGAATCGGTCATGAAGGATCAGCCAGGGTCGATTCTTGTATTAGAACCTATCTCATGAATCTGCTGGCGTCGACACCGGCGAGCGCGCGCGCGAGCGAGGCAGGCGCGGGGGCGGGAGC